>JASMLY010000080.1 GCA_030748455.1 Phycisphaerales bacterium | reverse complement strand
CCGCGTCGCAGAACCCAATCCGTGCCATTATTTAAAAAACCGACCGCAAGGGTCGGTTTCTTAAATAGCGGGGACAGGATTCGAACCTGCGACCTTCAGGTTATGAGCCTGACGAGCTACCAGACTGCTCTACCCCGCAATCGGGGATACGAAGTATACAAGGTTTGAGCAAGCGAGGTCGTGTTGGTCGATAAAGAACCAAGTGAAACGGTACTTTTTAAGATTCGATTCAGGTTGGCTCTACATTGTTGCAGGGTGTCTACTGCTTTGGGCAGCAATCGTACTTCCAGCAAAGCAAGAGTTGGAGCACATTCAAGAACGGGTTGCTCTGATCGAAGAAGATCGCGAGCATCTAGCATATCGAATACATGAATACGAGTCGTTTATAGATCAGTTGATCGCACAAGATGCGAACCTCATTACAAGAGTCATCCAAATGCAAACAAGCGGTGCGATGAGAGGCGAGTTTGTTGTATACGACCCCAATGCAGCTAAAACACCCTTGCAGTGGCTCGAGCGAAAAACAGCGATGCCACTGAGAGTGATTCGTGAAGGGGAGAACCCAACACTTCTAGAGGGGCTGACATCTAAAGACCGACGGTTATGGATTGCTGGCTTCGGAGGGTTTGCCCTCTTTGTTGGGCTCTTGCAAAGCCCTCGACAGGACACATAACACTCTACCCTGCGACTTCACAATGTACAGTCACTTTGCATGCGCGTCGCATGTGCCTTTTGGCGATGTAGAGAAAAAAGGCGTACTTAATGAGATCTGCGGTGATCTGCTTGTATGGTTCCGGCATGGTTTGGAAACTTGAAGATCTCCCAGAAGAAACGCTCGCGCTCGCTGCCAACAATGGGCTTGGAGTTCCTCTGTTCTTGAAGCTTGTGCAAGAAGCAGGTAGATTTGAGTGCATTGGTCCTGCGTTACTTGAGAATACGCTTGATGACGTATTGCCAAAAGGGGTGTCTGAACTACTTCGAACGACGGTATGCAACACCGATGTCCGTCGCATTAAAGAAGCCGCAATTTCCAACAAAATTACCTTCGTTTCAGTACTAGATGACGAATATCCAAAACTACTAAAACCACTACCTGCACCTCCGCCCATTATTTGGTACAGGGGGTCGTTGGAAAGTGTACATCGTGCTGCAGTTGCAATAGTTGGTGCACGGAGGTGTACAGCGTATGGCATCCGACAAACTCAACATTTTGCCAGCATGATTTGTGAAGCTGGAGTTGGAGTAATTTCAGGAGGAGCTCGAGGGATCGATGGGGTTGCGCATCGAACAGCTGCAACTTTGGGTAGTACGAATGTCGTTGTCCTTGGCTCGGGTCTAGACGTGATCTACCCACCAGAACATGCTGCGTTGTTCGACCATGTCGTTGAACATGGCGGTCTGCTCCTCAGTGAGTTTTCTTGTACGACAACGCCTAAGCCTGCTCATTTTCCACGTAGAAATAGAATCGTTGCAGGGCTCGCTTCTTCCGTGCTTGTTGTAGAAGCTGCGAACAGGAGTGGTGCCTTGATCACAGCTAGAATTGCGGTAGAAGAACATGGTCGAGAAGCTTTTGTGATTCCTGGAAGGGTAGACGATCCTGCTTCTAGGGGCTGTCTTCGAATCGCTCAAGAAGGGTGGGCGCAACTTGCATTAGAACCACAAATTGTCATTGAGGAAACAATAGAGGCGTATGCCCGTTTGATCAGGAGTAACTGCGAAGTACTCCAGTGATGACACCTTGAACGTAACACTCCTCCACAATGATCGGTTGAAACGCAGGGTTCGCAGGTTGCAAGCGGATTTTCCCGTTTGGTTCTTTATAGAAGGTTTTGAGCGTTGTTTCCCCATCGGGTAACAGCGCTACGACTCGGTCGCCATCACGTGCGGTATTTTGTTGTTGGACAAGCACATAATCGCCATCAAGAATCCCTTCATCTTTCATCGATTCGCCCTCTACGCGAAGTGCAAACGTTTGATTGCGCTGTCCGACCCTTGGGCCGAACATATCTTCTAGATTTAAAGATTCTTGATCTTGGCAACGCTCTATAGGCAACCCAGCTGCAATGCGTCCCACCAATGGAAAACGCATTGCACCTGAGTTTGGTACCTCAAATTCTTCAGCAATGGACAAAGAGCGAGCTTTGTTTGGTTCTCGAATGAGTGCCCCTTTTCGGATCAACGCCTCGATTCGTTCGAACACTGTCACTTTGCTGATACCGAGTTGTTCTGAGAGTTCCTTCATCGTCGGTGAGTAGCCGTGTTCGTTTCTGTGCCGTTCGATGAGCTCGACGACTTCGAGTTGTTTCGGGGTAAGATTCATTGGTGGTCTCCTGTACTTTGTGTTTTTTTGTAAACAGTGGGAGTTGGCTGACATATCCTCGTGTTATCGATGACATGTCCTTGAGGTACATAGAAATGAGTTGAATTTTTGATGCCGCCGTTTGGTGGGTACACTGGGCTGAGTGTGCGAAATCCCACGTGTTTGCAGCAGAAGCAGCAGGGGTCCATTGGACTCTATTAACCCCGAACAAACGATCTAAAAATGTTCGGGGCTTCCCGATCTGTTTTTTTGGAATGCAATCGTGGGTTCCACCGCCGACGATCGCAAGAAAAGAGGTGGTTGTTTTGCTGCCTTTACGTTCTATTCTGCCGTAATAAGACGTTCCGTAGGTATTGTTTGGTCCGAGTTTGATCAGTGGGATTTCTTGTGTACGCATACGAGGCCGTTCCTTTACTTCTGTGTACTTCTTTGTTTATACGTCTATCGGCAGAAGTGTACGGGAAATGTTAGGCTAATAGAAGCAGAATGTCAAGAAACTCCTATTTACTGCTAAGGTACTGACACTATGGTGTCAGTTGAACCACTGCAAGCATGCTCTTGGATGTTAGATCCGGACGTTGCGTACTTGAATCATGGGAGTTTTGGAGCTCGCCCGACGGCTGTGTTTGAGGCTCAAATTGCCTTAAAACGGGCTTTCGAGCAAGCGCCTATGCAGTTCCTTGACCGAGAAGGCAAAGATAGAATACAAGAGGCTAGGGAGGTGATTTCGGGATTTCTAGGGTGTTCTGCGGACCAACTTGGTTTCGTTGAAAATGCAACGACTGGTGTAGGAAGTGTGATCAATTCGCAAAATTTTCCCAGAGGAAGTGAGATACTCACGACATCCCATGTGTATAACGGTGTTCGGCAGTTACTCAAAGCAGCGTCAATAAGAAATGGATGGGTGACGAGAGAGGTCGATATTCCCACTCCGATACGGAGTTCTCAAGAAATTGTGTCCACCATTCGCCACGCATGCACTGCAGAAACAAAGATGCTTGTGCTCGATCACGTAGCTTCGATCACAGGAATACTCTTCCCAGTGCAAGAATTGATCGCAATGTGTCGAGAACTAGGCATTCTAATTCTCATAGATGGCGCTCATGCACCGGGGATGGTACATCTTGCGATCGATACCCTCAATCCAGACTGGTATGTTGGAAACCTCCATAAGTGGGTGTGTGGTCCTCCTGGTGCAGGGTTCTTATGGACGAATACGAAACATCTAGACTCGACACGTCCGTTGACGATCAGCCATTTTTTTGAACAAGGATTCCTGCGTGAGTTTGATTGGCAAGGTACACGTGATATTACTTCCATCCTCGGTGCATCGATCGCAGTGCAATGGGGCGCTGCACTAGGGTGGGATCGAATCAGAGCGCACAATCATTCATTCACCGTTTCTACACAACGTGAACTCGTTGCAACTTGGAAGGTAGAACCTCTCGCACCTCTTGATGGCTCCTTACTTGGTTCTATGGCTACAGTTCAATTGCCAGTTGGATTCCCAAATGACCAAGCATTGTTAGACGAGATACGAGCAAAAGTGTACGACCAATTCAAAATTGAAATCCCGTTTTTGCTCTGGCAAGGAAGGCCCCACGTCCGAATAAGTGGACAAATCTATAATAGAATTTCAGATATCGAACGTCTAAAAACCGCCGTTTTTACGCTGTTACGTACATTTTGAGTAGATATATCTGGCTTTTTCTACTCTTTTTCAATATTTAATCTGTTTTTTTGCTTGACATGCTATTGGAAGTACTGCACTCTACTACTGTTCCGTCCGCCGGTTAAGACCCACGCAGGTGTATCCACACCCGTAGTTGGACAGAGCATTCCCGTTTTTGTGAGGAAACGAGCAGGAACGAGAATGTCGAATTCGTAGGCGTGTCAAGGGACGGGCATGTTGTGTCGAATTCGACACTGTTTGGAGCGGAGATGTGTATGCTCCGTGTCGTGTAATGTTAGGGAATAGTAACTGACCTGAGAAAGAGGTTGTGTAACGGATTAATGCTTCCACATCCCGTTACGTAGTTACTTCAATTTTCCAAAAAGTATTGAGCTCCTGGCCGGCAGGAGCTCTTTCTTTTGCGCGGTACTTTGCGTTGTCCGTACGTAGTGGTAGGGCTCAGTTTGTTGTACACAACAGTGGTGTTTGAATGAGGGGTATACAGCACCCTGTTTGGTTCACAAATGGGTGAAAATTGTTATGACTGACTTGCTAGGGAGGCCGCTCCAAGCAGGCCAGCGTCAGGGCCTAGTTTTGTAACCTGCAATGTGCACTGTTTACAATGCGCTGGAAACACATCAGAGAGGCATTGTGCATGGATCTCGTCGGTGTACCGAGAACCAAGTGCTTCTACGAGCCCTCCTCCCAAGACCACACAATCGAGTGAGAGCAACGTCACGACGTTTGCAATTCCAGTACCAACTCTTCTTGCACTTTCTTCGATTGCGAGCGTGATGGTTTTGTCTGTTCCAAACCCCTTCGCTAACATTTCGGTAGTGAGCTCTGGCATCTGTAACAACCGCTGCATACCGCTGCGGCTTGCAACCGCTTCTAAGTGTCTGAAGGGTGCCGCTGAATCTTCGGGGGAACTAATGGACATTCCAAACTCGCCTGCAGTACCTAGTGGTCCCCGCCAAATCTGATGATCGAGAATAAGACCACCGCCAATACCAGTACCAATCCAAACAGCGAACATCGAATCAACATCGACACCAGCACCAAAACGGAACTCTCCCCACGCAGCGGCAGTGACATCATTTTCGATGAGAACGTCGCACCCGAGTTCATCCGCGATGCGTGGTCCCAATGGAACAGAATCCCAATTCAAGTTTTGAGCTCTGTGAACGATTCCAGTTTTGCAATCCACACTTCCGGCGACAGCGATCCCTACACGGTCTAGCGTGCCGGGAGCGAGTGCGCGAACTTGTGAACAGACTTGTTTCACGACAACTTCAAAGTTGCATTCTGATGAAACAGGTGTGTGCAATCTCTCTACTACTTCCGAGCCTTCAACAAGACCGACAAGCAGATTCGTGCCTCCAATGTCTACTCCGATCATAAAGAACTCTCGGGTTTTCTAAGATGAAACTGGGTAACTTGTTGGAAAGCGTTTGCAGCTTGCAATAAGATTGCATCCGCAAATGCAGGTCCTTGCAAATGTAACCCAATCGGTAGTGGTGTATCAAAATTCAATGCAAATCCACAAGGGATCGAAATCCCACAGATTCCTGCAATATTTGTATTTGCGGTGTAGAAATCACAGAGATACATCGAGATAGGATCTTTTTTCGCACCAAGTTTGAACGCGGGAGTTGGTGTGGTGGGCCCAAGGATCAGATCGCACTGTGTAAACGCACGTGCATATTCTTCACAGATCAACCTACGGACTTTTAATGCGTTGTTGTAATAGGCATCGTAATACCCAGAGCTCAGGACATACGTACCGAGCATGATTCTACGTTTGACTTCATCGCCAAATCCTTCGGTACGAGACTTTGCGTATAGATCAAAGAGATTCAAATTATTTTCAGTTGTTCTGTGCCCATAGCGGATGCCATCGTATCTCGCGAGGTTGCTCGATGCTTCAGCAGGTGCAATGACATAATACGTGGAGATCCCGACATCAGTCAGGGGGAGATCGACAGCAACAATTGTTGCACCGAGAGATTCGTATGTTTGAATAGCTTGTGTGATGGCCGCGTTCACCTCGGGATCATTTCGATCTGAGAGAAAATTGCGGGGGACTCCAATTTTAAATCCTGAAATTGGCTTGTGTATGTTGGTCGTAAGATCGGGTGCTTCGAGTTCTGTTGACGTTGCGTCCTTTGGGTCAAATCCAGCAAACACTTGCGATACGATCGCTGCATCTTCAACAGAACGAGTAAAAACTCCTATCTGATCTAAGCTTGAAGCAAATGCTACGAGACCGTACCGGCTTACAAGCCCATACGTTGGTTTGTATCCCACAATTCCGCAGAGTGCAGCAGGTTGGCGAATAGAGCCACCAGTGTCTGAACCGAGTGCTGCGTGGCATAATCCGCTCGCAACTGCAGCGGCGCTTCCACCCGATGAACCACCCGGAACGCGAGTTGTATCCCATGGGTTTTGGACTGCACCCCATGCACAATGTTCTGTTGACGATCCCATTGCGAATTCATCACAATTGGTTTTTCCTACGCAGGTTGCACCACGAGCGTGTAACCGGTCAATAACAGTGGCATCGAATGGGCTTTGATATCCCGCAAGCATTTTTGAACCACACGTCGTCGTACCAAGTTTCGTGACGATGTTGTCTTTCACGCCGATCGTAACTCCAGAAAGTTCGCCTTCCGCGTCGTTGGGAGGCGTGTCACTCCAGCATTCTCGAAACGCGTTATAGCGTTCAGTACTGATTCGTTGCATACTTTCGGCCACACACTCTTGTGCGCTAACGTCACCATTTTGTACGGATGCGATTGTTTCCGAAATCGTTTTCAACCCGCACCTCCAAGAACTTTTGGCACATCGATGTAGTCGCCTTTTGTGGCAGGGGCGTTCTCTAAAACTTGTTGTCGTGAGAGCGTAGGACCTACGGAATCATCACGAGATCGATCACAGAGTTCAGTTGGATGGTCGAGTGGTTCGACACCGTCTGTGTCAATTTGTTTCAATCTATCAATATGAGAGAAGATACTCGCGAGGTCTTCTTTTGTACGTTCAAGTTCATCGTCGCTTAGTGCTAAGCGGGAAAGTTTCGCAACATGGCGAACAGCATCAGATGAAATCGATTCATTTGGTGTTTTTTCGTTCATGGGTAGAGCCTATCAGATCGAGTAGAATACAGTCTTATGGCAAAAGGACGGTTAATATCATTTTTGACACGTAGTGTTACCATCGTGTTCATTTTACTCATTTCAATTTCGATTGTTTCTGTACTTGCAAGTTCCAAGCCTCAACTTGAAATCGCTACTGGCGAACGAGCGTTGCCTGCAGTCATTGTGATGGAAGCGGAAGTGGCTGCGGTTGAAAGGAGAACTGTCGGCTATGGCTCAGCTGACCCACTACAACACGCAGATGTTCCAGCTCGTGTTGCATCTACAGTTGAAGCAATCCCAGCCACGACTAAAATCGGCCAGTTTGTTAAAAAAGGAGAACTTCTGCTTTCACTTGACACTTCTGATTTTAGACAACAATTGATAAAAGCAGAACAAGCGCTCGCTTCCTCAAGAGCCCAGCAGGCAATGCTTTCTGTCGAACAAGAAGCAGCGACTATGAGAGCAACGCTTGCCAAAGAAGATCAAGTGCTCGCAGAAGCAGAACTCTCGCGTATTCAAGAAGCCTTCGATCAAGGGGCTGCAAAGCAACGAGAGGTCGATGCGGCGAAACAAAGAACGATTGGTACCACTTCCAAAGCTGTGAATGCGCAGGAAGCGGCTGACCGATTTCCTGCTCTTGAAGAACAGCTCGCTTCGACGATTGCCTCCAATGCTTCAGATGTTGCACTCGCCAAAGAGAATGTACGCAGATGCAATATTCTCAGCCCAATCGATGGAGTCATTCAAGGGCTAGATGTTCGTGTCGGAGAGCATGTCCAATCTGGTCAACGGGTTGTCCGTGTTGTTGACAGCGGCTCTCTTGAGATTCCGCTTCGCCTTCCGTCGCACACGAGAGCATTTGTAGCCCTCGGTGATGAAGTAGCATTGCGTTCAGCTGGTTTTGGGAAACGACATTGGGATGCGAGGGTCTCTCGCATCGCACCTGAAGACGATACCCAAACGAGAACAATGATCGTCTATATAGATATTGAACAAGACGCTGCATCACCTACCCGAGTTCCACCTGGACTATTTGTACGAGGCGTCGTTAAACACGCACAGAATATTCAATCAAGATGGGTTGTCCCAAGAAGATCGATTCGTGAGGACAGGATTTTTATCGTTCGCGATTCCACACTTCGTTCTTTTCCGGTGTCGATCGATTTTTCCATCACAGGTGCGTTGCACCAATTCGGACTACCAGATCATGACTGGGTTGTTTTAGAAACGCCTCTAGAAACTGGAGATGAAGTGGTCGTAGATCCTGGAGGTAGTTTGCGAGATGGCATGAAGGTTCGGGTCGTACGTGCCAATGAGGTTGCACTGTAATGAACCTTGCTCGCTTTGGTGTGCGAAATCCAGTACCGATTAATTTGCTGATGGCAGGGTTTATCCTCGCGGGTATTTTTTCTGCCTTTACTTTACGACGGCAGTTTTTTCCTGATATGACGTTTGACAGCGTAGTTGTCTCTATGTCCTTCCCTGGGGCATCACCAGAAGAGGTTGAGACTGCTCTTGCGAAACGTATTGAAAATGCCCTGATCAACGTCGATGAGATTGACGAGTTACGAACAACGTGTGTAGAGGGGTCTGCTTCAGTCGCCGTATCTTTCAAGGAAGGTACGAAGAATCTTGATGAGGCGATTGACAAAGTACGCAGAACTGTTGAAGCAATTCAAGATCTCCCTTCCGATGTAGAGCGTCCCATCGTAACTCGTATCGAGCCTTCCATGCCTGTCATTATGTTGCAACTCTGGGGAGAGGCTGATACACAAGTCATGAAGCAAGCCATCCGTGATATTCGCGATGATCTGCGATCCTTCAAGGAAATGGGTTCGATGGCAGTAGGGGGAGATCTGAACAACGAGTTAACTGTACAAGTTGATCAAGATTCCCTGATCGAACATGGGATCAGTATTTCCAAGGTATCGCAGAGCATTTCTTCTTGGATGCAAGAAATACCTGGAGGAACTCTTCGCAGTACTGGCGGGGACATTGTCATCCGCACAGATACTCCACAAGAAAATTCCCTTGCGTTAGAAGGGATCGTCATCCGTTCAAGCCATCAAGGTGAAACGATTTTGTTAGGGGATATTGCTTCTGTTGAAACAACTTTGGTGGATATCCCGATCGCACTACGATTCAATGGCAAACCTGCAATGAATATGTTTGTTGCGAAATCTGGTGACCAAGATATTGTCATGATGGCAGAAATTGTGCGTGCCTATGTCAAGGGGAGAATGGGCGAGCCATTTGACCCGACGTGGAAGGAGACTTTCACAGGCGGAAGAACAGTTCGCCAAAAAGCATGGCAACTCGGTGTTGATGCAGATCCACTTCCTTCTGGAACAGCCCTCTCTACGTTCACAGATCTCGCAAGATTTGTAGAAGGACGTATGAACCTCCTTACTGAGAATGCGCTCTATGGAGGTGCTTTAGTCTTCGTGTTATTGCTTCTTGCATTGAATTGGAGAGTTGCACTTTGGGTTGGTATCGGTCTTGTGACAGCACTGAGTGGCACCTTAATGATTATGTCATTGGTTGGGATCACGCTCAACATGTTGACAATGTTTGCATTGATTTTAGTCCTAGGTCTCCTCGTTGATGATGCAATAGTTGTTGCAGAAAATATTAAAGCCCAGCACGAAAAGGGAGTCCCCGCGATGGAGGCAGCGGTCAATGGTGCAAAGCAAGTCCTCTGGCCAGTTGTAGCGACAGTTCTCACATCTATTGTTGCCTTTCTGCCCCTAACTTTTGTAAAGGGAAATATGGGTGACCTTCTTGGCGCCTTACCAATTGTGATCGCATGCGCATTGGCGATGAGTTTGTTTGAAGCACTCTTAATCCTTCCAGGACATCTCGGGCACAGCCTAGAAAAATCCGAACGGGTCACCACATCAAGGTGTAACAAAATTGTAAAAGCATTCGAAGCGAAACGCGATTCTCTCCTTTTTGACACACTCATTCCTGCCTATCTTTGGCTCTTACATTTGGTCATTCGTTACAGATATGTTTCACTCTCGTGTGCGATTGCATCACTCATGGTTTCCTTTGGGCTTGTTATAGGCGGCCGAGTTGGCTATGAATTTATGACGATTCCAGATGCAGAGACCATCGCAATTAATCTGAGGATGCCTGAGGGCACCCCATTTTCTCAAACCACAAAAATGCTAGAACATTTAGAGAAGGGCGCACGAAACCAATCAGAAGTGCATCACATCAGTGCGCTTAGTGGTGTTCAGATGTCTACTGAAGGTTCTTCTGGGGGATTCTCTTCGAACCTAGGCCAACTCTTTATTGAACTCGTGCCTGCAGAAACACGAACACTCAATGCCAGTGGCGTGATCGACAAGATACGGAACGACGTTGGTGAAACTGCAAAACTTGCAGATACTATTGGGTATGAAATGATGTCTGGAGCACCGAGTGGTCCTGACATCACGATTAAGTTACATGGTGGAGATCCCCATGCAATTGAAGCAGCGAGTGAGCAGATTCAAACTGATCTACGAAAATATGCCGCAGTGCATGATATTGCGGACAACGCATCTGCTGGCCAACGTGAATTGCATATTGAGTTACGTGAGGGTGCTGCAAGTACGGGTTTAACTCTTGCAGATTTAGCAAGTCAAGTACGTGGAGCCGTCTATGGCATTGACGCGCACGTTTTTGCACAGGGAGACGAAGAAGTTGATATTCGAGTAAAACTTGGGAAGGAGTATCGAGAAAACATCGGAACTCTTGAACAATTGTGGGTCGTCACTCCAAGTGGTACATCTGTTCCACTCGCTGAAGTCGCTCGAATCACAGAAAAACGTGGCTTTACCTCGATTAACCGCTTGAACAGGCAGCGCACAATGTTGATTACAGCGGAAGTAGCCGATGGTGTGAGTCCCGAATCAATCACATCTACGCTTCCTTTAGAAGAATGGCAATCTGCATTCCCTGATGTCGGTATAGAAAGAGGTGGGCGTCAAGAGCAACAAGCAGAAGCATTTGCTTCTCTCCCAGTCGGGTTTGCTGCTGCTTGTCTCATGATATACGTCATCCTTGCATGGCTTTTTGGAAGTTACTTTCAGCCCTTGATTGTGATGCTTGGGATACCATTTGCCATGATCGGTGTAATCTGGGGGCATTACATAGCGGGGGTTTCCCTTTCGTTTCTCAGCATGATTGGGTTTGTAGCACTCAGTGGCGTTGTCGTCAACGATTCTTTAATATTCGTGGAGTTCTACAATGCACAGAGAGAAAAAGGTGAAACGGTAACGATTGCGTTACTCAACGCAGGTAGCGCCCGTCTCCGCCCCATATTTCTCACAACCATTACAACTGTTCTAGGTTTGACTCCATTAATGTTGGAACAATCCATGCAAGCAAAATTTTTGATACCAATGGCACTAGCAATTTCATTTGGTCTTCTGAGTGCAACTGCACTTATCCTCTTGCTATTACCTGCTTTACTCGTGATTGGATCCGACATTCAGGCAGGAGCTCGCTTCCTCTGGAATGGGTCAAACGACGAGCGAGTATAATATGACTCCCAGAGTGACTGCGAACCATTCTGAGGGCACGTTATGAAATTACTCCAAGGTATTCCAGTTAGCCCCGGCGTTGTGATCGGTCGTGCATTGGTTCTTGAAAAATCATTGCACCGCGTTCCCTTTCTCATTTTAGCTCCTGATGAAATTCCGCAAGAGTTGGCAAGATATGACAGGGCAGTAGCTGCTGCTATTGAAGGAGTTACAGCAGATCGGGACAGTGTTGCCAAAACACTTGGATCTGAACCTGCGAAAATTTTTGAGTTTCACCTCGGTCTTCTTGGAGACCGATCGCTGCTCGATCCAATAAGAAATCGAATTGAGTCTGAAGGGGTCAATGCTGCATTTGCAATTGTTGAAGCATTTGGAGAACTTGCAGATCGATTTCGTTCAATGGATGCGAAAGTGTTTCGAGAAAAGGCAAATGATGTGTTTGACCTTGAACGACGCCTGATGGACCAGTTCACGGGTGGTGCGAAAGATCGACTAGCGACCGTAGAGGATCCTGTCATCGTCATTTGCCACCAAGTAACACCTGCAGAAATTGCTTCGTTCCAAAGTGAAAAAGTTTTGGGAATTGCAACAGACTTGGGGGGTAGAACGGACCATAGCTCGATCGTTGCTGCCGCACTTGGCGTTCCTGTCGTCGTGGGGTGTAAGTCCGTTGCAGAAGAGATCAGCGACGGAGAAATGCTGATCATTGATGGCAAAACAGGAACAGTAATGATCGCTCCAGATGATGCAACGATCGCACAAATGCAGCGAAACATTGAATTGCTTGAAGCGTACAAGCAATCAACGAATGAGCTCATTACCGAGTCATCTGTGACTACAGATGGTACTGAAATTCACTTGTTTGGCAACATTGAGTTCTCGCACGAAATTGACCAAGTGATTTCTAGGGGGGGTGAAGGTGTTGGCCTGTACAGGACGGAATTCCAATTTCTCACAAGTTCTACACCTCCGAGTGAGGATCAACTATTTGAAGAATACAAGCATGCAATTCAAAAACTAGATGGCAAAAAATTGACACTACGAACACTTGACCTTGGTGCAGATAAATATACCCAAGCTCAAGAAATGGAGCCTGAACGCAACCCGTTTCTTGGGTTACGTTCGATACGCTATTGTTTACAACACCAAGATCTGTTCCGTAGGCAACTCAGGGCAATTTTACGAGCGTCCGCTGTGGGGCCATTGCAACTCATGTTCCCATTGATCACGTGTATGAACGAACTTCGACAAGCAAAAATGATTTTGAATGATGTTATGGAAGAATGCGATGAGGAAGGCATTGCATTTGATCATGCACTAAAGATCGGCATCATGGTAGAAGTTCCAAGTGCGGCACTTATGGCGGCCACTTTTACCAAGGAAGTAGACTTTTTCTCGATTGGAACGAACGATTTAATTCAATACACCGTTGCAGTTGACCGAGGGAATGAAAAGGTAGCGAGTTTGTACACCGCGGCAAATCCCGCAGTTATCAAGCTCATAAAGTCCGTAATCCGTGCAGCAAGGCGTGGAAACGTCGAAACTAGCCTGTGTGGTGAAATAGCGGGTGATCCCGTCTATACTATGCTACTGATAGGACTTGGTCTTCGGCACCTCTCATTGGTGCCCACGCAGATCCCAGCAATCAAGCAGGTGATCCGGAAGGTCAAGGTAGAAGATTGTGAGCGTTTAGCTAGAAAGGTAGGCTCGCTCGACTCAGATCGAAGAATCCTAGCGACTCTTCGAAGTGAATTACAGAAACAGGTGCCACAGGCATTAGGCGGATGGTCCGCTGAGCAGGTAGCCGAGGCATAACACAAACTATAGATCTAGCAGGGATCGCTTGAAGCGGCCTGCTGATCCCCCCGAACTCTAGAGCGTTCATAGAATGCAACTCGACAACGCGAATCCTGCTCGCACCCAAGGATGTATGCGAAATTTCTACGCATTCTTGCATATACACATGGAAGTGTATGATTGTTCGGTAACGCCAAGTACGGCGGAAAAGACAAAGCAGTGAAGAAAAAAAGTACAACGAAGAAGGCACCTCCCCAAAAGGGCGAGTTTATGATCGTCAATGATGATCCAGGAATTGCCACACGAATCGCAATCTGTGAACAGGGGCGTCTTGAGGAACTCTATACCGAACGGTCAAAAACCGCGACATCTGTGGGGAACATCTACAAGGGGAGAGTAACCAACGTAGAGTCAGCGATTCAAGCCGCTTTTGTAGACTATGGAGAAGCACAAAGTGGTTTCCTTCATGTCACCGATCTACATCCACGCTATTTTCCTGGTCAAGAGACGAGCGAACGTGTAGGGAAAAAAGTGGCAAAACATGCGCGTCCGCCCATTCAGAAATGTTTGAAAAAAGGTGATGAAGTTCTCGTGCAAGTGATGAAAGAAGGAATTGGCACGAAAGGCCCAACGTTGACAAGTTACCTTTCGATTCCTGGAAGACTTTCAGTCATCATGCCATATATGGACAAGGTTGGTGTTTCTAGAAAGATTGATGACCAAGAAGACCGCCGTGAAATGCGAAAAGTTCTTGACAAAATCAACCTGCCTGAAGGCTTTGGGTTCATATTAAGAACTGCTGGTAAAGGTAAGAAAGTTACCGAAGTGAAAAGAGATATTGTATATCTTGTACGACTTTGGAAAATGATTGAAAAGCGAATCAAGACAATCGCAGCACCTTGTCCCCTTTACAATGAATCAGATCTTGTCGTTCGAACAATTCGAGATATTCTGAGACCCTCAATAGACGCAATTGTTGTTGATTCTGAAAGTGCATATGATCGAATCAAAACCTTTTTGAAAGTGGCGACACCACGGTCAACTCGAAAGATCATTCAGTACAAAGATGCGACGCCAATTTTCCATGCGTTTGACCTCGAACGTCAAATAGAAGAAATACACAATCGAGAAGTACATCTCCCAAGTGGCGGCAGGCTTGTGATAGACCAAACTGAAGCCCTCGTCGCTATCGATGTCAACTCAGGTAAGAGCCGTGGAGCGAAAAACAGTGAATCGAATGCCATTAACACAAACTTAGAAGCAGCGGATGAAATTTGTCGGCAGTTACGGCTTCGAGATCTTGGCGGGTTAGTGATTAACGATCTCATCGACATGGGGCGTGCTTCAAATAGAAGAAAAGTAGAAGAACGGTTTGAGAAAAACTTAGAGCGTGATCGTGCAAAGGCTTCACTCTTGCCAATCAGCCGGTTCGGGTTGATGGAGATGACTCGTCAGCGAATACGTCCGAGCGTTCTAGACAGCCACTATGGTGCATGTACACACTGTGCTGGTCGTGGAATTGTGAAAACCCCTGAGGAAGTAGCTTCTGATGCAACACGACACGCTGGTTGGATTCTTCGGGATGACCGTGTCCACCGTGTAGAACTCGCATGTTCTCCAAATGTTGGAACTTCACTTCTTTCAAACAAACGTGCTGATTTAAACAGATATGAACAAACGTCTGGAAAGAGAATTGTTGTTCGAATCAGTGAAACGATTGCTACTGACCAGGTCGCATATTTTGCGTATGACAAACGTGGCGCCGACATCGACCTTGCTACGTTGCCAAATCCAGTTCCACCTACAATTGAATCTTTACTTAAATCTGAAAAGAAAACACCTCAACTACAGAATGAAAAGCCCTCAAAACGTGGCAGGCGACGTCGCCGCAAATCTCCTCTTGCGGATGCAAATTCGATCGCTGAAACATCTGATCTTTCAGAGGAAGTTGCCAAACTCGAGAGAAAAGTTTCAAAAGCCAAGCAACCCAAGAAACCAGTAGATTCTCCAGCGGATTCAGCGCTGCGGGTCTACGAACTAGCACGACGTATTGGAAAATCTAGCAAGGAAGTGATCGAACGCTGTAAGGAAGCGGAAATCTCTGTTGCAAACCATATGTCAACATTAACGACAACGATTGCTTCAACTATTGAATCGCTCTTTCTTGAAACTAGTGAAGGAACAAGCAAGCCTTCAAAGAGTTCTCGTCGAAGAGGAAGGCGAAAGAGGGCGGCCAAGCCTCAGCCTAAGAAAGTGAAGAACGGCAAGGCACCATCTGCACTTGATGATGCGCCCAAATCGAAGAAACCGAGCCGTAAACGTAGGGTTAAAAAGAAACCTCAACGAACCAAAGCACAATCAACTGCAGGACAGCAAAATCCTGACGGTGCATCTGAACCAACTGGGGAAAAAACAAAATCAAAGACAAAACAAACGAGTCGTAGGCGACAAAAAAAATCGGTGAAGTCGAAAACCCAAAAACAAGCAGGATCAAAGAAAACAACGCGAAAGAAACGCGCTGGTACGCGTAAGGCAGTAGCAACAAAACCTGATGTACAGGTTGTTGCCCCCAAGAAAACAAAGAAACCGACAAGAAGGACCCTCTATGGGACGTCACGAAGAACAGTCTCTTCTGAAGAAACTGCTGCAAGTCGAGGTGATCGGGAATGAGTCGGCGGTTGTTTATCTTAGGCTCAACAGGTTCTATTGGAACCAACGCAGTCGAAGTGATACGCCATTTACAGCAGTTGGATGGTGTAGACTCATGGGAAGTGGTTGGTCTGGCTGCAGGTCGTAACGCCGCTTTGCTTGAAGCGCAAGCCAAACTTTTGTCAGTTTCAGCGCTAGCGCTTGTCACTGGTGCACCTCCAAAAGCAACATATTCGTACAGAGGCCCTCATGCTGCGACCGAGTTGCTGCAAGAGCACGCCAAAGCAGGGGATTTGGTTCTCGCAGCAATAGTTGGTTTCGCTGGTGTTGCGCCTGTTCTCAAAGCAATCGAACTAGGTTGTGACATAGCCCTTGCAAACAAGGAAGCGCTCGTTGCAGCTGGTGAACTTGTCATGCAAGCGGCGAAGCAAAACGACGTTCGGATTTTGCCAGTTGACAGTGAGCATTCGGCAATATTTCAATGCCTCGAAGGCAAACCAGTGGAACGCGTGCGGTCAATAGTCCTCACAGCGAGTGGAGGCTCGCTCAGAGACGCTTCCCGTGAGAAGATCGATACGGCGACAGTTGCAGAAGTTCTGAACCATCCTACATGGCAAATGGGGCCGAAAGTGACTGTAGACTCTGCGACTCTGATGAATAAAACCCTAGAACTCGTCGAGGCGTTTTGGCTATTTGGAGTACCCCTAGATACGCTCCATGCTGTCATCCACCCGCAATCTCTTGTACATGGACTCGTGGAGTTTGTTGATGGCTCTCTCCTTGCACAGCTCGCCCCTCCTGATATGAAAGTACCCATTCAATATGCGCTCACGTGGCCACAGCGGAGAAACAACGCCGCTCAAACCTGTCTGTGGACGACATTGGGCGAAATGAACTTTGCTCCCATCGACGAAGAGCGGTTTCCCTCGATCAAATTCGCTGAAGAAGTGATACGCACGCAAGGGACTGCAGGGGCTATTCTCAGTGCTGCGAATGAAGTGGCAGTAAGCGCTTTTCTTCAACAGGTCTTGCCTCTGGGGTCGATTGAACGTATCGTTAGAAATACACTTGATGCTGTGCATGTGACTTCAGCAGCAAGTTTGGAACTTGTAACTGCCGCAGATCAAGAAGCACGAGCAGTTGCCAATGGATTGGTCGCTTCTTTTGCAGGGAAAGAATTCGCATGAGTATTGCCTCATCATGGAATGTAATTTTGATTGTGTTAGGTTTTGGTATGCTCATCGGCTTGCATGAGCTTGGGCATTTTCTTGCTGCAAAATGGTCGGGTATCAGAACAAATGCTTTTGCGATCGGTATGGGGCCAGTTCTTTTTGCTTGGAGAGGTGGCATTGGCTTTACCCTTGGATCATCAAAAAAGAAAACTATCGAAAAATTCGGAAAAGATGCATCTGAGATGTCAGATGCGGAGCTTCAAGCGAATGGTCTAAGTGAAACAGAATATTCATTGCGTTTCCTCCCAATTGGCGGGTTTGTGAGTATGCTTGGCCAAGAGGATGGAAAACCAGATGCAACATCTGAAGATCCACGAAGTTACAACAAATGTTCTATCGAAAAGCGCATGGTCGTTGTTTCAGCAGGTGTGATCATGAACTTGCTACTTGCAGCTGTGTTGTTTGTAGGTTGTTTTCAATATGGGGTTCGATTTGAAGCTCCAGTCATTGGTGAGATCGCGCCACACTCTCCTGCCTCAGAAGCAATAGCTGCGGATGGCTCATATCTCCAAACGGGTGATACGGTTGTGGCGATCGACGGCAAGCGTGCCTACACATTTACAGATTTGCAAATCGCTGGAGCCATGGCAAAACCAGGGACTGCAGTTCAATTAGATGTAGAACGATCTGGGAGTGAAGAGGTACTGCACTATTCGATAACACCTCGAAGTGTTACGCAAGAAGGGTTACTTGAACTTGGGTTGTACCCAGCCTCATCGTTAACAATTCCACAAGGCAAAACAGGCAAAGAAGTCCTTTCCTTTCTCTCTGCTGCGTATCCCGAACTGCAACATGTACAACCTGGTTCTCAGCTTGTCGAAATTCAACAAACGCCTGTTTCCACTTGGGCTGAACTCGAGACATCTGTTCAAGAGAGCCAAGGGAAACCACTCGAAACGATCTGGGCACATGGAGGAGCGACCCAATCATTTTCCATAATTCCTGTTCCCTCCTTTGAACGGTATCTTCCAGTTCGTCGGGATGGAGAAGTTCAGAAACTCGCCCATGGGCTGTATGGCTTGTCCCCTTTGCCCCTCATCAAGTCTGTCGTTGCAGGTGGTGGAAACGAAGACGTATTACAAGCAGGGGATGTCGTACTTGGCGTCGATACACTGGAGTACCCACGCCAAGGTCAGTTACGAGCCTTGTTGGAGACGAGTGATGCAACTGAAGTGTCGATGCGTGTGTTGCGGAATGAAAAGATCGTGAACGTTCGCCCTCGCTTGACTTCAGGCAAACTAGGCGTCTTACTCACCGATGCATGGGATGTGCCAATCCTTGCACAGCCAATCTACTCTGCAATGATTGATGGAGAAGTACAGGAAACAACTATTGCTGGGAAACAAATCATAGCGGGCTCCACAATACAAGCCCTCGATCTCACGCCAATCGCCAACTGGTATGAGTTTAGAACAGCTGCAATCGAGCACGACTCTACGCAAACGCTGACACTTCAATCTCCTCTAGGAACGAAAGAACTCTATACCACTACACTCAATCCAACAGCAATGGAGCGAGAAACTCTTGCTGCATTAGGTTGGACTACCCCGCTGATCCCTTCGCTTTTTGAACCGCTCTACGTCACACGAAGTAGTGGCGGCAATCCACTTCTTGCCATCAAAATGGGTATTGACGAAACAGTCAATATGGTTGTGATGACGTACCTTACGATTGATAGACTACTTCGACGTAGCGTGGGTGTTGAACAACTCCGAGGACCAGTTGGCATCATTCACATCGGTTCCCGCATTGCTGATCGAGGGTTTAGTTACTTGCTCTTTTTCCTCGCAATTATCAGTGTAAACCTAGCTGTTCTCAATTTCTTACCTCTACCGATCGTTGACGGAGGCCTCTTCTTGTATTTACTGTATGAGAAGTTTAGAGGACGTCCCCCATCAATTGCATTTCAAAATGCAGCTGCGATGCTGGGATTAGGGTTGATTGGGATGCTGTTTGTTGTGACGTTTTACAACGATATCGTGCGTCTCATCGGATAGATCTTTCTGTGTTAATGTAGATACTTTGTAGGGGTTGTGATGGTTCTAGTCGTGTTGTTCGCGTGGAGTTGATCAAAGGGAGCATTAGAAATCGGCGATGAAATGGTAGGTACGCTTCACAGGAACAAGGAAACCCACACAATGCGATCTACATTTCAACACGAAGAACAACTAAGACGAAGGGTATTCATTGTGGAAGGTGATCCTGTTGTTGCACAACAGCTCGTCGCTGCGTTGTTGACAGCTGATCGCCATCAAGGCGAATCGAATCGCCTAGCGGGTGGCTGCGAGTTGGTTGAATGTACAGTAGTTTCATCGCAACGTGAATTTTTTGAAACAGATCCGGCGATGTGGGACATTGTCATAACTGCTTCAAATGTACACGATGGAAATGGGTTTGAAATTCTCGCATTTGTGCAAGGCCTTCGCCCTGATGTTCCTGTTATTTTGACAGGAAACCCTGAAGAAGCTGACGGAGCAGTCGAAGCAATTCGAGCCGGTGCAGCAGATTATCTCATGCTGACAGGCCATGAAATGATTACATTGCCTGTGACGTTACAAAAGTCACTCGCGTTGCAAGTCATTCGAAGTGAAAATGATGACCTCCATGCAGAACTTAGCCAGTCACTTTCTGAACTTGGTGTTGCCAATCGCGAGTTGCAATTAATGATTCAACGATTGGAGGTCGCAGCAAGAACTGATGATCTCACAAAACTTAGTAATCGGCGATGGCTCAACTTGATGATCGAGGGGCGTTGGGAAGAAGCGATGCGAAGCGGCATTCCGTTGGCATTTTTGATGATAGATCTTGATGGTTTCAAAGCACTGAATGATCAATTAGGACATCACAAGGGAGACGAGGTCTTACGATTAGCAGCGCGTGTGTTAGAAGCAAACTGTCGATCGGTAGATATTGCCGCGAGATTCGGAGGAGATGAGTTTTGTCTTCTCATGCCACATGCAGATACTGAAGCGGCTGTACAAGTTGCGCATCGGATCGCACGCGCCTTTGATGAGTCGATCCTCGCATTGGGTTTGGTAGACACAACTGTCTCGATGTCGATTGGCGTTGCGCACTGGGAGTTAACAAAACCAGTGAATGCAGATGAACTTGTGCGACATGCCGATGAGGCGATGTATGCAGCGAAAGAAGACCCAGATAGACGTGTCATGATTCGAACACCCAATGGGGAATCAGAAACGGCTTCGATATAGTGTGCTCACTGCAACCGGCGTTTCATGGCACGATCCATCTCGCGGGTCGCAGTACGTTTCGCGAGATCCTGGCGTTTGTCTGATCGCTGTTTACCTGTAGCGAAACCGACAAGTAGTTTGGCACGCCCTTTTACAAAAAAAAGCTTGAGTGGCACTAACGTTCTTCCTGGTTGTTGGCTGAACTTTGCAAGTTTTTTAATCTCTCGTTTGTGTGCGAGGAGGATTCTTGTTCTCGTTGGCTCGTGTTGATGTGCGGGAGATGCGTTTGGATATTCTGCAATATGGACGCCATGAAGCGTGAGACAGGGAGGATGCTCACTTGCTCTAACCCAACCTTCGGCAAGACTCGCTTGCCCTAATCGGATTGACTTGACTTCACTTCCTACGAGGACCATGCCAACTTCGAGTGTGTCTTGGATGGCATACTCATGTCGAACTCGTCGGTTCTCAATAGTGGGAGAAGATGATTGTGTCGATTTCTTTGCCATATACTTGTGCCTTGGGGGCAGTATCCCCCATATCTTGTTTCTATGTGAGGTTTTACCTCTTTTTTGCTTGGTGATTCTGCAAATTCGGTGTACAGTATTTACTGTACGAAGGAGCAAGAGTATGAGTTGTATTAGCATTCCGATTATCGCATCAATGTTGATTTCTGGAACACCAGATTCAATCAGTGAAGATTTCTCTATCACAACATCTGGTGAAAACATACTGTGGGAAAGCCCTTCCTTGATTGCCAATGATTTGGAGCATTACGAAATGCTTTACACAGTGAATAGCGCCTCAGTCTATGTGTCATATGGTGGGTTTGATTTCGGGCCCTTCGATGTTACAGATATGATTCCTCCTGAATCAATTGTGACCTGGCAACCTTCTTCTGGTCCAGCACCACTGGATTTTATGTGGCACGAAGTCGTGACACCTGAGGATCAGACTCCTCCATCGCTCGCCTACAATTGGATTACTGAAATTGATGGTACTGGAGTAGTCACATGGAGAGGGGAAGATGTCTACCTAGGGGAAGCAGAGTATGACCTTGGATGGCCATTTGGCGTAGTGCTTGTCCAAATTGAAGAGGGGACGATCAACGCAAATCTAGAGATTTACAAAGTAGTCAACCCCTGTTACGAAGATATTGATGCAAATGGCTCTGTCGATGTCAGTGATTTGTTGATTGTTATCGATAACTGGGGAGGCTGTCCTGACTGCGTAGATGAGATTCCCGGTGATGTAAATTATGATAATCTTGTTGATGTGACAGATTTACTTCGAGTCGTTGCCTCGTGGGGACCATGTATCTAATTTTGATCCTAAAGTAGTTTCTAAAGTAGTTCCTAAAGTAGTTCAAAGAGTTTCGCACGAAGTGAGGCTTCATCGTAGGAGTGAAAAACACCCACACGCAAGAACGTGCAGGTGTTACACAATGCGCGAGAGAGGACTCGAACCTCCACGGGATTTTACTCCCACCAGCACCTCAAGCTGGCGCGTCTGCCAATTCCGCCACTCGCGCTTGGGGGGCTGGGAATTGTAACAAAGAAGCGTGTGTTCGTCTCCCTGATCACCAAGTAGAATGCGTGCGTGCCAGACGGAACAATCAACGTACACGAACTCTTCACATCAATTCAGGGTGAATCGTCATGGTCTGGAATGGCGTGCACCTTTGTTCGGCTACAAGGATGCCCACTGCGGTGTCATTATTGCGATACCGCGTATGCGTTTAGAGAAGGCAGCACCTTTTCTCTTGATGAAGTGGTAACGAATGTCCTCGAGTCGAATGTAGAGTTGGTTCAGATTACAGGGGGAGAACCGCTTGCTCAAAAGAATTGCTTCCCACTGATCGCTCAACTTGCTGATCATGGCATGACTGTGCTTGTTGAAACAAGCGGCGCGTGTGATATGACACTTTGCGATCCCAGATCGCATCTGATAGTTGATATCAAAACCCCGCATAGTGGCGCAGCAAACTCCTTTCTCGAACTGAATTACGACCGACTTACAAAAAACGATGAAGTTAAATTCGTGCTAAGCAATAGAGAAGATTTTGAATGGGCAGTACAACGTACGAAAGAAAAGGAGTTAAGAGACCGAGTTGCCGTAGTGCATTTTTCCCCAGCCATGCCTCAATGTGCAAATGAAGAAGTCATTGGGTGTGCGGGGTTGGACCCCAAGCAACTTGCTCATTGGATCATTGAAGAAGCACCATGGGCACACTTGCAACTGCAATTACATAAGTTTATTTGGCCACCTTCAATGCGTGGTGTGTAACATACGTCGATGCGATTAGAGAAAACATTTCGTTTTGAAGCCGCGCATTGGCTTCCTCATGTTCCAGAAGGCCATAAGTGTAGGCGTATGCACGGGCACTCATTTCGAATAGCAGTAGTTGTAGAGGATGAAGTCGATCCTGAGGCAGGCTGGGTCATGGACTATGGCGTTATTACATCAGCATTCGCTCCACTAGAAGCGCAACTTGACCATTATCTTCTCAACGAGATCGAGGGTTTAGAAAATCCTACAAGTGAAAACCTTGCCAAATGGATTTGGGATCGACTCATTGACCCTTTGCCAAACCTCTTTGAGGTCGCAGTCGAAGAGACGTGTACCTGCCGGTGTGTGTACCGAGGGTGATGTATAAAGTGTAGTGCAGAAAAACGCGTTACGTATCGTCTCGGTCAACGACCGCTAAGTTGATCCGTTCATTGCGACCTTGCAGGGGATAATCTTTTCGAAGGGGATGTGCAGGAAACTCTTTCCACATCAAAATTCTTCTCAGGTCAGGATGATTATTGAAACGGATTCCAAACATGTCAAAAATTTCACGTTCTCTCCATTCAGCACCCTCCCAAATGTCGGTAGAAGAATCAATGACCAGTGCTGGGTCAACTTCAATTCCTTGCGTGTCAAGTGAAGGGTCAAGGTATGTCTTTACTCGAATTCTTTCTGCGGATTCTGTTGAAGCAAGAATCCAAACGACTGCAAAGCGCCCTAGGGATTGTGCTGGGTAGCCTAAGTAATCGACTGCAGTGACATCGCAAAGCAGATCGAAATCACACTCTGGATCATCACGTAAGAAACGCAGCACTCGATGTGCATCTTTTGGGTCAGCGATAATTGTGAGATCCGCTCGGAAATTCGTTGACCTGAGTGAGAGGTCAGCGAGACCCTCTTTAAGACGTAGTAGCGTGTTGTGCATAGATTGAATATTCTACAAGAAAGGGGGGTGGAATTGTGAATTGTTCTATTGCACAGCATTGCCTTGAAGACCCTTGATTTCGATGGAATCAATCCCAGGATCCATATTCCAGAGAATACTTTTCGCTCTGACGGGATAGGGTGTTCCTGCTGTGACAATTGCTACCGTTCTTCCATTTGTTGCAGAAAGTTTAGCGAGTCCTGTCATCAGGTTGTAATCAAAAACGTCACAATCAACCCTTCTCGTTGTTGTAGAGACATACACGTCGCCACTAGCTTGGAGTTCTTGCACGTCCATGCCTCGCAGTGCAAGTGTGGATTGATCGGTAGGTTCCTCCTCTGATGTGTTTTGGGAGATTGCTTTCATAGAGTCTGCTGTGAGCATCCCTACTTGTCCGTCCAATCCTCTGTGTGCCATCTCCACATGCTCTTGCATAGTGATTCGGTAGAGTGTATCTGTTAACTTCGTAGTCCTTAAATGTCCGTCCCAAGTAAATTTTGTCGTTCCTCGCCCTGCAAGCGAGGATTGATGCGTTGTTTTGAGAGGAGCTCGGTTGTCTCGTATGACAAGTGTGCCATCGCCAACGGCGAGCAATTCTGCATTGTCCGTTTCATACTCAATGTGGTTTCCCCCAATAAAATACACGACGGGTAATTCCTCTGGTGCATCTTGGTTCCAAAGCCTATGTTCGAATGTAGCATTTTCGCGAGCAATGATTTTTTGGAGTTGGCGTGTGTCTGTATCAGGATTTTCTGTGTCGTTTGTTTCGGAACTAGGTGTTTCTCCGAGAGCATTGTCCTGTACTTTTGTGAACTCGAACTGCAAACTATCACTTTGTACTTCTGTGAGTTCTACTGGTGATTGTTGACTTCTCGCTACAACAGTACCTCTGAAATCGACAAGGCCAGCGTCGTCGTTAAAATGTTGATCGATTGCCATCGAATCTTGCCATGTCGCTTTCATAGAAACGTGTTGGGCAGACTCATCTTCGATCGTACGTTCTGTATCGATTTCGATGACGGGGCGATCAATCCGTTTGTCATCTTGAACGTCGATTGGAAGTGTGAGGAAGCGTGCTTGTCCTGGCCCTTCCCAAAGACCTTTACCGGTTGTGCGGTTGATTCTAAAGAGCGCGGTGTCTCCACGATCCATCAACATGCGTTTATATGCAACAACTACGTCGCCTTCTAACTCAGCAACCGATTGGTTGATATCTCCACGAAGGGTGTTGCAAAATGCTCTGCCACCATCGTCCAACAACACTTGGACGTCCCCAGTTGCGGTCATGGTGTCTGCTTGTACAGCGCTTCCGAACTCCGTATCGGTAGTAGTGTCGCTCTGTTCTGTGTTCAAAAAAGTCAATTCAGCTTGATCGGCCCAGAGTGTTTGCGACTCGCTCATCCCTTTTACATTCCCTGTTGCAATCGCGAGGTTTGGTGATGATGCGCCACTTGCATCAGGGTCAGGGGTAAAACGAACGTCAAGGAGATCGCAAGTTAACGTACTTTCATCTGTTGAGAGAACAATGTTCTCTTTGCAGATCACCTGTTGGAGAACACCACCTTGGCCTTCCTCATCCATAGGAGTCATTGAAAAGTCGACACCACCAGACCAATTGATTGTGGTTTTTACGCCTTGATCTGGGGACTCAACGAGGGTGCCTTCACCAACGATTTTGCCCACGCCAGATTTTTGAGCAAGCCAGACATGTCTTGCAGATGTGGTCGAATTTTTCATCGAAACAGTTGCATACGTCTGTGCATCACCAAAGAGGTCAACCCTCTCTTGGTTGACTTCATAGCGGATACGCTGCCCACGAGCAGAAAGTGTCGCCTCGTGGTCAATGAGAAGTGCTGGTTTTCCATGTAACTCTAAGCGAGTTTCTTCAGGCAAAGATGGAAGTGCTGCGATATCATCGAGTGGAAGCATCGTAAGACCGCCGTCGCACGTAATTGTAACTGGCTCCTGATGAGGTTCGGGCATTCGAATGGTATCGCTAACAGGAGCAGTTGGTTCAAGCGTTGATCCAAGCACTGCCGCGAGCAGCATGGCATTTGGTTGTAACGGATAATTGAGTGGTTGTGTATGAACACTTGATTGTGTTGCCTCAAGTGCAAACGCGATTGTCATCGTATCCCCATATCCCTCCTTGCCTGTAAATAGATCGCCTTGGGCGATGTGTACGTTCCTATCAAGCGTGAGTAGATAATATTGCTCGTTATTCGAAATGGCGCCTGCAGATACTCGTGGAGTGCGATGCGTTGGAGATTTCGACTTGAGCGAACGCGTTTCAGAATTAGGTTTGGCACTCGCGACTTGTTCCTCTTGGTACAAGGTGATTGAATCAACTTCTTCAAGACGGAGGTATTCGATGCGACCGTTTGCATCGTTAAAACGAATTGCAAGTTGTCTACCGATCAAAGAGGATCCGTTTGCAGCGAGGACACGAATCTCACTCTCACAAAGAACCTCACCAAGAAAGTTGTCGAAACTTGCTTGTGGTGTTGTCATCACGATTGTTGGGGTATCTCGCTGCGTATCAATTTGATTCCCTTCGAACAACTCAAGTTGAACGTTGCCGTAAATATCGCCAGATTCGAGGGTCCTGTTTGGAGCATTCGCGATCGCTGTATCACCTGTGATTCGAAGAATTTGGTCATCGCTGAGAAACAACTCGACGTCAGGATCGGTCATTTCAATCCATCCTTTCGCCATGTTTTGAGGTGCGGGATCGAGTGCGGTGCAGCGGTATTGTTGTGTTAAATTCCCGAAAGAATCTGTTTGTTGGATCCATCCACCTTCACGAAGTATCACACCGATCTCAGATGAAGTTGCTTCTGCAATATTTGTGATGGTATCACTCGGTGCATCGAGAAGCGCAGCAACATCAGCGCTCTTTGTATCTACCTGTTGTGGTATTCGGTCCGAAGAAGCAAAGAGCAGCGCGATGATGAGCACGCAAAACAACGTGGTGATTCCAATAATGAGCCACGTTTGTTTCGTTTTGGCAAATTTACTTGGGTGAGGAGGGGGTTCCGGAAATAAGGTATTACGAGGTGAATCGTTTGTGCTCATGCTCTGAGTCCATTCATTGCGAGGCTGCGGTTGTAGTCAGTGAGTTGATGGCTTCCTGCCAACTGCCTTGTGCTTTCATTAAGAGTTCAATTGTTTCACGAACAGCGCCGTTGCCGCCGTCCTTGGAAGTAACGAAATGTGCGATTTCCTTGACTTCCTGTGTTGCGTCATGTACTGCAACTGCAAAGCCGACGTGCTGCATAACAGGAATGTCACCGAGGTCGTCACCCACGAATGCTGTTTGCTCTTTGCTTGCACCGATCTTTGTAAGAAATGCGTCTAGATCAGCGATTTTATCTTTGCTGCCTTGGCAGACATAGTTCACGCCTAACTCTTTTGCTCGAATAGTAACGCAATCAGCTTTTCTACCAGAGATGAATATCACTTCGTTTCCTGCTCTGAGCCAAAGAGAGATTCCAAGACCGTCGTGTACATGGAATTGTTTCATCTCCGCGCCGGTGAGTTGCGCGAATCCGATTGTTCCATCAGTCAGGACTCCATCAACATCAAGTGCAAGAACGGTAATGTTTGTTGGGACGCTCATATTGAGAGTTTCAGTACGTCAACTGCTCCACCACATTGTAAGTTCATCGCAATCGCAGCATTGACCGCATCGACAGCGATACTTTCGATGTTATCTGTTCGGTTGTACAACGTATAGAGAACACCGATGGCATATTCTCCACCTGAGCCAATTGCGTAAAATTGGTTCAGAGGTGTGACACCTAAATCGGATGCAACAGTAAAAATGCCACCTGAGTTAGCGATCAGGAAGGTTGAGTCAAGGTCACCGAACGGAGTGCTTGTATTGACCGCTTGGTCATTGACGAACGTGTAGTGGTCGTGCAATGCCCGCCAAAAATCGAGGAAAAAGGAAAAGATTTTTCGAGCACTCGAGAGATCAGGTGTGGGTCTAGATGCGAGAAAATCGTTGAGAATGTCATCGTAGACTGCCCAGCCAGCACCTCCAATGAGGGAATCGCCGATGCGTCCAATTTTACTTGTTCGTGCATTCTCTTGGGGCATGTGCTCAGAGTCACCAAAACTCGTGAGTGTATCTCCTGCCATGACGACTTGATTTTGTTTTTTGATCGCGACGATAATTGACATGGTTACTCCGAAACTATTTTCATTGCTATGAGATCTTGGACATCGATAAGACCAACGGGTTTGTTTTCATCATCAACCACTGGGATCTCGTCAACTCGATACTCAGTAACGAGTTGTTTGGCGTCCCGAACAAGAGCATTCGTGTTGAGGCGCCTTGGATTGCTTGTCGCAACTTCACCGATGCGGCGCTGCATTGGTTGCTCATCATCAATGACAAGGCGGCGGAGATCACCATCTGTAAAAATTCCAATCAATTGCTCATCGTCATTTACGAGAAGAATTGCACCGGCTCGGCGAGTATTCGTTGTTGGCCTTGCAGCAAGAAGAGCGTCACCTACAATTGTGGATTCGTGAACAGTTGGCAGATTGGTTCCGACTTTGAAGCGTAAAATTTCTGTGACTGAGCGGAGCCCCGCTCCAAGCATGCCGCCTGGATGATGTTTGTGGAAATCATCTGAGGAGAAGTTGCGTCTTCTTGACACTGCTAATCCAAGTGCATCTCCGATAGCGAGCGTCGCTGTCGTTGAAGCAGTAGGAGCCAAATTGAGTGGACAAGCTTCAGTGACTATACCTGTAGCGAGGTGCGCGTCACAAAGCTTTGCTAAGGGCGTATCGTTTGAGCAGGAGATACCGATCCTTGGAACGTTGTCGGTTCGAAGAATTGCGGCAAGATTGAGCACTTCCTCGGTCGTCCCTGAGTAACTCATCAGAATGACAACATCGTTGTGCTTGATCGAACCGAGATCTCCATGCACTGCTTCAGCAGGATGCACAACGTGAGAGGGAATCCCGATGCTTGAAAATGTCGCAGAAAGTTTTGCTCCGACGAGGCCTGATTTGCCCATACCACTAAAAACGACGTGCCCAGTGCACTGTTCTACGAGCGTGATAGAAGATGCCCATCGACGGAATGCTTTTTGAGAAGTACGGAGCTCCTTTGCAATTCGATCGATCGCATCTGATTCAGCTTTGAGAACTTCACAGATGAAGGCACTTTCATCCATTTTGGTAGTTTCTTCTTGTGGGTGTTGCGTGTCCATGGGGTATGATGCCATTGTACCGCAGGTGAGGTATTGAACAGATGATTCTACCCCAAGAACAATTCAGAGTATCCCTAGAGGCCTTTGACGGCCCACTTGATCTCTTGCTCTACCTCGTTCGTCGGGCTGAGGTGGATATCCAAGACATTGACATTTCTCAAGTTACCGATGAGTACCTCGCAGTGCTCCGGCACGCTACAACCATCGATATAGACATGGCTGGTGAATTTCTGGTCATGGCAGCGACGCTGATTGAGATCAAATCCAGAACACTTGTGCCCGCCGATCAGCAAGCGGAAGTTGAAGCAGAATCAGAAACAGATGAGGGTACGCTTGATCCACGGGAAGACCTGATCCGGCAATTACTCGCATTCCAGCGGATTCGAACAGCAGGTGAAGAGCTTGAATCACGAAAAGCCCACTTTGGGCTGCGATACCGTGCACGCATTCAAGTTCGCGCCATTGAGGTCCAAGAGGAACCCGCACTTGAACTAGACGACGTTCATATTTTAGACCTTGCAGATGCGTACGAACACATCGCATCAGCAATTGATTTTGCTCGGATCGGTGAACACCACATCGAACTCGATGATACACCAATCGAGTTATGCCAAGAAGATTTGCTCGATCGGATCCACCGTTCTACTTCGGGCATGATTACGCTGAGTTCAACATTCGAGGGGCTTAAGAGCTCAGAACGTGTAGGAATGTTTCTTGCAGCGCTCGAACTCGTTCGTATGGGAAAGGTCACACTCTCTCAAGAGTCCGCATGGGGTGAGATCACAATTGCTCCTCGCGGGGAGTAAGAACGAACGCTTACAGAGCGGCTTTTTTCAGAGCTTGCACTTCATTGGGTAGTAAATCACGCCATTGACCAGAGCGAAGGCCTTTGAGTTGAAGTGGACCAATCTGGATTCTTCGTAGTCGTTTCACTGGGTGTCCGACGATTGCAAGCATTCGTCGGATTTGTCTATTCCTTCCCTCTGAAAGTTCTACTTTAAGAAGGGATTTTCCTCGGTCTGCTCGAACGAGTTCGATGGACTCGACTCGTGCTCTCTTGGCTTGTTGTTTTTCATCGTGCCGCGTATGTACATCTGAAATGAATACACCTTTTTTCAATTTCTCAAGGGTTTCCTGTTCGACAGTACCCTTGACTGTGACCTCGTAGATCTTTGTGACTTCATGCTTGGGGTGCGTGAGTTCTTGTGTGAGTTGCCGATCATTTGTCAGAAGCAGCATCCCTTGGCTTTCCATATCTAGCCTGCCGATGGGGAAGATTCTCGTACCAGAGTGGTGCTGAACGATATCTCCTACGCATCGACGACCTTCTGGATCACTCGCTGTGCTCACGATTCCGCGTGGTTTGTAGTACATCACATAGACCGGTGTGGCGTTAAATCTGAGTTTTCTATCTTTTACGGTGATTCGATCTTGCGCGATGTCAACCCACGCGGGTAAGAAATCTACAACAACGCCATTGACACGAACTTCACCTTCTTCGATGAGTTGTTCACATTTGCGACGAGATGCAATGCCACCGTCTACGAGGACACGCTGCAACCGAACTCCACGCGAAGCATCTTTGTAGATATTGCGGGGGTCGTCGTCTTTATTTGCAGTACTGCTATTCCAGCCCATTTGGGCTAGTCTACACGAGATGCGACTTTCAACCATCCTCAAATGGCTCCGATCTGCGATCCATAACCCATTAGATGAACTCTCGCGATGGGAACGATTGGTTCGCTACACATGGAAGGTGCTGAAACAGGGCGCCTCGCAATTGTCAGAAGATAGTGCAAGTACTATGGCAGCAGCGCTCACCTATCGAACGTTGTTTGGTGTTTTGCCCGTCACGGTGGTAGGGGCAGGAGTTGCTCGATCAATCATGGGAGAATCTCGCTTCTATGAGTTTTTGCAAAATGCAATGACTGCTTCTGGTCTTGACCAAGTGGAAGTCGCAACAGAAGGGGCAGAAGTTTCAACAACATTAGGAGCATGGCTTACTGATCTTGTCACGAGTGGGATGAATGTTAACATCGCGACACTGACGTGGCTTGGTGTTCTTCTTTTGATCTATTCAGCTGTGGCTCTGATGATGAATATTGAATACTGCTTTAATGTTATTTGTCGGTCTTCATCAGGGAGATCTTGGTGGCGTCGCATTCCATCGTATTGGTTCCTACTCACATTCGGGCCAATCGCAGCAGCAGTTGGTCTTTGGGCTGATCGAGAAGTTGCCTCCCTCATAGAATCATATGTCGGTTTTGCTTGGCTCCTCCTCATTGCACAGAAGGTTTGGAGTTTCTTTCTTTGTTGGGGTGTGCTACTGTTGCTGTATAAGAGTATTCCAACTGCAAAATTGAAGGGGGCACCAGTGATGATCGGATCTGCCGTCGCTGCAATCTTATTGATGGCGGGGCAAGCAACACTTTCACTCTACTTTACGCACGCTGTTTCAATGAAGCAACTGTATGGTTCACTTGGATTGTTGCCGATTTTCATGTTTTGGTTGTATCTCATGTGGCTCATTATCTTGCTTGGATTGCAGGTTTCCTCAATTTTTGACTCTGTTACAGACCGATAAGTCAAAAATTCCCAATGAATGAATCGCTTCTGCGGGTCCCCAAGGTGTGGCTTTTTTGATGTATTTTGAAAGATTTTCAATTTCTTACGGTTTTCTAGGTAGCAAACCAAAGTGGAGCAACAAAATGACCGACTACACCAACATGAACGGAATCAATAAGAAAAGCAGTACTCCAAAGAAACGATCGCTCTTTGTCGAAACGACCTTTAAAAACGGGACAGTTCACGCGACATTTGTCGGACCAAGAATCGGTGAGCGTGAAGCAGCAGTCATTGCAAACTCTGTCAATGCGAAACTTCGTGAATGTGGGACGAAAGTGAAGCACTTAGTTTTAGACTTCAGTGAAGTGCAATTCATTTCCAGTCTTGGCTTAGGGATGTGCATAGATGTTCGGAACACAGCTGAGCAATGCAAAGCAGAGACTTCAATTGTGGGTCTCACGAGCCACCTTCAAGAACTCTTTGAAATGATGCGATTGGATCGACTCTTCACGATCGGTGGGGCAACGAGTGCTCCATTTGGTCACGCAGCGTAAGAAAGCCGAATAGAACATGTACTTGTATCACTGGCTGTCACACTTCACCCGTTTGTTGTGGCAGCCTGTATCATATAAAGAACATGGGTCTCGAAGAAGCCATTCCAGTCGACGGTTACCTTACGACACAAATGAGCAGAGTCATCAACTGGGCTCGCCGATCAAGCGTTTGGCCAATGCCTTTTGCAACTGCCTGCTGTGGGATCGAACTTATGGCAACAGCATCGAGCCGGTTCGACCTCGCACGATTTGGAGCAGAGGTGTTTCGCTTCAGCCCTCGTCAGGCAGATCTGATGATCGTCGCTGGCAGGGTATCTGTGAAGATGATGCCAGTCCTCCAACGAATTTACATCCAGATGGCAGAACCCAAGTGGGTCATTTCAATGGGCGCTTGCGCTTCAACAGGCGGCGTGTTCGACACGTACGCAGTTGTTCAGGGTATCGATCAGTTTCTACCAGTCGACGTGTACGTGCCGGGTTGTCCTCCCAGGCCAGAGATGTTGATCGAAGGTGTTATGGCGATACAAAAAATTATCGACGAAGACAATATACCCTACGACGGGGACGGAAAACGCATGCCCTTAGGAGTCGAACTCCTCTCTGCAGAGCAGGGTTCATCCCCACAAACACCACTGACCGTACACGGATCTCCCCAATAAATACCTACACGACCCCTTTATATTGCACAAAATCTGTTACAAATACGCATAGGGTATCGTACAGATGACACACGCAATGGCTTTAGATCACAAGGTGTTAGTCCTCAACAAGGGGTATAGTGCTGTACGAGTCATCCCAGCCCGAGAAGCATTCACATTGCTCTGTCGTGAAGCAGCAGAGATTCTTTCCGTAGAAGCAGGTCACTGGGAAACGTACGACCTAGAAAATTGGATCGATGTTGCACAAATGCAAAAAGAGTTTGAGCCAACACAGCACGCATGGGTACAACTCCCCTCAATCGAGATCGCGGTCCCCAAAATCATTCGACTCCTCGCCTTTGATAAAGTGATTAAGCCACAGGTTCGCTTAACACGAAGAAACCTGTATGCACGAGATAAAAACAACTGTCAATACTGTGGGAAACGCTTTTCTTCATCAGATCTCACCCTTGATCATATTGTGCCACGTGTGCAAGGTGGCGGCAACTCTTGGACGAATTTAGTGTGTGCCTGTTTGAAATGTAATACCAAAAAGGGTGGAAGAACCCCTAGGCAAGCAGGGATGGCACTCATCAGAAAGCCATTTAAGCCGGCAAAGTGCGAATCACTGCGAATACGTATCGGGAAAAAACAATATCAGTCGTGGAAGACCTTTTTGAATAACGCGTACTGGACTGTTGAGTTAAAAGAAACTACACCTGACACTAGTGCCTGAAACATCTCATCCCTGTATGGAGCAGTGTGACTTGCGCTTGCTCGCATACGTCGATCGTTTCTTGATCCCTGACACTTCCCCCTGGCTGCACGATACATTTGATACCCGCATCGATGAGCAGTTGTGGTCCATCAGGGAATGGGAAAAATGCGTCAGATCCAGCAACAGGAGTCTTCGCATCTGTCAGTGCGGCACCTGCTCGCTCAATTGCGAGTTTTGCAGCAGAGACTCGATCAACTTGTCCCATCCCTCCTCCGATCAGGGAACCATCAGCAACGATTGAGATCGCGTTCGATTTCAGGTGCGAACAGGTAATCCAAGCAATCGCAGCATCGTCGAGCATTTGTGTAGAAGGCGCAGGCCCAGTAACCACCTCCCATTGATCCGTTTTGGCAGTGGTTGGCGTTGTGCTTTGGAGTAAAAAACCACCAGCGACAGATCGTACCTGTTGCAGATGCGTGGGTCTTGGGTCATCACCAACTTCAAGAAGGCGTACATTTTTCCAGCGGTCAGAGAGTATTCTCTTTGCCCCTTCCGTAAAGGTGGGTGCTACAATCACTTCGAGGAATTTGTCCCCGTGAACGATTTGGTGCGCGACATCTTCAGTGGCAGGGCCACTTAAGGCGACAATGCCTCCAAATGCTGCAAGTGGATCGCCCCTCCAAGCTCGTGTGAAGGCATCTGTGAGGTCAGAACCAAATGCTGCACCACAAGGATTGGTGTGTTTGATGATGGCAGCAGCAGGTTTGTTCGCATAGGCGTGTAGATCCAAAACGACCTCGAGGGCGGCTGCTGCATCAAACAAATTGTTGTAGCTCAATGGTTTTCCTGCAACGACACTTGCGGTAACAACGTTTGGACCTTGCACACAGGTATCTCTGTACAGCGACGCAGTTTGATCGGGATTTTCTCCATACCGTAGGGTTTGCTCGAGTTGCCCATTGATTTGCATGTGGGTTGGCGCATCGGGTTCTTCGCCTTGCATCCACGAACTGATGATCGTGTCATACTCAGCCGTACGAGAGAACGCTGCAGTTGCTAAATCGCGACGAAGTTCAGCAGTAATTTTTCCACCTGTCATTGCAAAGTCTGCATAGAGCAGTGCATATTGCGATGGGTTGGTTACAACTGTGACGAACTCAAAGTTCTTTGCCGCAGAACGAATCATGGCAGGACCGCCAATATCAATTTGTTCAATTGCTTCAAGTTCAGTGACTGTTGTATCTGTGATCGTCTGCTCAAATGGGTAGAGGTCAATGCACACTAAATCTATTGGTTCGATGTTGTACGAAGACATCGCTTGCACGTGCTGTGGATTGTCTCTTCGCCCGAGTAATCCACCATGAATGAGAGGGTGGAGTGTTTTTACTCGCCCGTCAAGCATTTCTGGAAAGCCTGTGACTGCATCCACTGGAGTAACAGGTAAACCGGCTTCGAGTAGCACTTTCGCAGTGCCACCTGTTGAAATGAGTTCAGCTCCGTTGTCATGTAGAGTTCGAGCAAAATCTACGACGCCAGCTTTGTCACTGACAGAAATCAAAGCTCGGTGAATCGATTGCGACGTTGTCATCGAAGGACAAATCCTCGTTAGTTGCTGAGTCGGGGTATGAGTTTGATGATTGCATCGTCATCTGTGACAAGGTACAAATTACCGCCTATGAGAGAATCGACAAGTAATGTTTGCACTAAGGGGAGTGCCATGGTGTAGGTAACCGAGCCATGCTTTGGGTCGACTACCTGAAGAACTCGTGCTTTTGCATCCCAACAGAGGAGCCGGTCATCTTTTGTAGTCGTGATCACATTCCCTGTAACTTTTGGAGAAGTCCATCTTTTTTCGCCAGTGATATCTGGTGCGAATGCAGAAAAAGAGGTGAGCCCTGCTCCAGGGATTTGTTGGTAGAGCGCATCGTCTATAACGACTGGAGCATCAACTAACTCCGCAGTTGTGAGATATTTCCATCGAGGTCTTCCGGTGTACAAATCGACTGCACGAAGGTACTGGTCTGTCCCAGCAATATACACAGTACCATGGTTAATCGTGGGGGATACTACGATTGCGTCAAGCAGTTCCATTAGCCAAAGCGATCTTGAATTTTTGAGGTCAATTGCTGCAACAGAACCTTTGCCACCTGTTGCAACAACAATGTCTCCGCTGATTGTAGGTGCGATCTGCATCGAGTCTGCAATTGAATACGTTCGAGAAGAAAACCCTATGCTGCAATCATGCCAGACTAGGTTTCCATTCCTAGACCCATAGAGCAGTGTACTCCCTGACAAGATCGCGGGCGTATTTGCAGACCAACGTAATTTTTGAACTGGTTTATCTGTAGCATCCTTCATTGGGTTGTCTGTAAACGTAGGGAGCATCCCAGTGTCAGATTCAAATGCATACACTGCCCCATCGGCATTCACATACACTTGGCGAGCTTCTTCGTTGGCATTGATTCCTAGTAGGGCGTAGATGCGATTCCCCACAGGCGTAGACCAGAGCCAACTCCCATTCTTGAGGTCGTAACATACGAGGTGATCGAACGTATCTATCGCATATAACTTTGAATCGGTGAGTGTTGCAAGGTGTAAATCTGCTGCAGTCTCTTGGTTGACCCAATCAATTCTGTACGAAATTTCTCGTAAATCTTGAAGATTCACCCCGTGCGTTGTACCCATTGAGGCTGGTGTATCTGTCTTTCCATCTGATAAAGCAGAAGTTGTTGCGAGTGCAACAGTGGCGAGTAAGGAAACAAACGGTATCTTGCGCATCTAGGATCTCCATTCTCAGCAGACAAACATAGAATGCTGAATTGAGCAGTATCGAAGAGCGGACCTATTGCGTCAAGTCCAACTGAAGGAATCATTCCATGTTTACAGGATTAGTACAAAAAATCGGAACTATTCGAAGTCATACACCGACTCGAGCAGGGTCAAAGTTGACCATTTTCTGCTGCCCGTGGGAAACTCCACCTTGTCTAGGGGAGTCGATCTGTGTCAGTGGTTGTTGCCTCACTGTCGTAGATTTCTCTCAGGTAGAAGAAGGTTTCGAGCTCTCATTTGATGTTGTACCTGAAACACTGAACCAAACCACCTTAGGAGGCCTCGAGACGGGAACTTCCGTCAACCTTGAGAGAGCATTACGTGCTGATGGATTTCTCGGTGGGCATCAAGTGCAAGGTCATATCGATGCCACAGTTGAGGTAGTAGATGTGAGCTCTCAAGAAGAGATTGAAACAAGAATTCGATATTCTTTGAACGGGATTGACACTGACGTCGTCATTCCCAAGGGTTCTATTACCATCGATGGCGTCTCGCTCACGATCGCATCGGTACAGGATGATTCGTTCGATGTTGCACTCGTTCCAACAACGCTCACAGAAACCACACTCGGATCGCTTCAAGTTGGGATGCGCGTCAACATTGAAACAGACATTCTCGCTCGGACGATCGTGCAAGTTGTGCGAAGAATGCACAAGAAGTAAGCATCTCGATGCTCTCACCCTAGGCAGTGCAAGCGATGGTAGGTGATGAAAGAATACTAGCGACGTACGGCTAGGCTGCTACTTTTGCTGGTACTTCAGCGGCGTGCAAACAAAGCATCGTAAGGTCGTCATGGTGTGTACGTTGCCCATCTAGAATATGACCGACTTGTTTCACGATGTTTGTATTTTTTTGGCTGATTTCAAACATCTTCTGGGCATGTGAAGGAAGTACATCACTCGGTGATGAACTCTCAAGTGCGTCTTCAAACCCATCTGAATAGCACACAACTCGATCATGTTGAGATAATGAGATTGTTTGTTGCGGGAACGTAGAATCTGGGAAGACACCTAGAAGTGGCCCACCTGATTCTATGAGTTCAAACGTACCACCGTCTTTGATCCAGAGCGCGGAAGGGTGCCCTGCACCTGCAATCTGTAGCGTTCGTGTTTTGCAATTGAGAAGCCCGTACATTGCAGTTGCAAATCGTGCTGTTGTACCGTTGCGATCTAAAATAGCTTGGTTCAACGTGTCCATCACCTCAGCAGGCGACGTAAATGTCCCATCTGGTTGGAGGCGACAAGCAGCGAGTGATTTGGAGATAGCCATCGCAAGCATTGCCGCTGGGATGCCATGCCCGATTGCATCCGCGAGGAAGAAGGAAATGTATGTATCGTCAAGTTTCGTAATGTCATACATATCTCCACTTACTACGCCAGTTGGTCTCCAGAGTGTGTTGAAATACATCCCATGGAGTTGTTCTGTGTGGTTCGACATGAATTCCTGTTGCAATGTTGCGGCAGAATTCAAATCACTCGTCAGTTGGTCAATATCCTCTTGTAGGGTGGTTCGAAGTGTTGAGATTAATCCAACTTTGCTTCTTAAAATAGAAAGTTCATCTTCACGTTGTAACATTCCAAATACGATCCCTGAAACGGTTGCCCCATCAGTTTGGAACCGTGCTTGTGTCAAATCGAGTTCCTTGAGTAGTTCGCCGAGGTGCCCGACATGATCACAAAGCAGGAGAGTAGGGATGCTCCTCGCATGCAATTCAAGAAGTACTGGAAGGTAGGTCAGGAGTTCTTCTACACTCTCTGCTTGAATGATTGCAGCATCAATGTTGTCGCTCAGTTCAGAGGTACATTTTGGAGGTGTAGACCCTGCCCATGTACAAAGGAATTGAGCAGATGTAATCCGTTGCGTTTTCATCGTCGTTGGGATATAAATAGTCGGTCGATACATAGCAAGCACTTCGTTCACATAAAGAGAAGCGAGTTTGGAACAAGTTCTCTCATTTCCTCGGATGCAGAGGGCTACATAAAGAGAAATTTGCCTCAGGCTCGTGGTTTCAAGTATGAGAGAAACGGGCTATTCGGTTTATGCAGGCAAGAATTGTGGTTATCGGGCTATGCGGCGTAACTGTTGTAAATTCAGTGGGATATGCTCATTAGGTTTGAGCTTTAAACGGCGAATGGATCCTTCGCAAAGTTCAATTGCAAAACGAGCAGGGCCGTGAGAGTAGTACTTTTTGAGCCTTCCTTCATACTCCCATTGAGATTCTTCCTCGCCTCTTGGTGTTTCAGTTTTCATCTCATGCGTCGCAGTAATCGTTCCTCTTGAATCTAGGAAAATGAGGTCAATGTTGATGAAGCAATTTGCCATCCAAAAAGAGCGTTCTGCAGCATCAGTAAATACGAAAAGCATCCCACCATCTTTCCGCAATGCAGTTCGCTCCATTAACCCGTGTACTCTTGAAGGTGTATCTGTTGATAGTTCGAGCGTAAAGGTCTCGTTCGCAATCAATACCTCAACGGTCGTTTGCTTCGGTGATGCGTCGCAGTTGCAGAGGGCAAAAGCACTCAGTAGTAGGGCTAGGATTCGTGAAGCCATTGTGTATCTTCTTCAGTGTAAACGATATCTTCTACAGGTACTTTTGAAATGTCAAATACACTGAGAAACTCATTCGCAGAAAGGGAAGCCCGAGAATCGATCAGGTGGCACCACTTCGCAACAAGACCGATGATTTTGTGTGGGGAAAGCCCCTCGTTCTGATAGGTGCGTAACCGTGTGTCTCCATGTCGTTTTGCTAGCCGTCTGCCATCTTCACCGATCACGAGTGGGAGGTGCCACCAATTCGGTGGGTTGGTTCCTAGTTGTTTATATAGTTGTGCTTGCCACGCAGCTGATTCAAGCAAATCGCTTCCACGCACGACATCGGTAATGCCCTCTCGTGCATCGTCAACAACAACGGCAAGTTGGTACGCTGGCATGTCGGTACGTGTCCAAACAACAAAATCATCAAGATGTTGGTACGCAATCGTACCTCGAAGTCTATCTTGTACGATGTGCGGTCCATCTGAAACGATAAATCGCCAATTTGTAGGACTTCCATTCCAAGTGCTGTTGTGTGCGTTGACATCATCTGGGCGAATGTACTCTTTCCCAAACGGATCGTCTGCATGTGGGGCACTTGCAACGAGCTCAATTTCTTTTCTTGATAGGTCGCAGTGGTACACTTTTTCTACAGATCGCAACCGTTCTATTTCTTGACGGTAGGGCGTAAGATTCTCACTTTGGAGGATCATATCTCCATCCCAATCTAGTTCTAGCCACGAGAGTAACTGCAACGTATCATTAATTGTAGAACGATCAATTCGTGGACCAACAAGGTCTTCCATTCGAAGGATGAGTTCCCAATTGTTTTGTCTTGCCAAGGCCCAATTGATGAAAAACGTGCACGTATTTCCAAGGTGCAGTGCGCCTGTTGGAGAGGGGGCTAAACGAGATCGGCGTCCCATCAGGCAGTGAGTTTTTCTTGCACAAGAATGGCACGTTGTTCTTGTAACTGAGAATCACTGAGATCAGTTCCAAAACGACGTTGTAAATGGCCCTTTTGGATTTCAATGAAGAGTTGGTTGACTGTATTGATTTCAATATCCCGTATCCGTTCAAGGCTAACTCCAAGGCGAATTCTACCAAGGCAATCCATAGACTCCTCTACTGAGAGTAAGCGTGCATTTTCTAAAATGCCTTGTGCTCTGAATACACGATCATCAAGTTTAGATGAAAACTCTTTAATAATCCTAGTACGCGCGTTTCGTTCACTTTCAATAACTATAGGCAGGAACTTTTCTTCAAGTAAAATGCGTAGATCATCTTCGCTATACCCGAGTGTTACTTGATTACTCAACTGGTACAGATCAGCGATTGTGTTTGATCCTTCGCCGTGATATCCACGAATTGCGATTGACATCCCAACACAGGCATTGTGGAGTTGAGCGAACCCTTTCGTTATCTTTAAACCCGGCAAGTGCAATAGTACGCTAAACCTCGCGCCAGTTCCTAGGTTTGAGGGGCAAGCAGTTAGAAATCCTAGTTCATCATGAAAGGCATACGCTACACAATCTTCTAATCGGTGATCGAGTTCAGAAACAGCGTGATGCGCTTCTTGAAGTTGAAGCCCTGGTTGGATGCATTGAATACGAAGATGATCTTCCTCGTTTACCATCACACTTCGTGAAAGTTCAGGTCCAACAAGGAGTGTATGAGGGTGGGTAGATGAGGCAAATTGTTCTGAGATGAGGTGTCTCTCAACACACATTGCTCTATCAGTTTCACAAAAATCTCTAAATGGGATAGATTCAAGACGCTCTGCTGCTGTTTCAGAGGAGCATGCTGGTGCCACAAGTGTTTCGACTTCCTCGCAATCACTTGCTGTTGCTCGATTCACAAAGGGAAAGCCTTCAAGGTTACGAGCGAATCTTGCTCGAGAACTCAGTACCACATCTCCAAAGGGCGCTTGACCACTAGCGTACGGGCAATTGTTATTGGGGTCAATTTTCATTCGATTCGCCTTTATTGTGCAGTTCTTTCAGCGTATCCCTGATCGCAGCGGCTTCTTCGTACGCTTCATGGTTCAGCGCCTTTTCTAGATCAGCAAGTAGGCTTCGAATCGCAATGTGTCGACTGACAGTAGGATTTGCTCTTCGCGGGGCGCGGCCTACGTGTTTCGTATGGTTTTCTTGCATTGAACTGATCAGCGTGAGAAGTTTTTCGCCAAACGAGTTGTAGCACTCAGGGCATCCCAAAAGTGAACTCTCCTTGTAGTCAGCAAGCGTCAGTCCACAATCTGGGCACGCGAGGATCGCTGGCTTTTGCGAGAAGCCAAGGCTTTCTGGTGAAATTGAAATAGAAAAGCCATGCGGGCTAATGTCTACACCAGCTTCCCGAGCGTGTTCTTCACAAAGGTTCGTGGTTTTTGTGACACCATTGTAAATACGTGTATCGTGATAGACCGCCGGTTTGTTGCAAAGATCACATCGTGTCATGGTGTTACGGTAGTGCGGTTTGTTGTTGAGAGTGCTGCAATGGAAGCACAAGTTTGGATGATCTCTTCCATTGCATCAAGCCGCTGCATCGTGCTTCCATCTGATGCTGCTTGTGCGGGATCTGGGTGACATTCCAAAAAGAGGGCAGGGACTCCCGCTGCTGTTGCTGCTTTGGCTAAGAGTATTGCTCGATCAGGGCGACCAGCGGTTTCGTTCTTTCCTGCTCCTGGGAGTTGCGTTGAGTGTGTAACATCAAAACAGACTGGCGGGCCTAATTCCATTAAGTCCCCCAACCCTATAAAGTCATTGACTAAGCGGTTGTATCCAAAGAACGAGCCACGTTCTGTGAGCATGATGGAATTGCAATGTGATTCCTCAAGTTTATGGATGACGTGTTTCATTTCATCCGGTGAAAGGAATTGCCCTTTCTTTACATTGATTGGTTTGTTTGTTTTCGCACATGCAACGAGTAGATCTGTTTGCCTGCAAAGAAACGCTGGAATTTGAAGAATATCAGCAGTCTTCGCAACGATCGCTGCTTGATTTGGTTCATGAACATCTGTCGTTACAGGAACGTGCAATTGTTCTTTCACAGACTGCAGGATTGCAAGGCCTTGTTCGAGACCTGGTCCACGATTTGAGTGCAGGCTTGTTCGATTGGCTTTATCAAAGCTCCCTTTGAATACAAAATTCACGCCAACCTTCGCGCAGATTGCTTGCAAAGTCGAGGCAATATGAAGGGACTCCTCTATTGACTCAAGCACGCAGGGCCCTGCAATGAGTAGTAACGGAGCTCCATTTCCTACTTCAATACTGTTGTGTACTGTGAACTTTTTCATACTGTATAGCGTACCAAAGGTTGAGGTAGGTCCGATAGTGTACACCAGAAAGATTGTATTTTTGTGTTACAGAGTAGTTTGGTTTAGATCGTTGTCCAATCAACCGATACCTCCAAGGAGGGGAATACTAGATTGGAAATTTAAGATATGACGCACATGCCAAGAGAACCAGAAGCCTTCAGTGAACAAGTTGTACGGATTTTACGTCGCCACTTTCCTGATCGAGAGGTTCGTCTTGCAGGGGCGATGGATTTGTATCTTGATGGTCGTCATTTGGGTTTAGAGAACCTGTACCGAATGGTGCAGAGTGAGCCGCAACGAGGCGTAGAACTTGTAGAGGACTTCTTAGATCGCCTCCTTGAAGGCGATGAGTTGTCTCACATGCCCTTGCCACTTTCCATGGCGAAGGGACGGATTATGCCTCGGATTCAACCGATCTCAATTTTTGAACAACTTGATAAGGAACAGGTCGCCTATCAACCATTTGTGAATGACACAGTCATTTTGTATGTGATTGATATGCCTCGAATGACGGTAAGCATTACAGTAGAACAGATGTTGCGATGGGGAGTGTCGGTTGATGAACTCGATAGTTTTGCTCGTGAGAACCTTGCTGCGTATCAACCTAGCCTCAAAATCCAAGTCGTTGAATCACAGGAGGGCGGGCGAGCAGCGATCTTTAATATGCAAGATGGGTACGACGCTTCGAGAATATTGCTTTCCTCTCTCTGGCGTCGATTGGCTCCTGAGTTACAAGGTAATTTTTACGTCGCAGCTCCGGCGCGTGATGTGTTCATGGCATTTTCGTGTAGTCCTGAGCCCCTCGTAGAAAAATTACAACAAAGGGTAGCTCAAGATTACAAGCGGTTGCCATATCCCATTTGCATGGATTTATTCCTTGTAACTCAAGATGGAGTTGCAGGGACAAGAGCAGCATAATCTTGATACAAGTGTACTTTCTCTTTGTAGAAACACGAGTAAGATCGGTTTTTTCTATACTGTGCGGATGCTAGTAATTATTGATAATTACGATTCGTTTACGTACAACCTTGTGCAACGCATCGGTGAGCTAGGGTTGGAACGAGGCGAGATCCCTCAAATGCGGGTTGTTCGAAATGATGAACTTACTGTTCCTGAGGTCGCTGCACTTACTCCAACACATCTGTTACTTTCACCCGGACCTTGCACACCTCATGAAAGCGGAATTTGCCGTGAACTCGTAGAATTCTTTCGTGGGCGTATCCCGATTCTTGGTGTTTGCTTAGGACATCAAGCAATCGCTGATGTCCATGGAATGACCGTTTCGACATATAACGAACCTCTGCATGGGAAGACATCGGAAGTCTTTCACGATGGCGCTGGATATTTTGAAGGGCTTCCCAGCCCATTTCTGGCTACGAGATATCACTCACTCGTCATTGAACCCGAGACACTGACAGATGCCTTTACATTGAGTGCGTGGACAGAGGACGGTGTCTGCATGGGAATCCGGTGGCGGGGTGATGGAGCACCCTTGGAAGGAGTCCAGTTTCATCCAGAAAGTTTTCTTACAGATGAGGGTCCGCGATTGCTTGCTAATTTTTTAGCATCATCCTCTCCCAAGTAACTTTGGGTCGAGGGTACGTGCTACTGATTTTCGGGCGTATCTTTAGGAAGGGATTCTTCGTGGAGCACTCCATCGAGCACCTGTTCCCAAGTGCGACGTTCTAGTTCGATTGTCTCGTTTGGTCCAAGGAGTCGAATCATAATGTTCCCCTTGTCGTACGTGATGAAGGCAATCAGCATCGTGTAGTTGGCTCGGTGCCATGACGCTCCAATCCCCATATATTCGCCGGTAATCTCCACGATTGTCGAGGGAAATCCTGCAATTGTCCGTGTTGCAATAATTGGACGAACTGGTCCACCTCCCGTTGATCGAAAACTTGATTTCCATCGTTCTACATGCACCTCTAGATCTGCGCCTTCACCTTCTGCGAATTGTAGAATTGTTACTTCTGCGTCTTCGTTTGGCGTGGTGCCCTGTATCGTGTAATTTGCCAATCGCATAGTACTTAGGGGGGGAAGCCACTCCCACGTTTGAGGGCGAGGTGTGCGAAAATCACTGAAGTGGATCCATGCAGGATCTACTTCTTGCTTGGGTTTGAACTTTGCTTCGTAATCAGTTTTTTCTCTCTGTTGATCTAGAAACGAAGCGCCCTGTTGGACTGGGTCTTGATCATCTTGAACTACATCTTCAGACTGAGGTGGGAGTGAAGGCTCTTTCTGTTCGCAGCTCACGATCGTGAGCGGGAAGGCCAAAAATAAAAATAAAATCTTTTGGTGTACCATTGCGGGGTAGAGCATTTTCCCTGAAGATATTCCTTCAGTCAATTTCGGCACCTTGATCGGGTCAACATGAGTAGAACCATACATTTACATTCAGGTTTGATTCTTACTGATCCTACGTGCGAACAGTCTGCGAGTTCGATTACCTTTACAAATGGGCTTGTCAGTGGAATCAACCAACCCCAACCTCCTGGTTCTATTGGGGTGCATTTGCATGGCTGCACGCTCATCCCAGGGCTCATAGATTCTCACCTACACCTCGTACTTGGCAGTAGGGGCGCTGGTGATGTGCAACTTGCAAAGTGTTCCTCTAAAGAAGAGTTTCTAGAATCTGTACAAGAGGGCAAGAAAACCTGTGGGGCGGAGCAATGGCTCGTATGTTCGGGGTGGAATGAGCAGACTCTCAAAGAATTTCCACAGAAGAGTTGGTTGGATCCTGCTGGATCTACACCAACGCTCTGTTGGCGTTCAGATTATCACTGCGCCCTTGTGAACGATGCAGTTCTAGAACTGTTTGATTTAGATCAGTTATCACAATTGACAGGTGGAGAAGCGTGCAGATCAGGCATCATCAAAGAAACTGCCCTCTGGGAGCATGTTTGTAAAAAAATGCCCGAACTTTCACCCGCGCAAACAAGAACACGGCTCAGTGCGACAGTGGATGACCTGCATGCTGCTGGTGTCACACTCGTTGGAACAATGGAAGAGTTGCAAGACATAGAAGCAATCCTCTCACCTGCACGTACCCAATTGCATGTACGAATTCGCGCAATGGTCATTGGGTCACCGACGACTTCCACCCTTAAAAGGGTTTCATCGATCTCCCAAGACGACAACTTGAAGATCACAGGCTTTAAAACATTTGCAGATGGTACATTGGGTTCAAGAACTGCAAAAATGTACGCGCCCTATCGTGATGTCTCTTCCTCTGGAACATTCGTTGGGCTTGCTGCTTCTAAAGAATTAGATCTGTGGGTAACTCGGGTTGTCGAAGCAGGCTTCTCGCCTGTGATCCATGCAATTGGAGATGAAGCAGTAGGACTTGCATTGGATTCTTCTGCACACGGTACAGGGGCGTGCGTTCCTAGAATTGAACACGCGCAGTTTATCGACCCAAGAGACCTCCACAAGCTCTCTGGGCGATGGTTCGGCGTGCAGCCGCTACACCTCGCTGGTGATGCTCGAATTGCTCAAACGGCGGTTGGGATTGAGAGAGCAGAAAGAGTTCATGCTTGGAGAACCATGCTCGATCGTGGAGCACATTTGAGCTTTGGCTCTGATTGGCCGATCGCGCCTCATACACCTCTTGCAGCAATGCAAGCAGCAATCGGTGCTGGGGTAACTGCGAAAGAGGCGTTGATTGCTTCAACAAGTGCTGCAGCTCTTTCCCTATCTGAGCCACAAGCAGGGAGGTTGGATCTCGGCTGTTACGCCGATGCAACAGTGCTCACGCAAAACCCGCTGACAAATGATTGGACAAGAAACATGCCCGAAATTGCCATGACGATTGTAGGCGGTGAGATACAATACAAAAACGAGGTTGCAAATGAATGACAAACTGACCCATCTTGACGAACAAGGTAGAGCTTCAATGGTTGATGTCTCTTCCAAAAATGTAGTACGCCGAACTGCAACAGCCTCCGCCTGTTTTGTGGCGAAGAACACAACGATCGAGGCGATTATGCAAGGGAATGTACCGAAAGGGGAAGCGCTTGCTGTTGCTCGCCTTGCTGGGATTCAAGCAGCGAAAAACTGCGGCTCAATGATCCCACTCTGTCATCCCTTGCCACTTGAATGCGTGTCTGTATCTTTCGAGCAGATCGCCCCAGAGAAAATTCTTATTACTGCAACAACGGTGATCACAGCGAAGACAGGGATAGAAATGGAAGCACTCGCTGCAGTTTCTGCAGCTGCATTGACTCTTTGGGATATGTCCAAAGCGATCGACACGGATCTACTTGTGACTGAGATCCGCTTGCTTGAAAAGAAGAAAGAGTCATTGGAGTGACGTTTCTTTTACAGCTTCGATAAATGAGCAGATGAGTTCTGGGTCTTTCACACCTCTTGAAGATTCCACTCCGCTGCTTACGTCTACTGCGTTTGGCTGCGTTGCACGAATCACTTCCTGCACATTTCCTGCATGGAGTCCTCCAGCGACAATGACTGGAGTTGAAAACGCCGACATTGCAGTGGTGAGTTCCTCGATTGGCGCCATCGTACCTAATCCCCCTGTTGAACCATCTACGAGAATTGCTTCCATCAGCGTACACGCACCCCAAGTCGCTACAACACCTTGAGTCCATTGCACTGCTTTAATGACTGGTCGGGGTGATGATTCGATACAGTCCTTGTCCTCATTCCCACATAACTGGAGCCAACCTGGCCAGTCAGAGAAGTCGTTGAGGTCACCGTAATCTTGCAGAACAGCGATGGGAAGTACATCTCCGGGCAATTGCGTGAGCAGTCTATTGGCGAGTGCGCGACGAATCACACGTGGTGAACTCTGTACGAACACAAACCCGATCGCATCTGCACCTGCTCCGACAGAGACATCAACACTTTCTTCTGTAGTAAGACCACAGATTTTGACTGAGGGAGTAGAAGTGTTTAGAAAAGAGTACGTCATACAGTACGGGCTTCACGTTTGAGTTGCTCTGCAAGTGTACTATGTTCATCTGTAAATTTGGGTGCATACAATTCAAGAAGTTCGACGCTTCTTTTTGAGTTTCCCAAAGTGCGAATGTATTTTGCAGCAAGGAAGAGTGCAACTGTTGGCGCATCCTCAGGTGTTGGTGTTTGTGAAAGATATGATTCATACAACGCTGCTGCTTCTTTTACATGCCCACCCTGAACAAGTGAATTTGCTACTTCAATTCTACATTGTGGGGCAAGTCGAAATGCTGGTGTCGTTTGCAACACATTTCGATATGCTTCCATCGCGTGATCGTGTTGACCCTCTTGTAAAAGCCGAGTAATTCTAGCTTGCGCTCGGTCACTCGGTGATCGTGTATCTTTTTCCTTTTCCTTTTTGGAATTGGGTTGTTTGAGTGTAGAGCGAAATGTTCTTCTTCGTTTCGCTTGCGTGATCAGTGAACAAAGGTCAAACTCCCCGCGTGGAAGGAGTTTCGTGCAAAACAGTAAGAGCACGATGCCCATACCTGTTGCATATCCTCCAAGATGCACAACCCATGCCGTTCTTCCCCCATCGGCACCAGCAATTGATCCGAACAAGTTGAGGCTATCAAAGGCGATCTGGAATAGCACGAGAAGCAGCCCTGGGACTTCGATCATCGTGATGATGAAGAACACAAACAAGATTCTGATTCTTGCTTTTGGAGCAATTGTCGCGAAAGCGGCTGTAATCCCACAAACTGATCCACTCGCTCCAATGACTGGATTGGAGTAAAACAGCACATGCAGAATCCCCCCGACCATTCCACACCCTAGATAGAGTGCAAGAAAGCCAACATGCCCGAGGCGATCTTCAACGACTTTTCCAAATGGGAGTAGGAAGATCATGTTCCCGATCACATGCAACCAACCTGCATGAATAAACTGATAGGTACATAGGTTCAATACATGAAACTGCCCACGTGAAAGCTCCCCATCCTCAAAGAGTTGTTTTACATACATGAGCATCTCCCCTGAGCCATTGTCTCCAGTTGCACGTTGAACAGCCCAGTAGAGGGCAAATAAGAGCATATTGAGTCCAATGAGCAAATACGTCACTGTTGGGTCTTTTTTGAGGCGTACATCGGTACCAATTGGGAGCAGCATTTTTGTATTGTAGGGTTGGATTCGAGTGAAGTTTTGGTAGAATATGGTGTTCACAACACGTAGACCTCCGTTGGTCTTTCAGAGGGCGTGTTGCCACAACGAAGGAGTTTTTTACATGAGTGCTGTCATGCAAGATATGCAAACTGATATTGGTCTCGTCTCAACCGTTGTCGCAAGGTCATCCTTGTCATTTATCGATGGTGAAAAGGGTGTTCTTGAATATGTTGGGTATGACATAGACGACCTCGCCCGCAACAGCACGTTCGAAGAAACGACCTTCCTCCTCTGGAATCGACGATTGCCAAGCCACAGTGAGCTCGCTGATTTTACTGCACGGTTACAGAGCAATTATGATTTGTCTGATTCGATGTGGGATATGATCGTCTCACTTCCTCGTGATGCAAGTCCAATGCATGCACTTCGCACGCTCACTTCTGCACTTTCACTTGAAGATCCCAATGCAGATGACCCATCTGATGAAGCAAACGAGCGTAAATCTCTCGCGATGCTCGCCAAGATGCCCGCGTTGATCGCTGGATTTGATCGGCATCGAAAGGGCTTAGATCTCGTACGTCCGGACAATGCAGCTTCAATTGCTGAGAGTTTTCTCTATATGCTCACGGGTGAAAAGCCAACTGATCGAATGGCTCGTGCGATGGACATTTGTCTCATTCTGCATGCTGACCATGGGTTCAACGCCTCAACCTTTGCTTCTCTCGTGACGATCTCAACATTAAGTGACATGTACTCCGCTGTTACAACTGCAATCGGAACACTCAAGGGGCCACTCCATGGTGGTGCGAACCAAGGGGTGATGGTGATGCTTCAAGAGATTGATGGCATTGAGAACGCCGAATCTTTTGTTTTAGATAAACTTTCACGAAGAGACAAGGTGATGGGTTTTGGTCATCGTGTCTATAAATCCGTTGATCCACGAGCGACATATCTCAAAACATTTGCTCAGGGTATTGCGCAAGATACAGGTAACACTGATCTGTTTGAGATGAGCAAGAAGATCGAAGAAGTTATGGATCGTGAAGTTGGTTCCAAAGGAATCTACCCAAATGTAGATTTCTATTCAGCAACGACGTACTTCTCGCTAGGTATCGATTTAGATCTCTTTACGCCTTTGTTTGCAATGAGTAGAGTCTCTGGTTGGACTGCACATTGTCTCGAGTACTTACAAGACAATCGTTTGATTCGTCCACGCTGTGACTACATCGGTCCCCACAAACAAGAATACATCGATATCACACAGCGTTGACTTGCTGCGCACCGTAGCGAAACACGCGGCAGTGCTCATCTTACCGATTGGTTAGTATGAATTTTACTCAATCGTTACGGTAGGTTTTTTCTATTGTACGAGTAAACCTGCTGCTTCTTGAGGATAAATTAACACTCGGTCGTGGGACAGTAGTACGATGTCACGTAGGGTGTCGCCAGTTAAATCTGCGATAAAAACTTGGCTTGGTTCGTACTCGCTCGGTTCGCCGCTTGAAAAAATACGAGTTTCAAAAATCTTGAATTCAGTTGCAAACAACATATTGTCTTGGTCAGTAAAGGTGAAGATTTCTAACATTTGTTCACCTGCATCGAGTGCGACCATGTCCACAAAACCATCGTTATTCGTATCCCCAACAGCGAGTTCATGCTCGACAACACGCTCGTGTTCACTACGCCACGATTGCACTTCGTTGAGTGTGATTCGCTCACCTGCTAGTTGCACAACAGCAAAGCCAGCATCTCCAATTGCCAACATATCGTTGATTCCATCTGAAGTGAAATCACCTGCATAAATTGGGCCAAAATCAAAACCCCGAACAAAAAGACTGTCTCCTTCTGCCCAACGCGCTCCATCACTCTTGTCGATCAGCACAAGCCGATCGTTTGCTTTGTCAGCGACAATGATCGCTTCGTCAGTAATAGCAAGTGAGACTAGATCTGATTCCCCGTCTTGTAAATTGATTTGTTGGACAACTTGCCAGCCTGCGCTAATGTTCGTTGCTGTTTCTGGTTCGTATCGAACAGCACGTACAAAATTTTCGTCAGCGATAAGAAGTTCTGGTTGCGCATCACCGTCAATATCAAAGATCGCTGTGTTGTCAGCAGACGCTTCTCGAACGAGTCCAAACTGTCCCATGTCTGTATCTTCTAGGAGTTCAAACCCTGTCTCTGTCGCATGCAACATCATCATTGGTTTATCTCGGGTTAGGAGGAGCAAATCAACCTGATCGTCCTGATCGGCGTCGAATGCAACGATTTCATTCGGGCCTCGAGAAAGAGAACCAAGTTCGACAATTTCAGAGTTTCCATCCGCATTGATGAGTTCAAGCGCATATTCACGTTTCTTCTTTGTCACGATAGCCACGTTCCAGATCTCTCCGAGTTTGACAGTGTCAAGTGTTACAGGGGTAAAACCTGCTGAGATTGGCATCGGCTGAGGGAACGGAATCTCACGCACCGAAAGCGGTGATCTGCCAACGACGCCTTCATCTTCGCTGAGGACAAAGAGATCTTCTATTCCATCTTCATCTAGATCGCAAACTGCTAGAGCGTCGACACCAGAAAGTGTTGGGGAAGGGACACCAGCGGCGAGCCCTTTCGTAGGAGTTTGTGGGTAGACAACAATTGTATTGTCATCTGTATTTGTTGCGATCACGTCTTGAAGTCCATCGCCATTGACATCGACCGTTGTTTGGCTTCGTTTTTCTTTTCCTAAAAAAGGAAATATTTCTATAGAAGTATCGCGATCGCCATGGTTTTCGATTGGTTCGATTCCGAGTTCAGAGAGAACAATTCTTTTCGAAGTGCGTTCAATCATTGCCATCAATGCGGCTTCTTTATTGGGTAACTTTACAGCAGCGAATTCCCGAAGTGCGGGCAATTCAAAGCGTAATTGAGGCCCCATGCGGACATCACTGCCATCTTGCTGTGCTAACCAGAGCCGAACAGGTTCACTGCTATCACTCGCAATTCCTGCAATGTCGTCTAAGCCATTTCCATCATAATCTGCGAGGATGATCCAACCGATACGATCTTCCGTTGTTAAAACGACGGGTTTTCCAAGAGCATCTCCATCAACAGGAAAGATTTGAATATTGCCATCGATGAGAGTGATCAGGTCTGGTTGGGCATCACCGATAACATCTGTAATTTTGAAACCGGATCTGTTTGCATGCATTTTTCGGATACGATGTTGCCGTTCTTTTTCAAACGTACCATCAGATTTCTGGGCTAGAAAAACTATGTTTGATGGATTTGAAGCGTATACGATGTCTGTGAGATCGTCTCCATTGAAATCGAACAGGGTAAGCGCAGAAACTTTATGCGAAACCATGACAGGTGATTTTTTGAAACGCCAATGTTCTGGGATATCGTTTGCTCGTGTTATTTCTATGGCATCATCAGGAGAAGCATTTCTTTTTTGCACGAGAAGATCGATGCGACTTTTATGGTTATTTACAACCAATAAATCTTGAAGTCCATCTCCATTTACATCCCCTTGATACATCGGCCCTGCATGGTCACCAATTTTGATTGATTCAATAGATGAGAATCCAAAAAAATCACCGAGGGGCGTTTCATCTACTGCTCCTGCAAAATGTAGGAGTGCGATCGCGACTGTAGTGGGTGTAAGCATGGGTCTTCCTCTTTGTCCGGAGTTACTTCATTATATGCTATCATTAGTGACTAAGATTACTTGCTCTTAGAGGAGACTTCCATGAAAAACTTACTCATTTTCCTATTCGTAACAACAGTGCTTTCACACGTACTTTTAGCGGATGTCGTTCGTTTACACGGAAATACAGAAGTGCACGGCACAATTCTTAAACGCACTGACAACAAACTCTGGATCGACATTGGCCCTGAAGTCATTGCGATTGCAATGGATCAGATAGCAGATATCGAGGAAGAAATCGTTTCAGATTCCAATGATGAAGAAGAGACAAAATCGCTCTATCGAACGAAATCGAATATTCCTGAGCGAACTCCACGAGAACAAGCAAATCTTGTTGGTGCCTCTGTTATTAAAGTTTCAACGCCTGGTGGACTTGGGTCAGGAGTACTTCTTAATGAAGATGGGTATGCGATCACGAACGCACATGTTATTCAAGGTGAAACAGACCTTCGAGCCACAGTGTGGATTCCGCAACCAGATGGAACGCTTAAACGAACAACGATTGAAGATATCGAAATTATCGCGGTGAATAACCATCTTGACCTCGCGCTCTTAAGAATAGAACACCCTGACAGTGAACCTTTTGAGTACTCAGTTCTAGAGAAGGCTGAATCGATCGAAGTCGGTCAAACTGTCTTCGCAATAGGGAACCCTTTAGGGCTTGAACGATCTATGAGTCAAGGTGTGATTTCCACGAAGCAACGAAGTTTGGATGGTCTTACGTATGTCCAAACGGATACAGCAATCAATCCAGGGAACTCGGGGGGACCACTTTTTAACAAGCAGGGTGAGGTCGTTGGGATTACGAACATGGGTATTCTCGCTGCAGAATCGCTGAATTTTGCTATCCCAACGCGGTATGTCAAAGATTTTATCCGAAACCGAGAGGCTTTCGCCTATGATGCAAAGAACCCAAATTCTGGTCACAAATACTTGGTGCCCCCCAATAGGAAAAACTTCGGAACAGCACCACAGTTGAAAGAGGGATCTGCAGAATCCCAATAATAAACAATACAGCGATGCACGCTGCGAATACAAGAGAGGAAAAACCATGTTACTGACTCCAATTTTAGTTGGCTCTTCACTATTGGCCTTTGGCGATTTTACAATCGAAGAAGTTCTACCAAGCGAAACAATCTTTGTATGTTCCGTTGACAACGCTAAAAATGTCTGTGAAACAGCGCTCACTGAAAAACAACGCACGGAAATTCATACAACAATCAAGGAAGCTTTTGGTGTTGAAGATTCAGATATGTGTGACTATTTCACAGCCCAATGTGCTGAACTCATTGCCAAAGCAGAAATCGATGATGATTGGAAGCCCTCATTGCCTGCAGGGTATGCGGGATTTGCTCTGTATCCAGTCGCAGACTTTGAACTTGGAACCATCTCGTTCGCACTTTTAGGGGTCGCAGAAATCAATGATCCAAACTTGATACAGTTTTCTGAAGCGATGGTCGAATCAGTACTAGAAAACAACTCTACTGATGCGGAAATCGTGAACTTAGCTGGTGAGGATGTTGTGATGATTCCAATCCCATTCGATCCAACTGCACTCCAAGGCATGCCACTAGGGCTTTCACAAACAATTTCTTTTGATCGAGTCTATTTTGCTTCTGTGAATGGCTACTTGGTTTGTGGGACAGATCCTGATGGCATAAGCAGGGCGATTGCAGCAACGAATGGAGATACAGAATCCGTATCTTTGGCATCAAATGAAACGTATACAGCGATGATGGATCAAGTTGGCTCTGGAAATCTCCAGGCCGCACTCCTCACTGACAATCTTGCTGACGCACTGCTACAAACAGATACAAGCAATATGCTCGGAATGTTTTTGCCAATGTTAAAAACAGCGATCGGTGATATTGATGGGTTTGCTGAAACTGTAACAGTGGGACCATCTGATGACGTATTCTTACAAGCACGGTACACGCTTTGGATGCCTGAAGGTCGCAACGGCCTTCTTGGGCTTGCAAGCACTGTTTCGGAACCTACGAAAGCACCGAGTTTCGTCGGGGACGACACTGTTTCGTATGCACAAATGAATGTAGATTTTGACAAACTCGGACCTTGGGTCCGTGGGTTGATGGCGATGAACCCGATGATGCCAATGCCTCCACAACAGCTAGAAGCAATGGAGCAAGGGATCGCCGCAGCAGTCGCACCACTCGGTAACACAATGCATGTGGTCTCAACAATTTCACTCCCATTGACGGACACAAGTATTGGATTCCTTCTTGCAGTTGAATGCAAAGATGGAGAATCGATGGAAACGTATCTTTCTACAACGATGCCTTTAACAGGCTCAGAGCCTCGTGATTTTCTTGGATATCGTATCTATCCGATCGAACTTCCAAATGCTGGCATGATGAGTGGGGGTCTTGATATGTCAATGTCCTTAGCTGTCGGTGGTGGTTGGGCGATGTTGGGGATGACGCACTCTGTGGAGCATGCGTTGAGAATTGCTGCGGATCCTGCTGCAGGATCAACCACAGAAGTAGGGAATGATGCACTGCATCACATCTCAACTGAGAAAGCAACTGGCTGGGGGTTTGGAAACATGGGAGAGAGCCTTCTCGCTGGAAGTGAAGTATCAGAACAACAGATGGATACGATGTTACGTGAGATGGAAACATTCGATCCCGAGATGGCTGCAGAAATGAGAACTGAGTTTGACAAACAAATGAAAACACAAAGAGCAATCAACGAACTTTTAGCATCGTTCCTTGGTTCCGCTGCTTGGACGATGGAAGCTCATGATGAAGGGTTTGTTGCCAACGCAGTGCTCATGAGACCGTAACGACAGAATACGTGGTACAGAATCGAAGAAACGGCTCGAGATCCAAATGGGTTTCGGGTCGTTTTCTGCTTCAACGCTATCGACGAGATCATGTCCACCCGAACTGATAGAAGACGAGTGTAAAGAGCATGTCAACGATGACAATTGTCAAAATGGTTTGCACAACTGTATCAGTTGTCGCTTTGCCTACCCCTGCAGCGCCGCCACTTACTTTTAGCCCATTTGTACAAGCAATGGATGCTAGGATCATTCCAAAAACAGCAGCTTTAATGAGACCTGTGCCGAAATCTGCTAAAACAACTTGGGAGAGTGTGTTGTCTTTATAGATCTCGTAGGGGACTCCAAGAAATTCTACTGTTACAAAGCCTGCACTTAGAATCGCAATGACATCGCCGATGATTGTCAGGAGTGTAAGGCTCAGTACAGTCGCAAGTAGTCTAGGGAGGACTAAAAACCGAACGGGGTTCAATGCTTGGGAGTGCAGTGCTTCGATCTCTTCGCCGACCACCATTGTTCCGAGTTCTGCTGCGATCGAAGCCCCTGCAAATCCAGTGAGCACAATTGCTGCAATGAGAGGTCCGAGTTCTCGTAGAACCGCAACACCAACGATGTTTGCTATTTTGTCAGCTTGTCCGAACTCTTCTAGAGGAGGTTGCATTTGAATGGCAAGGATGAGGCCAATGCAGCCACAGACTAAACAAACAATACCGATTGAGCGAACACCGATCCGTACGATTTGATTAACGAACGCACCTTTGCCAAAACGCACTCGATGTAAAATGCAGGAAACGCAAAATAGTTTTGCAACTTCAAGTAGAAGCCATAGGTTCGAGCCAAGGAATGAAAAGAGTCGGAGCGAAGTTACACCTATAACTTCTAGGAAACGTAGGGGGGAGAAACGTTTTGAGTTGTCAGGCAACGAGCGCATCCTCTCGACTATCAGTGATGAGAAAAATAGTGTCAAGGCGAGCAAGTTCTATGACAGAACGAACAGTAGTTTGTAGCCCGCAAATGTACAAAAGTTTCTCTTGTTGTTTGCAAATTTGTAACGCTTCGATCAGGGTGGCGATGCCAGAGGAGTCCATATACGCTACGTCAGAGAGATCGACGATGATCCGGCTTGCATTCGAATCTACGATTGGTTTGAGCGTCCCACGAAGATGGGATGAGCGTGAGGAGTCTATGTCTCCGTGTGGTGTGACTATTGTAGTTGCGTCAATTTTTTCGATGTCGATCATCATTTGATTATTTTAGTGTGCACGTTGGTGGCGTTGCCGAGTCGCAAGGGGGTCGATAGATTTTTCTAAGATGAGTTGCATTCCGCCCTCAGGACGATGCGACCAAACAGCACGATCCATGATCGATTGAATGAGATGCACGCCAAGGCCGCCCGGTTTGAGTTCTGAAAGATTCCTAGAACGAATCTCATCAAGCGGGATTTGTGTAGCATTGTCTTGCAAGCAGATTGAAATGTGAAAGGGGGCGTTCTTCATCGCTTTCATCGCGGTAATCGTGACGGTTACATGTTCTTCATGTGACCCACCATAGCCGTGGCGGTGGACATTACTCATCGCTTCATCTACTGCAAGGGCAATGAGCCCAGCATCACGGTCTGTGAGCTGACAGGTGCGGCATATCCCAATAACAAGTTGCCGAATTGTGGGGTTCCACGCAGGAGATGCTGGGATCGTCAGCGTTCCACTAGCAGTTGTTCGAAGTGGCTTGGGTTTCATCACTATTCATGGTACCCTGTAACATTCTCATGAACATGCAGAATGCCAACACAAACACAGAAACTGCTGAATTTTTAGAGCCAAAACTCGCTGTAGGTGTCAATGCAGGAGAAACGATTCTAATTCTCGATTTTGGTAGTCAGTATGCACAACTGATCGCACGGCGAGTTCGTGAAGCAGGAGCGTTCAGTGTACTTGTTGCTCCTGATACACCTGCTGAGCAACTCAAAGCGTATCATCCTGCTGGAATTGTCCTTTCCGGCGGACCTTCAAGTGTAAAAGCCTCGAACGCTCCTCGCTGTGATGAAGCGATTTTCTCATTGGGGATTCCAATTTTAGGCATCTGTTACGGCATGCAAATAGGGTGTGAAATTTTAGGGGGGAAAGTCGATGCTGCACACGCACGAGAGTATGGCCGCTCACAATTAAAAGTCCTCGATGCCTCAAATCTTTTTCGCGGAATGCCATCAGATACTGCTGCTTGGATGAGCCATGGCGATCAAGTTGAACTACTCGGTGACGAGTTCACTATTCTTGCCGAAACTGCTACTTGCCCACTTGCAGCAGTCTCGCACAAAACGATTCCATTTTATGGTGTTCAGTTTCATCCTGAAGTGACGCATACTCCACACGGTGTAGAGGTACTCCGAAATTTTTTATATGAAATTTGCTGCATCAAAGGGACGTGGCGCATGGCAGATTTTATGGAAGCTCAATGCGAAAAAATCAAAGCACAAGTCGGCACTGCAAAGGTACTCTGTGGCTTAAGTGGTGGAGTCGATTCCTCAGTCGTCGCTGCGCTGTTACATCGAGCAATTGGCGATCAACTTGTCTGCGTATTTGTAGACAATGGACTTTTGCGAAAGAATGAGAGAGATTTTGTTGAAACGACGTTTCGAGACCATTTCCAAATCGATCTTCGAGTTGTTGATGCTTCGAAAGTATTCCTCGATGATCTTGCTGGAATTTCTGAACCACAAGAGAAACGTACTCGAATAGGGCATCGCTTTATTGACATCTTTAAAGAAGCGGCTATCTCGATTGAAGAGGGCACCGAGAATTCTATTCAGTACCTAGCTCAAGGGACGTTGTATCCAGATGTTATCGAATCAGGGCATGGATATAGTGGCGCTGCTGCAAACATCAAGTTACACCATAACGTTGGAGGTTTACCAGAAGAATTAGGCTTTGAACTGATTGAACCGCTTCGCGATTTGTTTAAAGATGAAGTGAGAAAATTAGGAGAAGTTCTTGGTTTACCAGACGGGATCATTTGGAGGCATCCGTTCCCTGGGCCAGGGCTTGCAGTACGATGTCTCGGTACGATCACGCCAGACAAACTCGACATCTTGCGATCCTGTGATGAGATCCTACTTGAAGAGATCGTAGCAGCAAACTTGTATCGATCAACCGATCAAGTCTTTGCAGTCCTCTTGCCTGTCCAAAGTGTAGGTGTCATGGGAGATGGGCGAACCTATGAGTCAGTAGTTGCCATCCGAGCAGTTGAATCACAAGATTTTATGACAGCGGACTGGGCGCGAATTCCCTACGATATCCTTGCTTCAATCAGTAATAGAATCATCAATGAAGTGCGTGGAGTGAATCGAGTCGTGTACGACATTAGTTCAAAGCCACCTGCAACTATTGAATGGGAGTAAGCAACGTTACGAACTGAGGTTTGCGAAGATCATTCTACCTGCCGAGGTTTGAAGTGAATTATTCACTGTAATGCGAACGGTTGAACCGATGAGTGAACCTGCTTCTTCGACAACAATCATGGTGCCGTCCGGTAGATAGCCAACACCTTGTGTCTCTAGCTCTCCTTGCTTCACGATCTCAATGTCGAAATCAGCCCCAGGAACAACCTCTGTCCGCACTGCTTGTGCTAAGTTGTTTAAGTTGAGGACAGGGACATCTTCAATGAGCCCCAATTTTTCGAGGTTTGAGTCTGTCGTTAAGACACGATAGCCACTCCCTGAAGCTAATGCAAGAAGCAAACGATCTACGCCCTCTTGGGTCATTTCTGTAGGTTCGATCGTGACGTCTACGTCTTTCGCTGCTCGTAAATTTGCAAGGATGGACAGACCGCGTTTGCCTCTTGCTCGTTTGAGTTTGTCTCTTGAATCGGAGAGCGCGTGTAGTTCATGAATCACAAACTGCGGTACGATCAAAGGCGCATCTATAAAACGAGAACTTGCAAGTTGTTCTATTCTTCCATCAATAATGATCGAGGTATCAACAAGCAAAGGACGAACGCCACGTACTTGTCTAGAAAATTCAACATATGGGAGGACGAGTCGTAGATCGTCCTTCGTTGTGATGACGATGCTAATGGCGAGATAGCAAAGCGTAATCCCAGCTGCAAGTTTTAGTAGTGTGAGGTATTGCAAGGCTGTGTCACCGCGTGCGAGTCCCCAAGAATCAGCGATCAAATCGATGAGTAGCCCAACTGCAAGTGCAGCAAAGAGACCAGCAACAAGTCCCAGATAAATTCCAAAGACTGCTGAGAGGCGTTTTTTTGGAGTGAGAATATCAATAATGAGAATGATGGTTGCAAACGCCATAGTCGCTATGGCAGGACCAAGGTGGTCGACAATGACAAGTTCAATCGGTTGTTGAGAGCCGCTAGCAGTCGCAACGAATGGGAGTACAGCAACGACAAACATGAACGATAAAAATAGAAGGCGTACAATGAGGACGACGAGCCTTCTTGCTCGTGCCTCACGCGCCTCTTCGGCTTCAAATGGATCTGTTGCTTCTGGAGTCAGACTTTGCGTCATTGTTGCAGTGTACCCTTGCTCGCTTCGTCGTGAACAGGAAGCGATGGTATCATGCACAACGTACGCAGGTTGAAGGACGGTCGGCCTCTTAGACGGGCAGCCCGCGAACCTGGTCAGGGCTTGACGGCAGCAGCCATAAGTGGCGTTGTTCGAGCTTAGGGTAACCGGCCGTCCTTCACCCTGCGATGTTGGAGATCATTTTGAGTTACACAGTATTAGCGCGTAGATATCGATCACAGACCTTCGATGATGTCGTAGGTCAAGAGCCGATAGCAAAAACTTTGCGTAATGCAATTGACGCAGGCAGGACGGCACATGCCTATCTGTTTAGTGGAACACGTGGCGTTGGCAAGACATCTATGGCACGAATTTTCGCTCGTGAACTCAACACTTCAGACTCTCTCAAAGAACGGGAAGAAATTGGGAATGCAATTCTCAGAGGCGAAGATCTTGATGTAATCGAAATCGACGGAGCTTCAAATAGAGGTGTTCAGGAAGCGAGGGATTTGATTGCAGGAGCTGGATTGGCGCCGACTCGGTGTACCTATCGAATCTATATTATTGATGAAGTACACATGCTCACAACTCCAGCGTTTAATGCACTTTTAAAAACAATGGAAGAGCCACCTTCTCATGTCAAGTTCATCCTTTGCACAACAGAGCCTCATAAAATTCCTGCAACGATCCAATCTCGTTGTCAGCGTTTTGATTTTCGATCAATTCCCAGTGTACAAATCGCCAAGCACCTCTCATTGATATTAGAAAAAGAAGGCATTCATGCTGAACCAGAAGTGATTGCGAATGTCGCACGTCTTGGGAACGGTTCAATGCGTGATGCACTTTCAATTTTAGACAGATTACTCGCTGGTGGTGCAACTACGATTGCCACCGATGAAATGGAAGAGTTACTCGGGCTTCCATCACAAACTGCAGTTGCTGCTATTTGCGATGCTATTGTGGGAGATGAGATCTCCACAGCACTTGAAGCATCCGCTGAGTTACTTGCAGGCGGCGTTGCCCTCGACAGAGCGCTTGAAGAAATCGCGACTTGTTTTCGGCATACACTGATCTCTCGGGTCTGTGGAGAACACTCCCCACTCTTAGATTTATCTGACTCTTCCAAAAGTGTCACACACGCTCGGAGCAAGCGCATTGACGAAAGTACTCTAACGCATTGCATTGCAATTTGTGATGCCGTTTCTAGGCAGGTACGGAGGGGTGGGAGTGGCAGAGCACTCTTTGATGCAACAATTGCTCGCCTCTGCATGTCAAATGAACTCGTCACCGCTAGCGAGGTTCTTAACAAGACAAACCATTTGCCTCGAACGCAAGTCAAAAAAAAAAGTAGCGCACCAGTTACGCCTTTAAAAACACAAGTACGCGGTCAACAAACGCCCACGGTAACCATCCCCCCAACAACTTTAGAATGGACACAACTGCAGCAGAAATTGTCAGAAACGCCGGGATTAAAGCGGATCGCGTCGTACCTTCGTTGCATTTCGATTCATGAACAGACAATACGCCTCGCTATTACTGAAGAAGGTCGCGATTCCTCAACCTACATACTCGGTAGGCGAGCAGAAATAGAACGAGTCTGTACAGAAGTAGCAGCGAGAACGTGTTCAGTTCACATTGAAGGTGAGAAACAAGAGAGAGTCACTAGAACTACTACAATCGACCCAGAAGTCGCTGCAAGTGAGATTGTAAGAACTGCCGCAGAACTCTTTGATGGAACGGTACTACGAGTCGAAGATTCTCAAAAGAACCCTGAAATTGAAAAGCAAGAGGGGAGCTCCTAGTCATGTCACTCCGCGATTCGGCAGCAACACCTTTACCTGTGCGAGATTTACTCGATGCGTTGACTTCTTTACCTGGAATTGGCAATCGAAGCGCAGAACGGATCGCATTCCACCTCATTAAGGCGAGTGAAAAGGAAGCAATGGCGCTCAGTAAATCAATCTCAGATGTGAAACATCATGTTTCTTGTTGTGCGATTTGTAATAATCTCGCCGATGCCTCGCCATGTACAATTTGTAGTAACCCATCGCGTGACCCTTCCGTTGTGCTCGTTGTCGAGCAGCCTCGTGATCTGATCAGTTTAGAATCTACTGGGATGTTTCAAGGTGTCTACCATGTTCTTTCAGGTCGAATCGAACCACTTGCAGGGATTGAAGCAGGCGATATTGCTGTACAAGGACTCCTTCATAGAGTTGACGAACCGACGTTGAATGCTCGAGGCGTTCAGGTTCGGGAAATCATCTTAGGGCTCAATCCAAACCTCGAAGGAGACAGCACTGCCTTGTATCTAGCCCAAGAGTTGGATGCTAGAGAAGTACGTGTCACACGTCTTGCTCGTGGACTTCCAAGTGGTTCACAGATTGAGTATGCAAACTCACAAGTTCTTGCTGATGCCATTCAAGGAAGGCGTGGTATGCACCGAGATGAAACTGATGCGGTTTGAGACACAACAAAATCTTTCTGCCCAACAGAACATGCAGTTGTCTCCAAGAGTTATTCAATCTATGGAGATTCTGCAACTGCCGTTGCCTGCGTTAATCGAACGAATTCAGCAAGAGTTAGAATCTAATTTCGCTTTGGAATTAGTGGAACCTCAAGCAGAGAAACAAGATGACATTGAAGCGAGCGAAGAAGACGATTTTACACGCCTAGAAGAATTCGAGGCTACAACCGGTGCGGATTTGTCAGATCGACCCATTGCGAAACCTCGAGAGAAGAGTGGTGAGCGAGATGCAAAATTAGATGCCTTTGCAAGTATCCGAGCCAAGGGGAAGAGCCTCCTAGAAGTCATCAGCGAGCAGTGGAGTTTTGCAGAAGTAGAACCACCAGTAAAAGATTGTGGGTTTCTGTTACTTACATTCATTGACCATGATGGTTTTCTGACGATGCCAATCGAAGAGATGGTGCAGGAACTCATTAGTCGCGGTGATCCTCCCCCAAGTGTACCTTTGATCGAACAAACAATACTACAGTTGCAGCAGTGGCTTGACCCCCCAGGTCTCGCAGCAAGAAGTGTTCAGGAATCATTGCTGCTCCAAGTTGATGCTTTAATGAAAGATGATCCAAATGAATGGAACACAGTTGGACTTCTCATTTCTACGTACTACACAGAGATTATCGAAAATCGTCTTCCTGTAATCGCGGCGAAAACAAAGATGACAATCGAAGAAATCAACGAAGCGATCGAAAAGATGCACGATCTAGTGTTAAGCCCTGGCAGATTGTTACGTTCTGAGACTGTCTTGCCCGTCGTACCAGATGCCTTTATTGAGTATGACGAGGCAAGTGACACTTTTGTCACAGGTATACGTGATGGGAACATGCCTCCTCTACGATTATGTGCACAATATGACTCGCTGCTGCAAGGTGATCGTATTGACGATTCTGCAAAAAAGTTTTTACAACGGAATGTGAATTCAGCTCGTTGGATGATTGAAGCAATTGGACAAAGACGAACCACTTTGCTGCGAGTCGTAGAAATTATCGCAGATCGACAAAGAGATTTTCTCGAACAAGGAGACGCATACTTACGTCCTTTGCCGATGACAGAAGTAGCAGATATGCTTGGTGTACACGTTGCAACGATTAGTCGAGCAGTTTCTGATAAGTGGGTACAAACTCCAAGAGGGTTGTTTATGCTCAGGCGTTTCTTCTCTGGTGGAACTGGAAGTGACCTTGATGGGGAAATGAGTTGGGAAGCAGTGAAAACAAGACTGCAAGAAATCGTCGATGCTGAAGATAAAAAGAAGCCTCTCAGTGACGAAAAACTTGCAGCAGCATTACGAGAGCAGGGGATCGAAATTGCAAGAAGAACAGTTGTAAAGTACCGTCAGCAGTTAGGAATTCCTGCCGCTCGTCTTCGAAGAGAATATTGAGTTTTACGCACGATTAGATCGTTTGTATTTCATCAACTTTTGTTTTGCACATTGTCTCAATTTGTGAGGTGTGGCCTTTGGTAAGCTTTTCTATCTCGTCTTTACCATGTTTTCCATCATCTTCAGATTCGTCATTCGATTTGTCTTTCACTTGAGCGTCAATGTGTTTCATTGCATCTCTTCGTTCATTGCGGATCGCAACTTTGCTGTCTTCACCCATTTTCTTCACTTGCGTAGCAAGTTGCTCGCGCCGTTCAGCAGAGGGTGCTGGAATGGAAATCCTAATGTTGTCTCCATCGGCCTGCGGATTTAGTCCAAGGTCAGCACTCTCTAGAGCTTTAATAATGTCATTTTTTGAACCGGGATCGTAGGGCTTGACAACTAACTGTGTAGCATCTGCCACACTTACTGCAGCAATATCCCTAAGGTCAGTACTTGAACCGTAGTACTCTACTTTCACGTATTCAATGAGTGCAGTGGTCGCACGTCCTGTACGAACTCCTTTAAGTTCACGTTCGTAGTACTCGATGGTTTTATCCATTTTTGATCGGCAATCTTTAATAACTTGTTTGATGAGCATGTCTCGTATCCAACTATGATTGGCTGTTTGCCAGTGTAATTTCCTCGTTCGTAACTAAAGTGCCGATTTGTTCGCCTTCAATGACACGGCAGATATTACCATGATGTTTAAAATTAAAGACCACGACTGGAAGATTGTGTTCCATGCACATTGATAATGCTGTGAGATCCATGACTCCCAATTGTTTGTTAATCGCTTCTGTAAATGTAAGACGATCGAATAAGGTAGCATCTTGATCAACATTCGGGTCGGCGTTGTAGACACCATCTACTTTCGTTGCTTTCAATAAAATGTCTGCTCCGAGTTCGATTGCGCGAAGAGAAGCGCAGGTATCTGTTGTAAAAAAAGGATTGCCAGTGCCTGCTGCTAAAATAAGAACACGTCCTTTTTCAAAGTGTCTCAAGGCTCTCGCTCTGATGAAAGGCTCGGCGACGGATTCGATATCAAGAGCGGACATGACTCGTGCTGCCCGACCATGTTTCTCAATCGCTTCCTTGAGGGCAAGTGCATTGATGACAGTTCCTAGCATGCCCATGTAGTCCGCAGTTGCTTGAGGGATGCCAACTCTACTTGAAAGTTCAGCTCCCCTGATCATATTTCCTCCACCCACTACAATTGCGAGTTGTGTCCCATTTTCGACTGCTTGGGCGATTTGCTGTGCAATGATCGACAATTCATCAGGGTCAATCCCAAGAACGCCAGGCGTAGAAAAACTTTCTCCACTGATTTTTAAAATTGCTCGTCTGTATGCGGGTGTTGCCATGATTGATCTCGTGTGATTGTAGATTCAGAGCCTGTTCTTGTGAAGTGGAACGCCGATATTGTGTAGCCTAACACTCTTATGGTACTGTAATAGAGTGGTAGAGCCAAATCAGGATCAAACGCAAGAATCTTCCAGTACACATGGGCAGCATCGACCTCCCCTTGACCTGTCTGATTCGTCTAAATTAGTCGCATCAGTCTCAGCACTTCGGCACGAGTTTCTCTACAGATGGAAGAGAAATCTCATCCTTTTACTGATTCTAGGCGCATTGATCTCACTGACTTTGCATGTGATTATGGCGTTAATCCTTGATCTATACGGTCGTGGAGGGGGTACAACTGCGAGTTCCCCAGGGCAAACAACGATCGAATTCGCAATTTTTGATGAAGAAACTCTGACGAGTTCTCCAGAGCCATCCCTACTCGAAGAAGCGGACCCATCGCCAGAAGCACTCGAGTCTCCTCTAACGACCCAATCATATCTCGATGCGAGTTCGACAACTCCTTCAGAGCTCCTTGCCGACACTTCCTTCATCCCATCACTTGGCGGAGCTGCGAGTGGAGATCTAGGTTCTGGCCTAGGAGGTTCTGGTGGTGCAGGCACTTCATTTTTTGGAATTGAATCAAAAGGCGGTCGCTTCTGTTACATCATGGATGTATCTGCTTCCATGCTAGAGGGTGAACGCATGTCTGCTGCGATACAAGAATTGATCGATTCACTAAAAAAATTACCTAATTTTTCTCAGTTTTACATACTATTTTACTCTTCAACTGTAACTGAACCACCATCACAACATGGATGGAATAGTGCAAGACGAACAACGCTTACCCGAATCACAAATGAAATCTATCGAATCCAACCAAGCGGAGGGACTGAGCCAACTCCTGCATTTGAACAAGCGATGGAATTACGTCCTTTACCTGATGTCATTTTCTTTCTTACAGATGGACTGATACCAGCAACATGTGTCGATGACTTACGAAACATGTTGCCTCCTGAAAAAAGGATTGTCGTACATGCAGTCGCATTTGGATCACATGCTGATATAGATCAGATGAAAGAGATCGCAAAACTCACAGGTGGACAATATAAAGCAGTGAGAACGGGGGGAAGCCCATGATTCGATTTTCACTTGGTGTTCTATTCCTACTCGTTCAAGCAACAGGAGCCGATGTTGTGTACGAACGCGCCCCAGCCTCAGCACGTACCTGTCGAATCGAAAGTTGGAGCATGGATGGATTACGAATTTCTGTAGGTACAGAAGACAAACAACAAGTAATTCCATGGCATCGAATAAAGTCGGTTGAGAGTGATATGGTAGGCATCGGTTTAGTTGAGCACCTCAAGCGAGGAACGATGTTATGGCGTGCAAAAATACGGTTGCTCAGAGGTGATCTAGAACTAGCCAAGCCTTTGTTTCGAGAAGTTTTTCTCGCATTGAAAAATAGTGATGGGGTCGATTCCTTCCTCGCAGCAGAGGGGCTTTTGCGTTGCGAACTCGCTCAGGGCAACGCAAACAATGCAGTCGCCCCTTGGTTAGTCTGTATACGGCATCTCCAACATGGAGCATCTTCTCCTTTTACCTCACTTGCATCGGTGTTTGATGCGGAAACGCTTCTTTGTAAACATTTACCTCCAGTATGGGATCAAGAAGCGATTGAGAAAGACACTCGTACACTCAAGATTCAAGGCGACCTCATGCAGGCATTTTTTGATGCAGCCCATCAGAGAGATCGTGAATCACAACCATTCCTCGGACCAAAACTTCTTCAACAATTTTTTATTCTGAGGAATCCTTCACATCCCAACTATGAGAAGGTGAAGAACGCGCTCATCCAAATTGAAGAGGACCATTGGTTAAGCGCTTGGAACCTCTACGCTGAAGCGCAAGGGTTGCTCTCGGGCGGTCAACAAATCCTCGAAGAGGGACAATTGAAATTAGTAGAACTCATTGCTCTGTACGGAGAAGAGCAACCACTTCTCGGGGGATTCGCACTCCACGCCCTTATTGAAACTACACAGAGCACAGGGCAACAGAGCCTCTCACAAAATTTGTTGCGAGAGTTTGAGAAAACATATCCAAATCACCCATTATTGCAAGGGAAACGTTCGCATTAACGGAAGGAACAACGATGAAAGACTTGCTAGTACAACTTCTTGCACAAACAGCACAGGATACAGACACCACTTCATATTTAGATACGCTTTGGAAAGGAGGTCCTGTTGGGTACCTGATCATGGCGTTAAGTATTGTTGCACTTGCATTAATTGTGACCCACTTCGCTCAAATACGTAGGAAGAAACTTCTTCCTGATGAGCAATTGAATGTGCTGGAAAATTATCTCGCTTATGGTCAAGTACAAGAAGCGCTTGAGTATTGTGTAGATCCTCTCAACGATTCCTTTTTAACTCGAATCTTAGCGGGAGGGTTATTGCGGTATCAACGCTCAGCATTTGGGCCTTTTGAGTTAAAGAATGCTCTTGAGGAAGCAGGAGAAGATCAATCAGCACGCTTGTACCGCTCGACTGATGCACTCGGTGTGATCGGTACGATCGCCCCACTCCTTGGACTTTTGGGAACTGTACTTGGAATGGTAGGTGCTTTTGAAACCATTGGGAATTCTTCATCAAATAACCATGAATTGCTTGCTGCAAACATCAGTGAAGCACTTGTCACGACCCTGCTAGGGCTCATACTAGCAATTCCTTGCGTAGCCCTTTTTAGTTACTTTCGCAATCGAATTGATGGGTTGAGCGCTGATACAGCTGGTGAAATTGAACGACTGGTCTTACACCTCGAAGAGTCGCGTACGAACGAATGAAATTGAATAAACGATCATCCGAAGAAACTGCGGGTCTCATTGAACTTACTCCAATGATAGATATTGTTTTTTTATTGATCATATTCTTCATGGTTGCTGCGCAGTTTGCACAACAATCAAGATTAGACTTGAACTTACCAAAGGAATTGGGAGACGGTACAGAAGAACAGCAGCAACGAGGTCTTGTCATTAATATTAGAGAAGATGATGCCATTATTCTTGACACAAACGAGCCGCCTGTTTCACTCACGAAACTAGAAGAAACCATTACACAGGCTATTGCTACTGGGTCACCACCTTGGCAATCGTTGCTCATCCGAGCGGATAGAAACGCATCGACAACGGCGTTGAACGGTGTGCTAAAGATTCTGAATAAACACGGGCTTTCTGCTACACGTATTGCAACGGAGGTACCTTGATGCGATTCGCAACAAGCAGACGCCATAAACTGAACAGAGTTGCTGTAAATCTCTCAAGCATGATCGATGTGACGTTTCTCCTCCTTGTATATTTTATCGTTAGTACTATTCTAACTCCACCTGAAGAGAAATTAACTGCTGCTCTTAAAGTAGAAGAAGGTTCTTCAATCAATGAGGAACCATTAGAGCCGCAAATTATCCAAGTACAGATGAAAGATGGAACACCTGAGTATGTCATCGCAGATCAGATCTACACGACAAAAGCAGAATTGTCCCGCATCATATCGCTACTCCCAAGAGATCCTGGTTTGATCGTTCGAGTACATAACAATGTACCAGTTGGCTTTGCTGTTGTTCCAATTCAAGTTGCTAAAGATGCAGATTTTGAGAAGGTCACGTATGTTCCTGTGCAGTAAACATGGTGTACATCGATATTCCCTGTGTATTGGGATCCTGCTTGGAGTCGTAGGATGGTGTACGACGAATTTGCAGGGAGATCAAATTGAGTCGTGGCTCAGGAAGGTGGAAGCGTATGAACTGCTCGCGCTGCACCTCGAACATACACTTGGAGTAGGCACGGTACAAGAACAAACTGAAGCTGCACAGAACATTGCAGATTTATACGTTGCTCTGTTAGCTAAGGCCGATGCGAACACACGTAACAGAATCCTACAGAACGCGAAATCCCTCATTGAAAGGGCCCCAGAAGTTGGCACAACAAATTTGCGTCTGCAGTTATTGAGGGCTACGTATCTTGCTTCTGAGCAGGTCATTGAACAGTATCGGTTTCGAATTGTTTCTACTCAGGAGCACACGCAGGCTGTCGCTCAAATGCGCGAGGTTCATGCTTCCTTATCAAGCATACGGCCACCACTTATGGAACTCGTGCGAACTTCACGCGGGGGGGGCAGTCAACATCGAGTACAAAATGCAGGGCTTTGTACCTCACTCTTGGCGTGGTCGAGTTACTACCTTGCAAGACATGACAAAGATGCGGAACATGCTGCAAAGGCTTCTCTCCTCTTCGCGGAACTGCTACAAGCAAATGCTGCGAGCCTTCAAGAAGTTGCAACAGATTTGGCATCTACGGAATTTGGGGCGAGAGCCATGTTAGGGATCGCTCTTTGTAAAGTAGTACAACAAGATCCAGCGGGTCCAGACCCTTGGTTCGAACTTCTTGAACAGGACACGGTCTGGGCAGACGTCAGGAGACAAATCCCGCTCTGGAAACTACATGTTTTGGTAGATCGTAAACAGTGGGGTGCTCTTTTAGAACTACTTGAAATAGATACTGCACAAGGTGGTCTACGAGATTACTGGTTGCTACTCATCGCGACAAGAGCTCTCGAAGAGACAAATGACGTGCAGGCAGATCTCGTCTCTTCTAGAACTATTGAAGCGCTTATCCAAATTGGTCAACTCTCAATGGTAAGCAGGTTGTATGAACAATACGGGCAACGTGTATTGGAGCAAACCAATTTTGTGGGCAAGTATGTCGCTGCGGATCATGCGTTTCGAAAAGCAAGGGAATTGTGGCCCCAAACAACGCCCTCAACTGATTCCGAAGTTCAAGCTCAATTTTCAGACATTGCAGCGCTTCTGCAAGAAGCGATTGAAGCTGATGATGCAGCAACGTTCAGTCGTGCAAAAACCGATTGTACATTTCTACTCGCGCACTCCTTGTATCAAGCAACCGAATATGAAAAAGCAGCAGAAGTTTTTTATCGTTGCGCTGAGGGAGCACGATTCGAAGATGCGCTCTGGATGACGATCGTTTGCCTCGATCACATACACGAGAGAAGCGTAGAACAAACTCAGTTGCGAGATTTAGCCATTGAACAATACAGTATTGCCTTCCCTAGGAGTGAACGAACTGCAACGCTTACCGTACATCGATCATTTGATGAAAACCATGCCGATGGCACGATCCATGAGTTGCGTGCAATTGCCCGCAACGACCCGATGTACCCCATCGCGCAACGTCGCATCGCAGATTTACTCTATCAAAATTGGCGTGGTGCAACTCAAGATTCTAAAAAAGAATCTGGGTTGATGTATCTCGAGATCGCAGGGCGGCTGCTCCACGAGGATGATCAAGACCTTGACGTACAACCAGAAGCAATCTTAAAAAGAGGTAGAAGAATTCTGAGTGTTGCGTTGCACTCTAGCATTGGAAATGCTCAAAGAGCAAAAGACGTCCTCCTCTTACTTGAACGGTATGAAGTATCAGAACAATCTGTTCAGGAAGAGTTGGTATACCGGAAAATTCAAGTATTGATCCTAGAAGATGCCCTGCAAGAAGCAATTGTAGCGAGCCACCAACTACTCGAAGAAGCCCCGAACTCAGCATGGAATGACTCTGCAGCAGTTGCAATGATTAATACACTACGAGGCAGTACACAAGCGATTAGAGATTCTTTACAAGCGCACTATTTTGAGTTAGTGATTCAATATCTCGAGAGAATGGATCCTGCTGCCTTGGCACAACCAGCTCTTTTACATGTTTCTTTAGATCTACTCGAGACGGGGCTCACACTATGGGAAACAACGAATGACGATCGTATAGGAGAGAGACTCTATGCAATAGCAACTTCAATGTTGGATCTGTTTCCTAAAAATCAAGAGCTCCTCTATCTCGCAGCACATGTGGCCCAACGTCGTGAATTGACACAAGAAGCGATCAGTCATTGGCGAACATTATCGAATGGTCTACCCCGTGGAACTTTGGATTGGTTTGAGTCTCGGTACCACCTTATCAACTTAATTTCTCGAGACGATACAGCACTTGCAAAGAAACTTTTACAACAACATATTATGCTCTACCCACACTACGGCATTCCTCCCTATGACATAGAGTTTCAAAATTTGGAGCGATCGCTAGGATTGGAGCTTCAAGAGTGAACCTCGAAACTGCAGCATTTCGAATTCTAGGGATACACAAAGCGAATGATCCTACTGCTTTGTTAGGTATTCCACAATGGAATGGCGATCGAGACGATCTTGAGATCGCTATTAGAAGACGCATTGCACAAGTACTTTCACATCCAAAACGTCATTCCCCTGAAGCGAACCTCGTAAGAGAAGCGATAAAAGAGGCTGGTGTCGTACTTCTACAGGAATGTACTACGAAGTCCAAACAATCTAATGAGCCTGAGCGTATTCATGAACTTACCGCCCTTGATCGTTCAATTATTGCTGTGCTCGTTTCTGAAGGTGGATGGAACCGAAAAAGTCGCGCTCGCCTTGTTGCTGTTTCAGCAGCCTATGGGTTAACTGTCGGTGGTTTGTTACGGATTTTATCTGCTTTAGCTGAAGCATCTCGTTCTGGGAAGGGACCACTCGCCCTTCCAAAACGCAACGAAGCCCTGCAGACGAAACCACTTGCATCTTTGCCTCTGACATTCAAACGTAGAAGTGTCGTCGATGATCTTATTGATGAAACAGCAGAGAAATATGTTCCAGAATTAAAGAATCACACTCCTGAGACAGTAGTTAAATTGTCAGTTCTTTTTGTACTCCTCACATTCCTCTTGATTATACTATCGCTTCGCGTACTTTCCCTTGCAAATGAGGAAGCTGAGAGATCAAAGAAGTTGCGTGCCGAATCACCTGTCTTAATACAAGGCGATGTAGCACTAGGAAGTCCGCCTATTCACGACCCAGCCAAAGAAGCCAGTACAACGTATCCCACATTCGATGTAGAGTTATTTTCGCCTACGCTCACCACAGTAGTGGAACGCGCTGCAGAAGTGCCAAGAATTTTGAAGCATGTAGTTGAGGAGATTGAACGTGCTGCTGTATTACATCAGGAACTCAGTCAAGACACCCTTCAAGTGTGGGATGACGCACTTACAACATTTTCACTTGCATGGCCATTTGTTAGCAGCGATGCTCAAAACGAAGTTGGGATGTTGCTCATCTCAGTTTTTGAAATTTCACCACAAATTGAACAATTACCAGCTAGATTACTTCAACCATTTTATGATGCCTCAGAACGCCTACTGTCAAACCCATACGATTTTGTTAGAAACATTTGGTTGATGGGTGAATTGTCTCGGCTTTTGGACTCACAAAAATTGCTACCAACAACTGACGACCTGATCAGAGGGGTTGAGCGAGACCTCCCTTATGCACATGATGTTGTCAATACGAGAAGGGCCTACTTACAACGACAAGGATTTGAAATCGCCAAAGCGGGGGAGTTAGAGGAAGACGTACTACAGTATTGGGAATTTTGGCTTGCAATGATCAGCAGGGAACACAAGCTTGAAGACGCATACGCCATGAAATGTGAGATGTTACGTGTACTTTTACGTACGACGACCGATCTCACTCGTGAAAGCACAACGAAACGAGTGATTGGACGGTTCATTGTAGAAATTGATTGGAAACGCTCCGATGTCGCAAGCGAATTTTTGTTCGACGTGTACCGAGATCCGGAACTCAGTTCCGTTGACGTTTGGGCATTTACGCAGCTTTTGTATTCATCTAAAACGATTCCGTGGTTTTTCTCTGAGCATATCGTAGAATTGAGTAGTGACATGGATGATCGCCTAGCAATTCTCACTACATTAGAGAATGTTTGGCCTGAACCGGTACAAACCCCTGCGGCAAAAAAATCACTTGTTTTGCCAGCGGGCTATGATCCAACGGTAGTTTCTGTCTGGAGTGAACTTACAACCTATTGCAGTGACCCAACAATTGAGCAACCAAAACAATTTTTGTACGCACGTCAGTTGAATGAGATCGCAGCGATGATCTGGTTAGGCAGACCAAGTAAAGCATGGGAGCTCATTGACAATTTTGATCAAGCGAGGCTCTATAGTGAACCCCAGGTGCCAACGCTCCAATCCCAAAGTGGTGGGAATCTCTCTTCGCAATTTCCCAATACAAACAAAGACATCAATGCATTGATGGATTTGTTGGACTACATCAGAACGCAACAGTACGAATCCCTGCACAAAAATGACGCAACTATTGTCGTACGAGCAGCGCTCTTTCACAAAAACGATGAAATCAGAAATGAAGCTGCTTCATTGATTTGCGAATTCTATACGCAGGATCCATTGGTAGCACAAACAATCGTTACTGTACTCACCCCAAGAGCGAAGAGTGCACAAATTAATCAACTTGTTGCCAATGTTACGAATGAACTTTTGCCCCCAAAGCATGATCCAGCCTGGTATCTACATGTGCGAAGAGCGTTTGTGCAACATGCCTTGACCTCTGCATCTTCAGCGCTTGCAGATCTTGATGATGCCTCCTCAGCAGCAGCGGTATCTGCGATCGGTGAAGCCCTTGCTGTTGACCCCTCAAGAGTTAGACCAACGCATGAAGTTACAGTTTCAGATGCGTATGACTTGTTGTTGCACGCTTGGAGTGTACGCGTAGGTACGATCGATGATTCCCTTGCCCCTACATCGCAGTTTCAAGAGGATGTTTTGAACACTCAAGTGCAACAGCAGCGAAAATATTTGAAGTATTTGCACCGATTAGAACAGCAATGGTCCGGTGAAAGACCTCAGCAACAGGATATCGAGAGTACGCACGCCTCGACGGTCCTCGATCAACTTGTTACGTTAGAGCGTGTTGCCCTGCAAACATGGAGGAGGATGTTTGATCGAGCCAATGCGCAATTTGAAAGTGAGACCCACTAGTGATTCATTATGCCTTACTTATCATACTTGTTCTTACGTCAGCAATTAGCGTAGAGCACACAGAGTTCCAACTTGATGGTACGGATGGAGTAGCCTACATAGAACTTGCGGAAGATATGCTCGATGATGCAACGAGTAAAGAAGCAGTACAATTTGCTCGCAAATGTTACGTCTTGTCAGCGCAGGTCAACCCAAATTTAAAGAAGAGTGCAATTCTAGCCTTGATTGCTATCGAAACCGACGCGAAACGAAGAGACGTATTGCGTTCTTCAATCTCTTCTGAAACACTCCTTCCCCATGACATAGTTCTTCAAGGCAACGATCCATTACCCTCGGCGACACCTCAAGAAATTCTAACCGCGTGTGAAATTCTAGAAGATGTACGAACGGGAGGAGCAATCAATATCGGAGGACGTTCTCCAGTTGTCAACAGTCTTCTCGAATATGTTTCTCGTTCATTTGAGCCTTCGATCAGAGATATAGTCCTCAACGGTGGGAGAGCACGAGCTTCTGAATTCACAAGCACGCAAACTCTAAAAGCAGAGCTTCAGTTACTTGGGGGATCATCACAATGGTCTGCGGCAATTGTGTTGAATGGGGCTCAGCCACGTAAAGTTTTCGGTACGCTTGACCTTCCGTCCATCATGCAGGTGGATGTCCGACACTACCTCTATAAAAATGGGCGGTGGTATGCTCCGTAAATCCTACTTCTGTTTGTGAAAGTAGTTGTATTTATTTTTAAGCACTGGCATCACGTCTTCAACTGCATTTGGAGTTGGGATGAGCCAGTATGCCCAATCTGTATCATGCGGCGGCATGGCGAGTTCCAAACCATCACGAACAAACCGCTTCAAACGCCGAGTTGAGAGTTGTTCAATGAATGCCAGAGGAAGTTGCGTTGCAAGGAGAATGTCCTCAGGTGAGGGTACGAGGACTGCAAGTGGGGCATCTGCACCTTCGGGATAGAAAGAGACAGACCAAAACCAACCTTCGCCAAACCACTCTGGGCGAGTTTCGATCTCCCCAAGCGCTGTGATTTTAGTGACGCTTTTGTCAAATGCCTTTTTAGCATCGTTGATCACAAGTTTGCGTAAGTCTTCTAGAGATGGGGTATTAAATTCATCTGTCCATTTAGATGGAGGGGCATATTTTGGCATAGAGGTACCTTTATGAGTGCGATAGAGAATCACCCATGATACCATAGGCGTAAAGGACAATACAAGTGACAGATTCCACACAAGACACCACCTGTAATGAAGCGAGAAGTGAAGTCGATCTCTCTGATTGTACGATTCTCTTAGTTGATGATAACGCTCAAAATGTCGAATTGATGCAGGCATTCCTTGAAGAATTGCCTTGTTCCATTGAAACAGCTTCCGATGGAGTTGAAGCAATCGAAAAAATCGATAAGAGCGTTCCGAGCCTCATTATTCTCGATGTGATGATGCCAAGGATGAGTGGATTTGAGGTCTGTCAAAAGATCAAGTCACAGCCAACTACGCGAGATGTGATTGTCATCATGGTGACAGCATTGAATGAAGTAAGTGATTATGAGAGAGCAGTGGAGTGCGGCACGGATGAGTTCATCACGAAACCTGTCAATAAACTTGAACTGCTTACTCGTGTCAAAACGCTTCTTGAACTCTCGGTAGCCAAACATGGATTTGAGGGGTAGACCGCAGCGTTTTGCGAAGACCTACTGGGGTTTCAGAAAAAACAGCAGTCTGTCCCGCACTCTGTGAAAGGTAGCGTAGGGAGTGTGGCAACCTCTGACAAAGGGGGGAACAGACCGCTGGTCTTGCTTCTATTGAAAACAACTTACGCCGCAGGACGTCTCGTCATTACAGCTGGTGTGTCCGCCATCCGTATCCAACCGCGGCTTCCCCGAGGTTCAAGTGTAAGGAGAAGATGCTCGTAATATCTGCGAAGGGAAACCAAGTCGAAATTAGAAAGCCACTCAATCGGAGCAGTGGGGTTGAGGCGGCAGATTGCGTCGATGACTTGGTTCTTTGTAAGCATGTTTGTTTCCTTCCTTTTGGGTGTGATAGAACACAAATCGGAAGCACTGCATGCTGCTCTACACTTGATAACAACTTGGTTAACGAACCAATTCACATCCAAATCACGCCATCTACGAGTGGTAGTAGAACAACCACAAGAGAGACCACAAGATCTTGTGGGTCTTCGCTGGGTGGGTCTAAGAAAAAATTTTTTGAAGCAGAATCGGACGTTATTGAGCGGGTAGAAAGATCGTCGAACCTGCCGCAACTTCGACAAAATCGAGGTGTCCTGAGCGCATTGTAGATCCTGAAGAGTCAACACCATGGATATGAACATTGGAGCCATGATGGGTCATTGTGCCTTCTTGGTCCTTTGCAAAAAAACCGACAATCCGCATTGTGCTCTTTCCTCCATGCAAGCGCCATGGTTGATCTTCTTCAGGTAGATCTGGTGAAGCAACGGGGCAAAACCCGTTAATCACATGCATCTCAAACGCTTTCGTCGTCGCTAAGATGTAAAAAGGAAAGGGCTTGTTTGTATCGATACCATTTTTAGAAGCAACGAGTTCAATTGCTTTCTCAAAGTCCACATGAGGAGGCAACACATCCTTGACCCATTCGTCGACGTAGGAGAGCGTCAACAAGGTTGCAGATTCATTTTGACCTCCTAGAGATGAGGTCGCGGTTTTACCATCAGATGTTTTAGCAACGATAATCTCGCCATCGACAATCGTAATCTCACCTTCTAGATCGGTAAGTGCACCGACTGCAAAAGCATGTGGTCGGGCGATGACTTCTCTAAGTGAGATGCGGCTTTGCGTGTTTCCCATACGTAATGCATCACGCATCCCACCATGTTGTTCAACGAGCGGTGTAGTTGTTCCACACCCAGCAAGCAATAGGCAACTTGCTATTAGGAACTGCACGTGCAGGAACAACCGCAACTTCCTTTGTTTGCATTGGCATAGAGTGCTTCTATTGCAGGCCAATTCACAACATTCCACCATGCAGTCACGTAGTCTGGTCGTCTGTTTTGATAATTGAGATAATACGCATGTTCCCATACGTCAAGCGCGAGAAGGGGCGTACAGCCGCACATCCCTAGGTCCGTCATGAGGGGGTTGTCTTGATTCGCAGTAGAGCATACGCAGAGATCACCTGTTCCATTGAGCGTCAGCCAAGCCCATCCAGAGCCAAACCTTGTACCTGCTGCGTTAGCAAAAACATCTTTGAATCCATCAAACGAACCAAATGTTGCATCGATCTTATTCGCAAGATCACCACTTGGACCTCCACCGCCTTGGGGGTTCATGATTTTCCAAAAGAAGGAATGATTCCAATGCCCACCTCCATTGTTTCGAACTGCTGTTCGAATCTCTTCTGGTAATTTGTCGAGATTCTGAATCAGATCATCAATACTCACATTGCCCCACTCGGTACCTTCTATGGCTGCATTGAGTTTTGCAACGTAGGCAGCATGATGCTTGCTGTAATGGATCTCCATTGTGCGAGCATCGATATGTGGTTCAAGTGCGTCAAATGTATACGGTAATTCAAGTTGTGTAAAAGTCATACTATTGTTCCTTCACTACTATTGTACTTGTTGGGTAATCGTATGAAAACCTGCCTTGAACGAATCGTGAGAACTTCTTGTTCCATCAGACCAGAGTATCTTGATATCTTTTATTGCCTCTTCCTCTCCAAGTCCAATATGAACTCTTGGATCATTCGATGCGAGATAACTCCAAGCGGTTTGTACTGGAAAGACAACTGTTCTCTGCCCAACTGTTGCAGTAACTGTTGCACCAATTGCTGTCTTGCCAAACTTGTCCTGTATCGTAAGCGTTACAAAATTTCCTCTTGTAGGGAGGGTATTCATGAGTAGGTACGCATTCGCGTCTCGGTTCACTACGAAGACGTCAATCCCACCATCATTATTGATGTCGCCAAAAACTGCAGCTCGGCTCGTGTGCACCAATGAAGGGTCAAGCCCCTCCGCTATGGAGTTCCACCCATCTGCATCTCCTTGGAGAAGATAATTTGCTTCTGCAAAGGGATCTTCTGTTGTTGGAGAACCGATCTGCTGAACTTTACCATTGGCTTCAAAGAGGTCGAGAAAGCCGTCATTGTTAAAATCAACCCAGCCCAATCCGAACCTCGTGGCATGGCGTGTAGATGTTCGTATACCGAAAGTCGCAGTTGCATCACTAAAGAAATTTCCTTCGTTCCGATGAAGTGAATCGCTCTCACCAGTGATATTACAGACAAGCACGTCAAGGTCGCCATCAGCATCAAAGTCTGCACTCGTCACTCCCATGCCTGCTTTGGCTTGGCCTTCGTCATCAAGCGCGCAGCCACGGAGCTGCGCAACATCCGTGAAGGTCCAGTCACCATTGTTCCTCCAAAGTTGATCAGCCATGCCATCGTTTGCAACAAAAATGTCAAGCAAGCCATCGCCAGTGTAATCATTGCAAAGAATGCCAAGCCCTGTACCAAAACGGGTTCCGATCCCAGCGGATTCTGAGAGGTCTGTGAAGGTGCCATCACCGTTGTTTCGATACAGCACATCGCGAGCGGGAGCCATGTAATTTGTAGGGGAGCAGTAATCAAGTACACCCATTGAGTTATAACATTCGAGGTCTAGCGTTTCGCCAAGTTCAACAGACCAAAGCAAGTAATTCGTCGCGTAGAGATCAAGATCTCCATCTTGATCGAAGTCCGCAAACGCAGCACTTGCGCCCCACCCTCGGTCGTTCACACCAGCCTGTTGACTGACATCTGTGAACGTACCATCGCCATTATTCTTTAGCAAGGTATTCGCTCCGAGATTCGTAATATAGATATCTTCGAAGGTATCGTTGTTGTAATCTCCAATCGCGATCCCCATGCCATAGCCTGTATCGCCTCCATTGCTTTCTTTCGTCACATCCGTAAAGAAACCCTCGTCATTTCGCAGCAAGATATTCTGCTCAGTTTTGGAACTTCCAAGATGCCCGCCTTGCACGAAGTAGAGATCAAGATCACCATCTTGATCGTAATCAAACATCGCAGCTCCGCCGCCAATAATTTCTGGCATGTTGTAGTTCCCAAGATCACCGCTAATCCAAGTTGCGGTAATTCCTCTTTGAATCGCCTCATCTTCAAGCCATCTTGACTCTAGAGCAGGTTGTGCTGCATGTGGCTCTACATCGGGTTGTTTTTGCGAATCACAACTCATCAGTAACAGCAGTAACAAGACACGCTTCATCATGGTTTCTTGAGTCTTTCTAAGACAGCGTACGCTCTCTGGAGATGTTGGTCACTAGGAAATTGCTTTAGAGCCTGAATGAGTAGATGTTCAGCTTCTTGGAACTTGCGCAAGTTAGCAAGTGCAACGATCAGCCCTCCCAAGCTTCTTGTAGCGTGAGGTGAAACTTTTAACACATGCTCGAATTGTACAACAGCTTTTTCAAATTGTCTGAGTTCAAGACAAATCATTGCTAACATCTCACGATCAAGTGGATCATTAGAGCCGATCGAGAGCGCCTGCTCAAACTGTTTCGCAGCTTCACTCAGATTTTTGTTTTGAACTGCAATTTTCCCGGCGACCGAATACGAGCGTGCGTGTCCGGGTTGTAACGCAATTGCTCTATCAATATGGGATTTTGCGAGTTGCAATTCACCAAGTTGCAACAGCGCAAGAGCCATCGTAAGCTCAGAATGTGCATGTGTGGGATTCCATCGAATTGAATCACCGCACGTTTTAGTTGCTTCTGTGAGTTTCCCAAGTTGCATTTGAATTGATGCGTAATTGCTAAGTACAGCAGGGTCGCGGGGGTACTGCTTTTTTAATTTTTGGAACGCAAACAACGCCTCTTGAATTTTCCCGTTGTCAAGCAACCCAATTGCTCGTTCAAACATTGCGGCATATCCACGCTTATACGTACGCATTTCCTCATACCAAGGGTCTGGCCATTTTGGTGGAACAGTCACACTGCCGATGAGCAACGATTCAGCTTCTTCAGTACGACCAAGTCGTTGATAGGCAGTGCCAAGAAGGTAAGAGAGGTAGGGGTGTTGTCCTCCGCGGTCCTTAATCTTTTCTAGAATGCCAACAGCTTCTTGAGCGTTGCCTTGCTGTAGGTAGGTTCTCGCTAAACCAACTAACGCAGGAGCAGCACTGCTGTCAATTTCAAGCGTTTGTTCAAACAAGGACTTCGCCATATCAATCTTACCAAGATCTATAGACCAGTACCCACGTCTCCAAAAGGCTGGAGTGTATCTATCGTAGGACTCACAAACTTTGATCGCCGCTTCATACTGCCCAAGTTTCGCAAGTGAGAGCGCAAGCCAGTAATTTGTTTTTGTATTCGTATTGGGCAAGGATCGAGCAACTTCATACGCAGAGATCGCTTCTTGGTCTAATCCATGGGCTTGGCAATACAGTCCAAGTTGTTCCCAGTTCTTCGCAGACGGATCCTTTTCCAAATCACTAAGCGCAAGTTTCAGGGCATTTGCTGCTTCTATGGCAAGGATGGATGTATCAATTGTGGGAATCGGGGATGGTTGCGGTGCATCTGCGCAGCGAAGTAGACATAAACAAAGGATGAGAATGCAAAATCTCATGAGCTTATTGTAGAGGATTCGAAGTGATTGAATGACCACATTCTGGGCAACGATCACGCGTAGAATCAGTAAGATCATAGGCACAAACAGAACAATTAGGTGACTCACAGAGAAGTTTGAACCTCAGTTTGCAATGAGGGCACGTGTTTTTGCCCTGATGTAATTCGATCTTTACTCTGCAGCGAGGGCAATGTGTTTCTAGTGACACATCTCCTTGTGCAATGAGCATGGTTGCTTTAAGAGACTGTGTGATAAACACACCGATTGTCGAAGTGCCTCCTAGGATAAGTGTTGCGACTGTGAATTGCACCAAAAGGGGGTAGTCTTTACCAGTCACAGTGCACCACACTGTAGCAAAAGACGTTGCAATTGCGATTCCACCTAATACAGTTGCTCCGAATTCATAGCGGTTAAAGCGAAACTGAGGTTTCGTGATGGTGAGTAGTGTCGCTAACGCGAGAATCGATGGCACGAGGGCTAGACTAAGGAGCCAAGCGAGTGCATTGGGATAGTTTGACCAATCATACCCGTGCCTAAATCCAATCCATTGCCAGAGAACACAAGTGGAAACGAGTAACACCAGACCAGTCCACCGAACTGGTTGTTTGAGTAAGAGAATTGCACCAATTGGTGAGCACCAAGCAAGTGGTTCTGCGATTGTATCTAGATACATCCCTTTGCCAATTGACTTTGTCCAGATCCCTGTAACCCAGATGAGGGCAAGGAGAATCCAACAGCACATCAGTAAAATGCCAGAACGCCTCGCGAAACGATGACCCAGTACGTACGCACCTACCATCAATGGTACACCACAAAGAAAGAGAATCAAGGTGGAAAGCGATAGATTATTCGAGAAGGAATTAGAGCGAATTGGCAGGAAGTCCAACCAAATATTCGTATAGATTAATGGCAACTGCACACAAACAAGGATCCCGATGGTATAGCCAAGCGACCGTGTTCTTGGGTTTTCTAAGGAACGGACACCACCCAAGAGCCATGCCGCACTGAAGCCGGTGGCAATAGCCGTTGCAAGTAACCTCCAAAGAATTTTTGATCCAGTTGGAATAAAAACAGCAGCGACACCAGTGCATGCAGCAATCGCTAGGGAGACATACAGTACACGAATTGCGAAACGGCGGTAATCCATACCCGCCATCCTACTCTGTTATTCGATGCAAATGGAGAGATCGTCTATCTGATCAGGATCAAGTTGGAACCAGCCATCCCCATAATTCGTTGATGACATGCCATCGCCAACTGGGGAACACATCCATACGAACCAACAATCAAGACCATCGCTATTCGATTGCACAGAAATATGATCGTAGGCACCTGTAGCGAACTCAAATTCATATTGGAAGAGTTCATAGGTCCCCCCGTAGATTTCGCCTGTTGCTGTACGAACAGGCGTCAGTGTGAGCGCTTGATCGAGAACGTCACCAGGCAACCCTGTGCCGTCATCTGCAAACGTCGTGACTTTGAACGTTGTAAGACCTCCGCAAGTTGCCCATCCACCGAGGTTCACCGCTTCAAAACCCCAGACTGTGAAGCGAGTCATCGCATCAACTTGTACGTTTGCAGCAGACTCAAAGTAATAGCCATTTGTAGGATCATCTGCCGAAGTTCGAACACGCCAGAGTGGGTTATCACTTAAGAAGGGGCTTTGACTTGCAATTGCATCTGGACAGATTGGCTCTTGGCAAACGTAGGTAGCACAGAATGTGTCGGCCGCCCATGAACCTTGGAGATCTTCGCACTCGAATTCGGTAAGTTCTCCTACGCAATCGCCTAGCAGGCAACATGCCCCAATGGCATCATCTCCTGTTGGTGCAATCGTAAGTGTTCCAGTGCCAGTTTCTGCACGCCAACCACCAATGCGGATGTAGTACGTTTCTCCAACGAGTAAATTTGCCTCAAGAGAAGAATAGTACGGTTGGCAGCCTGTTTCCGAATCTCCATCACCATTGCACGCTATTTGGTTCGCTACGTCATTGCAGGCGCCTTCGTACAGAACAAGAGAAGTATCAAAACTTTCTGGATCGCATGTACTAAATCGATACAACGCACTGCTTGGCGCCGTGAATGCATACCAGATATCTGGGCTGCACGTCCAAGTGCCTTGGATCGATGCACACCATTCAATGTCGGTGCACTCCGCATCATCCACTTGTAAGGAACTCGCTGTTGCGAGGGTCGTATCAAACGGTGTTTGTCCAACAAAGAGTTCTTCAGCGGTAGAACAATGGTCGTTGGCAGGGGGTTCTGGTTCAAGACATAGTTCAGGATCGTCACAACTGCCCCCAACGATGAACGTACCACCCAAAGCCATGCACGTTGCGGAGTCCCAATCTGTCACACAATCTTCGAAGAAGCAGCAAACACCATCACCTGTCGGTGGTGGGGTGATTGTAAGTGTGCCGATTCCGACGTGCTCGCCTTGCCAAGACCCAATTCGTATGTAATAGGTTTCGCCTACCGTTACGTTGTATTCGATGGATGAGAAAAACGCCTGACAGCCATCAAGATCGAGGTCACTGTCTCCGTTGCACCGAACTTGGTCTGAGGGATAACACCCACCCTGATACAAGGCGATCGAGGTGTCGTAAGAATCGTAATCACACGTTACAAACGTCGTTGGTCCCCCTGCAGTGGGTACATATTTGTACCATCCATCAGCTGAATTGTTCCACTCAAAGTTCGAGTAGAAACAATTCCAACTGAACCCGTTGTCGTTTCCGAAGTCCGCAGGCTCTGGATCGCTAGGCGTCATCATCGACGTATCAAACGCATTTTCGCCTTCAAAGACTTCGATGGCATCATCACATTCATCCCCAGCGAGCATGCAGATTACGGTGTCACAACTTGAGTCATTTCCTCTATATGTACCTCCGATGGAATCGCAATACCAAGTTGTTACATCACTCAAACATTCAGTTTCACTCACACAGCAGGCGCCGATACCGCAGTCTTCATAAAAACATAGGGAACCTTCTCCGAGGAATACACCGCCTTTATCTTCGCAATCAGGTTCTCGTAGGCCATCAGTACAAAGACCAGTATCGAAACAACATGCACCAATTGGGGTGCAATCCACGACGAATCCCCATTCACTGATGACTCGAAGGAGGTCATCAACGGTAACGCAGCAGTCACCGTTGGGTGCAGGGCTGATATCTCCTGTAGGTCGGTAGGTTCCATCGCCGCACTCGCCCCAATGATCGATAATACTCAAAAGATCGTTGACAGAGATCGTACTATCTCCATCAATATCAGACGCACAACTAGAAAGAGCTGAATCACAGGGGTCGACTGGTGTTACGTTACTCAAACGATATGCAAGTTCAAAATCAATTTCGCCTTCAGTGCCTAGCCCAAATCCATTGGAAGGGTTCGCCCAATGGGCAGGAGTTGCATCACCAAGGAGAGATTCACTCACACCAACTTGTCCATTCAACGGAAACTGATTGGAACAAATAATGCCGAAGTAGTAGTCACCTGCTTCTATGGTAAAGGGTGCATCCATCGAAACAAGATACCCTTCACCTCCCCATTGTGGAATCATTACTGTGTCTGCGATATCGATATCAAGAGAGAGGACATCACCAACCAAATTGATGCCAGCTGCTTCAGGAGTGGTGTAAAAGTTCAGTTGATAGTGGGAGATTGAACTTGGGTCAACAAAACCCCACCATCCTTTGAGTACCACATCAACAACAGTGATTTCCGTTTGGCTAGGGACCGTAACATTGTCAGTTGCAATGATGTCATACGGATCGTAAATGCTGTCAAAATCTTGGCTTACATATCCACCGTTGCCACAGCCTGAGCCGTCCATTGGTCCAATTTGGTCGAGTACCGCATCGCCCAATAGGGGTGGTGTAAGCAAAACGAGCCCAAGAATAGCGGAATAGAAATTCATAGTGATTCTCCTGTCCTAAGTGTAGTCCGCTACGTGAATGAATCAACAATAAAGCGCCACTTATTGAAAATTATTCCCATTTGGACCTTCGATTGCATGATCTCAAGTTGTGATATTTCGGCAAAAAACAGCCCCCTGACTCTAGGAGTCAGGGGGCTGCGTGGAATCTCAATAAGAGATTACAGGATGGAACTCGACTTAGTCAAGTTGTACCCAGTAGTCGACAAGACCACTTGCACATGTCCAATCTGTGTTCCAGTCATTAGCACCAACAAGGATGCTGTAATCGCCAGCTGGAAGCGTAGCGAGTGCGACTGAAGCTTCTGTTCCACCAGTGAGTGCGAATGCTTCAACGAATACACCTGCGGCATTGTCAACAACACCGAATAGAAGCGTTTCGCCTGAGCTACCAACGGAGATTGTGAAATCACCACCAGCATTGAGCGCATCATTAGTGAACCAGTCAAGGTCACGGTATGTGCCACCAGTAGGTCCATCAATAAAGACTGATGAAGTACCACAAATTGGTACACCAAGAGTAATATTTTGGAACTCAGTACCAGTAGGACCGTTGAGTCCTGCGTTACAGTCAAGTGATGAATCATCACCGTCCATAGCACATTCATCGCAGTCTGCTTCTGCACCAGCTGGGCAACCAGCGTAGCACGCAGCGTCAGCACATGTGGAACCGTTCAACCAAACACCACCAGCAGCAGCACAGTCAGCACTGGTCATTTCAGAACAAGCGCCATCAATACAGCAAGCAGCCATCGTATCACCGCCTGTGCAGGTGATTGTAATAGTACCAGCGCCAGAATCACCATTCCAACCGCCCATACGGACGATGTAGGTAGTACCTGCAGTTACTGGCCAATCATAGATTGCTGAGTAGTAACCTTGGCAACCATCTTCACCACCAGTGTCACCGTTGCAGGAGACTTGGTTATCGCATGAACCTTCGTAAAGAGCCATGGATGTGTCGTATGAAGCTGCGTCACAAGCACTGAATGAAGCAGTACCGTCACAAGTAGCAACCCAGTAGTACCAACCGTCAGGTGAGTCGCCCCAGTCAAGGTATGTACCTTCACAGAGGGTGTCATCTGGAATTGGGTAACTAGGTGTCATGTTTGAAGTATCAAATGCGTTTGCGCCATCGAAGATTTCGATTGCAGTATCACATTCATCTCCAGCAGCAGCAGCACATGGATCATTTGCACACTCTGAACCGTCACCAGCGAATGAACCGCCAAATGCGTCACAGTCAGCAGCGTCCATACCATCGATGCAAGAGCCATCGGTCATACAGCAAGCGCCTGTTCCAGTTTCTGGAGGAGTGATTGTTAATGTACCGAGACCAGCACCATCACCATTCCAAGCGCCTATTCGTACATAGTAGGTAGTACCTGCTGTGCAGTCATAAGAGAAATCGGAATAGAAAGGTTGGCAACCAGTGCCATCATTGGCAACACTGTCACCGTTACATGTAACTTGGGTATTGCAGTCACCTTCATAAAGCACCAAGGAGGTGTCATAGGAGGTAGCATCACAAGTGGTGAAATGTGTCATTCCGCCAGTTGCAACATAGCTATACCAACCGTCGTTACTTTCGCCCCAGTCAAGGAATTGACCAGCGCACTGCGTATCGTCGGGTACAGGAGTCGATGCAGTCATGTCTGAAGTGTCAAATGCGTTTGCGCCATCGAATACTTCGATCGCAACAGTACATTCGTCACCAGCTTCTACAGCAGCACAATCAGTTCCAGCACATGAAGTACCGTCACCTTTATACGTGCCACCCA
>JASMLY010000079.1 GCA_030748455.1 Phycisphaerales bacterium | reverse complement strand
ACCATCTGGGCAATAATCGTACATCGTTAACCGCATCGCTTGTCCTGACAGGGCTTGCCTCGACAGGTACAAGCGTTATATGGAACGGGTTGCCATTTATTGCAAAGCGCGATTATGGTTTTAGTGAAAGTGAAAACTTAGGGCTCTATTTACTCATTGGTTTCGTTTATGTTTCGGGGGCGCTTACTTCGGGTGTTTGTACGAGTTTATTGAAACCGTACTTAACTCTACGAACAATTATTGCTTTGTTGCTCTTAACTATTGCGGCAGTGTGTTCACTACCTTTGTTTTTTACAAGCGATTTAGTGATGTGGACTTCCGGTGGTGTCGCTGGTTTTTGCAGCGCTTGGCTCTGGCCAATTGTAGAAAGCTATTTAGTTGCTGGAAGGCATGGAAAAGAAATGCGTCGAGCGATTGGGTGGTGGAATTTAGTATGGATGGTTACAGTTGCTGGTGTGATGCTCGCAATGGCGCCATTAATGGATAAACATGCATCGATGGTAATTGTTGGTTTAGGTGTGATGAATCTGTTTGCCATCTGTGTCCTCCCTTGGTACGCGAAGAATCCACCAGTACATGAAGATGAAATTTCAAAACAACATGTTCCAGAGGGGTATCGCGAGTTACTCAAAGGCGCTCGAGTTTTGCTTCCATTGAGTTACGTCATCAATGGTGTTCTTGCTCCTTTGCTTCCATTTATCCTTGCTAGCATTGCAATCGATATTCAATGGCAAACCCCTATCGTCTCAATCTGGATGGTGTCGCGTGTGATTGCTACTTCATGGATGTGGAAATCACATGGATGGCATGGAAAATGGTCATTGCTTTGGGGCTCAATTGTTGCAATGGGAACAGGTTTAATTTGTGTTTTGAGTGCCACTACTCTTCTGCCTTTGGTCATTGGCTTGGCACTATTTGGTGGGGGAATGGGTGTAACCTATTACGCAGCACTATATTACGCTATGGCAGTTGGGAAGGCGAAGGTCGATGCTGGCGGAAAACATGAGGCATTTATTGGTGGTGGGTATATGGTTGGTCCAATTCTTGGATTGGCATCATTACAGTTTGCCTCAAGTTCATTTACACCAATAATTTATGCAGTTTTAGGGCTTTTGACCATCGCTATTCTTGCGTTATCGATGTTTTGGCGAAATGCCCGATGAAAGGAGAACATTTCTATGATTATTCCCTTTAGAATCGTCTTTCCAATTATGAACCATAGAGGAATACCCCTCGTAAGGAAGAATTATGTTTGCACTTTTTGCTATAGCTATTTCGCTGGTTGTTGCACCAACTGAGATTAATGAAACCCCAAATTCCAGCACGAATTTTGGTATGCGTGGAGCTCCTCAATCTGAAGAGGGGTTGCCATCTTTCGAAGATGTCGGTGAAGGATTTGAAGCGGTTGTCTCTTCAGTTGGAGGCCAAGGTGGGATGTACACTCTCTATCGAGATGAGGATCAATTACTGATTGAACTGTCTCCTGACTATGAAGGTAAGCCAATTCTCATTGCGTACACAATATCAAGTGGTATTGGTGAATCGGGCGTTCAGCTAGGTGACATGTATGGCTACTGGACCCGAATTCACGATCAACTTGTTTTAGTCCAACCAAACCTTGAAGTAAAAACAACTGGCGACTCTCAATCACAAAGTGGCTACGAACGGGTCTTTACTGATCGTGTAGTCCTTGACGTTCCGATTATTTCCGAAGGGCCAAATGGAGGGCCTGTTATAAATGGGACGCAATTGTTTTTGAATGGCTCCTCAAACTTTTTTGGCGGGCAAACTCGCGGGGCTCGCACAGATTTAGCAAAACTAATTAAGGCAAAAAGTTTTCCCTCCAATGTTGAGTTAACATTTGAATTGCCACTTGCAGGTGGACAGTTTGGAACACTTTCATATTCAATTCGAACAGTTGAGCAAGACACAGGTTATCAGCCACGGATAGCGGATCATCGTATTGGTTATTTTTCAACTACGCACAAAGATATTGGTGATGCTTCGAGTGATGACCCGTGGGTTCGATATGTGAATCGATGGCATCTTGAAAAGGCAGACGCCTCGCTTAAAATGAGCCCGCCAAAGCAGCCGATTGTGTTCTATTTGGAGCACACAATTCCTGTGCGATATCGCCGATGGGTCCGCGATGGGGTGCTTGAATGGAATAAAGCATACGAAAAAATCGGAATTGTAAATGCTATAGAAGTGTATCAACAAGATGCTTCAACTGGTGCGCACATGGAGAAAGATCCTGAGGACGCACGCTATAACTTTATTCTTTGGACAACTGCAGACATGGGTTTTGCAATTGGTCCAAGCAGAGTAGATCCAGAAACCGGTCGAATTCTTGACGCAGACATCGTGATGGACGAAGCGTTCGTTAGCGGATGGACGAAAGCTTGGCACAAATTACTACCTGAAATTGCAATGGAAAGTTTTGACCCACAAGCACGTGAATGGTTAAAGACACATCCAAATTGGGACCCTCGAATTAGACTTGCAAATCCATTAGAGCAATCAGATATTGCGTTGCAAATTCAAAGTTTGCCAACACATCCAGCACTTGCACAAACTACAGACATGATTGGCGATGAAGAGTTTGATGGTCTTAGTAATAGAGTCAGTCAAACTAATGGTGCATGTATGTACCCCGCTTATCAAGCGGCAGAACTTTCAATGGCTCGCTTGCATCCAGACATATTGACGATGTTAGCAGAGGGTAATGGTGACGATGACGGTGAAGAATACGATGGCGATATGCTTGATGGTGTGCCAGATTGGTTTATTGGTCCGTTACTACGTGATGTGATAATGCATGAAACAGGGCACACTCTAGGTCTTCGTCATAACTTCAAAGCTTCTACTGTCTACGACATGGATGAAATGAACGATGCAGGTTTTGAACCCGATGCAATTTGTGGCTCGGTGATGGAATACTCGCCGTTGAATATCAATGTTGATGATGGCCCAGACCAAGGCGATTTTACGATGATGACAATTGGCCCATACGATTTTTGGGCAATAGAATATGGGTACACAACTGATGAGGAATCGCTTCCAGATATCCTTTCAAGGGTAAACGAACCACAACTTGCTTACTCAACAGACGAGGATACGTTTGACAGCGATCCATCATCAAGGCGTTTTGACTGGGGAAAAAATCCGCTAGATTATGCAGACTCTCAAATCCGTTTAGTCAAACAACTTCGTGCGACTATTTTAGATCGCATGGTGAAGGATGGACAGAGTTGGGGACGAGCACGAAGCGGTTATGAGATGTTATTAAATAGGCAGTTTGCATCTGTTGGCACTGCTGCAGATTGGATTGGTGGCACCCTAAACAATCGCGCTCGAAAAGGTGATCCAGGTGATCGTGATCCAATCGAAGAAATTTCGCCAGAAATGCAACGTAGGGCACTCACTCTTGTGCTTGAAAATTCTATGCGTGATGAAGCGTGGGGTTTGAATAGCGACTTGCTCCACAAGATGACTGTTGAAAAATACTGGGGAGCAGGTGGTGGCCGCTCAATGATGACGAATTCAGCGTTCCCAATTCACCAACGGATTGGCGGAATGCAAGCGTCAGCGCTTTCGATGTTGTTGAACCCAAGTACGCTCGGCGGTTTGTATGACGGCGAATTTCGTAACGACTCATCAATCGATGTGCTGACTATGGCTGAAGTTATTCAAGCAGTAACGGATGAAGTTTGGAGTGAACTTGGTGACATGCCCGCTAGGTCATCAAATCGTCAACCAGCAATTTCAAGTTTGCGTCGTAATTTACAAAGCGAACACCTTGCTCGTTTAATCGAACTTAGTTTAGAAGAAGATGCAGGTACGCCAGCGAGTCGTACGATTCAAAGTTTGGTGCGTATGCAGTTGCTAGATATCCAAAAGAAAATCAAAAACGCAGAAGCAAAAGACGCATATACCAAAGCACACTTGGCTGACGCTTCTATGAAAATCAAAAAAGCACTAAACGCCCAATTCACCATCGGCGGCGATTCTGGTGGTGGTGGCTCGTTTGATTTCTCTATGTTCTTTGGCGAAAACTAATCCCACAATAATTGTACCTCGGGAGAGTTTCCAACTCCTGCTATCCTACACGTTGTGACGCAAGGAACTCAATCAATTCAACGACTTTGGTTTGAGCCGGTTCTCGGCCCCGACCTTGACGGATTTTGGCTAGAGCCAGACCAGGATTTACTGTTTGGCAGAGGTTCACAGTGCGATGTTAAATTGCTAGAAGCTACAATCTCACGCCAACATGGGCGATTTGTTTCAACTGACGAGGGTTGTTTTCTCATTGATCTTGGAAGCCGGCTTGGCACGTTCGTTAACGATTCACAGTGCAAGAAGGATGCAAAGACTCCAATCTCAACTGGTGACATGATTCGCATAGGACCATGGGTATTCCGCACAAGTGTCAGGCAAGGTGCACCTGTCTCTATGCAAACAATTGATGACAGTGTAGAGGTGGAGAGTCGCGTTCAGAGAATGACTCGTAACGACCTTGGGCACTTGGCGCAACACCGACTTAGTTTGCTTATCGAATGTTCAGCAGACATTAACGAAGCAACTAACATTAAAGAACTCGGTTCTCTACTTGTGAAATCTGCAATCGACGGCACGGGTTTCCAACGAGCAGCGATGATTATGCCAGTAAATGAAGTTGGCGAGATAGAAGTAGTAGGTTTTCTTGACGGTGACTCTCGCGATGCTTCGACTACGACTTTTAGTCGTTCACTTTTAGAAGCCGCATCAAGAGGAGATGTTGCGTGTTTACTTTCTGGGCAAACCGCTGGCTTTGGTCAATCAATCGCCGATTTAAACATTCACTCTGCAATTTGCAGTGCGATTATGGTCGACGATAAACTTGTTGCCTTTCTCTATCTTGATGCTCGTGAACAAGAACAACATATTCAACCAGACGCCGCTGGCTTTTGCCAAGCCCTCTGCCAAATGTCTGGGCTTGCGTATGCAAACTTGCGCCGACTTGAAAACCAAATTGAACAGGCTCGTTTAGAGCAAGATCTTTCCGCCGCGCGTGAAGCACAACAATTGATGATTCCAAAAGATGTCAGCGCTGGCGAGGTGTTTGGATGGGGGAGAATATTTAGACCTGGTAAAGAGGCATCGGGCGATTTGCTCGATATTATTCCGCTATCCGAATCTCGTTTGGCACTTGTAGTTGGAGATGTAAGCGGAAAGGGAGCGGGTGCTGCAATTTTGATGGCTTCTGCACAATCGTTCCTGCACTCAAGAATTCGGATGGGATGTAGCCCAGAAGAAGCTGTAACAGCCGTGAATAAGTTCGTTGCAGAGCGATCTGCAATGAATCGCTTTTTAACGCTTTGGGTTGGTATTTTTGATGCAGGGGCG
>JASMLY010000078.1 GCA_030748455.1 Phycisphaerales bacterium | reverse complement strand
CGGGCTGGTTCCAAAGTGCTCGCAAGCCGCGGAGGAATGAGAAACTTAGTTTGCAGTGGTACGCGTCAGTTTGTTAGGTGTAGTGACGTAGTACCGAGATTGAACACCTGACTACTTGCGTAGACGTGTATTGTTGACTGTTTCGGGACGGGAGTTCGATTCTCCCCGGCTCCATTTTTTGCGCTCGGTTTGCACCTACGTGCAACACCTCGCTGTGGGCAATTGACCACCAAACAAGTCCTGCACCTTCGTGCAGCAATTCGCTTTTGAGGGCACGCGATGCAATGATTTCTTTTGCACCTACGTGCAACACCTCGCTGTGGGCAATTGACCACCAAACAAGTCCTGCACCTTCGTGCGACAATTCGCTTTTGATTTATTGGCTCTGAGCCGTATTATTCGGGCTCACTAGATATGTGAATATATTGGCTTTTGCCTATGTTTGTGCTATAATTCGCAACGGAGTAATTGATACTGATTCTCATGAGCGAAACAAAAAACAACCTTGATATCCCCAAAAAGGCGGTTGACGAACAAGTCACGTCGATGCCAATGCCTTCATCTGGAACGCTTTTAAGTAGTTCAAATCCAGTAGAAGAAGACACCGCCCTGCTCAAGGAAACCTTCAAGGAAAAGTACAAATGGGGGTTTGTCACAGACATCGACGCTGATTCTGCACCTCCGGGATTGGATGAATCGACAATCGCGTTTATCTCTGCTAAAAAGAATGAACCAACATGGCTTCTTGAATGGCGACTCAAGGCCTACCGCCACTGGCTCACAATGGAAGAGCCCGAATGGGCGCACCTTGAGTACGAAAAACCAAACTACGATGAAATCATTTTTTATTCTGCACCAAAATCTCTCGAAGATGGTCCAAAATCACTTGATGAAGTTGATCCCGCGCTCCTAGAAACATACGAAAAACTCGGTATCCCACTTCATGAACGAGCCGCTCTTGCTGGCGTTGCAGTTGATGCAGTCTTTGACTCGGTTTCTGTTGGAACCACATTTAAGGATAAACTTGAAGAAGTGGGCATTATCTTTTGTCCAATTTCAGAAGCGGTGCAGGAACACCCAGAACTTGTTAAAAAATATCTTGGCACAATCGTTCCCTACTCTGACAATTATTACGCAACATTAAACAGCGCAGTATTTACAGATGGTTCGTTTGTCTATATTCCAAAGGGTGTACAGTGCCCAATGGATTTATCAACCTATTTCCGAATCAACGCGAAATCAAGTGGGCAATTTGAACGAACACTTATTATTGCAGAAGAAGGCGCAAGTGTGAGTTACCTTGAAGGGTGTACGGCCCCAATGCGTGACGAAAACCAATTGCATGCCGCAGTTGTTGAGCTCATAGCACTTGATGACGCTGATATAAAATATTCCACCGTACAAAACTGGTACCCCGGTGACGAAAATGGTGTCGGGGGTATCTACAACTTCGTAACAAAGAGAGGGAAGTGCCAAGGTAATCGGAGCCGAATTACTTGGACACAAGTTGAAACTGGTTCTGCCGTCACTTGGAAATACCCTAGTTGCATTTTACTCGGTGACGATTCAGTTGGCGAGTTTTACTCTGTTGCATTGACAAACAACTACCAACAAGCAGACACCGGAACCAAAATGATCCACGTTGGAAAAAACACCAAAAGCACGATCATCAGTAAGGGGATCAGTGCAGGTAAGGGACAGAACATCTACCGAGGCCTTGTAAAAATCATGAAAGGCGCAGAGCACGCACGCAACTACACGCAGTGCGACTCGATGCTTATGGGTGATCGTTGCGGAGCCCACACCTTTCCGTACATCGAAATTAAGAATAAAACCGCAAAGGCTGAACACGAGGCCTCTACTTCTAAAATCGGCGAAGATCAATTGTTCTATTGCAACCAAAGAGGGATCTCTACTGAAGATGCGATCAACATGATTGTGAATGGGTTCTGTAAAGAAGTATTTAGAGAACTCCCTATGGAGTTTGCTGTTGAAGCGCGACGACTCCTTGAAGTAAGCTTAGAAGCAAGCGTTGGATAAAGAAGATATATCATGACCACACCTCTTTTAGAAATTAAAAACGTACATGCATCTGTCGATGGAACCGAAATCCTCAAAGGTGTCAATCTCACTGTGATGCCTGGAGAAGTGCATTCAATTATGGGGCCAAATGGTTCTGGCAAAAGCACACTTTCTTCTGTCATCGCTGGGCACGAGGCATACGAAGTTACAGAGGGGTCCATCATGTTTCAAGGTGTTGACCTCCTAGAACTCGAAGCAGACCAACGAGCATGCGCAGGAGTATTTCTTGCGTTCCAATATCCGGTCGAGATACCCGGTGTTTCGACAAAGTTTTTCCTGAAAGCTGCTGTAAATGCTGTGCGTAAGTATCGCGGGCAAGATGAACTTGACGCCATGGACTTCCTCGATTTGGTCGAAGAAAAAGCCAAGTCGGTAAATCTAAATATCGATTTACTTGACCGAAATGTTAACCAAGGTTTTTCTGGTGGCGAGAAAAAACGCGCCGAAGTATTCCAAATGGCAATGCTTGATCCGTTGCTTGGTGTGCTCGACGAGACTGATTCTGGTCTTGACATAGACGCACTTAAAATTGTTGCTGAAGGGGTCAACAAATTACGCGCACCTGAACGAGGTTTCGTTGTCATTACACACTACCAACGCCTGCTTGATTACATCGTCCCAGATTATGTACACGTTCTTATGGATGGAAAAATTGTCCGAAGTGGTGACAAATCACTTGCACTTGCCCTCGAAGAAAAAGGATATGCGGCTATTCAACCTTCTGAATGTAGTTGCAACTGTACATGAGCGCCCTACTCGATCATTCTGTTTTTAAAAACCTCCACAAACGTGAGGCTTGGATGTACACAAACGTCTCTGCTCTTGCTGATATCGATTTTCAAGTCGTAACCGCAGAGCAACAAGATGACATCGATGTGTATGACATCGCAAAAGATTCCCCTCTTGTCGTATTCATCAATGGTGTATTCAGTAAAGAGAACTCAAGACTTTGCAAAGGTGCTTCAGTATCTTCAGGTATGAATGATTCCGTTTCAGCCCGAGGAGATTCACTCATCCCAAGGGGCGTCTCAGATATTCTTACGATTACAGGCAACCAGCTAAACACTATTCATGTGTTACAAATAATATCGAGCGCTACCCCCGTTGCGTGTTTTGGAAATGTCCTCATTCACGCAAAAGATAGTGAATCTATTTCAGTAGCAGAGTCCCACGTTGCGACAACTGATGTTGATCATCTCTTTATGCCATGCACAGAAATTATTGCCGAGAAAAACAGTGAGGTAACACTTGTTCGTTCTATTCGAGGGAGCAAGCAGGCGTACCACCTCGGGACACTCCACGTTGAACAACACGATTCAAGCAAGGTCCAGACACACACTATTACCCTCGGTGGGAAACGTACGAGAAATGAAGTGTATGCATATCTTGACGGAACGCAATGTGAATCCAATTTCGATGGTATGTATATGCTCGGGCAAGGACAATTTGTAGACAACCACTTGCGAATTGAGCACAACATGCCAAATTGCAACAGCCGAGAGTTTTACAAAGGCGTTCTAGATGAAGACGCGCAGTCAGTGTTTACTGGTCGCATTTACGTGAAAGAAGATGCGCAGCAAACCGATGCAAAACAAACTAATCAAAATATTCTGCTTAGCGACGATGCCCAGGCTACCTCTAGACCCCAACTTGAGATTTACGCTGATGATGTTGCCTGTACGCACGGTGCTACGACTGGTGAAATTGACGACGAGGCGATGTTGTATTTACGATCTCGCGGAATTCCAGCAGATGCTGCTCGCACACTTCTCATCTATGCGTTTTTGAATGAATCCCTTGATGATCTTCAAGACACCTCCTTTCGAACAGCCCTTGTTGAAGATTTACTTACAAACCTCCCTGGTGGTGCGTTTATAAAAGAGCTCTATCTCTAATGACGACCGAGACTTCCATCTCGACACACTTTCCTATCCTGCAACAAGAGGTCAATGGAAAAAAACTTGTCTACCTCGATAGCGCTGCCACTACACAAAAACCGCAAAGTGTGATTGATGCAATTACAAATTATTACGAACAAGACAACGCGAACATTCATCGTGGAGTTCATACGCTAAGCCAGCGGGCGACAGCGGCGTATGAACACGCTCGAGATTCTGTCGCATCATTTTTGCATGCAGATCGGCGAGAAGAAATTGTGTTTGTACGCGGCGCAACTGAAGCAATTAATCTTGTCGCACAAGCGTATGCAAGACCCCGCCTAGGCGAAGACGATATTGTCCTCGTTACCGAAATGGAACATCATTCTAATATCGTTCCTTGGCAACTAGTTTGTGAACAAACAGGTGCATCACTCGAAGTGATTCCGGTTTGTGATGATGGTTCTCTTGACATCGATCAATACAAACAACTGCTCAATTCAAATGTCGCAGTCGTTGCTGTTGCACATGTTTCCAATGCAATTGGAACAGTAAATGACGTTGCAGAAATTTGTACTCTTGCTAGAGAGAATGGTTCCATTTCTGTCATTGACGGAGCTCAAGCAACGGGACATACGCCTGTGGACGTTCGGAGTATTGGGTGTGATTTTTACGCATTATCTGGACACAAAATGTTTGGCCCAACTGGGATCGGTTGTCTCTACGGTCGGTACGATCTACTTGAGGAGATGCAACCATGGCAAGGTGGTGGTGACATGATTCTCACTGTTTCCTTTGATGAGACAACGTGGAATGATGTTCCCTTCAAATTTGAAGCGGGCACACCTCACATTGCTGGTGCAATTGGGCTTGGAGCAGCAGTCTCATTTATTGAAGAGATCGGCTTTGAAACCATTACTGCTATTGAACATGATCTGTTGCAATATGCCACAAGAACACTCAACGAAATTGACGGTGTTTCTATTTTGGGCACGACACCACACAAGGCTGCTGTTATTGCCTTCACTGTTGAAAACGTACACCCCCACGATGTCGGGACGATTCTTGACAGTTCAGGTGTTGCGATCCGCACTGGGAATCATTGTGCGGAACCGCTGATGCATCGATTTGGGCTCAATGCAACATGCAGAGCGTCGTTCTCTATCTACAACACACGCGAAGAGATCGACGAGCTAGCAATCGCAATCAAAGATGCCATTAGAATGCTCGGGTAATGTCTGACCTACGCGAACTCTACTTAGAAATGGTCACCGATCACGCCAAAAACCCTCGGAATAGAGGAAAGGCGAATCCAAGTGATTTTATTGGTACGGGGCATAATCCACTTTGCGGTGACAAAATAGTTGTAACGATCGCCGCAAAAGATGGCGTGATCGGAGAAGTTAAATTTGACGGAGAGGGTTGTGCAATCTCAACTGCGTCCGCTGATTTAATGGCAGAAGTCCTTGTTGGAAAAACAGTTGATGACGCAAAATTGTTGTTCGAAGGATTCCACGGACTCCTTACTGATGCAGAGGGGAATTCCGAAGTTCCAAGAAAACTTGCCGTATTCTCGGGTGTCAAAGAGTTTCCAATGCGAGTTAAGTGTGCAACGCTTGCGTGGCATACATTAATCGCTGCGCTTGAAAATGATGAAGAAGTAACAACCGAATGAGTGAGTTACACGACAGTATTGTTGCTGCGATTAAAACAGTGCAAGACCCAGAGTTGCCGATCAACATTTACGACCTTGGGTTGATTCGGAAACTCGATATCAACGAAGGTGTTGTCCATATCGAGATGACACTTACAACTCCAAACTGCCCCGTGGCAGACATGATGCCAACGCAAGTGTTCGAGGCTGTGTCGATGGTAGATGGCGTGACAAATGTCAAAGTTGAACTTTGTTGGGATCCTGCTTGGTCCGTTGCAGATTTAACAAAAAGGGGGAAATCTGTACTAGAACTCATGGACATTGACATCAATCACATGCTTGCCAAACACAACGATAACAGAACAGGCTTGACGATCGACAAAGACAAAACGAAGCAGTGAAGGGTTACCCTGTCCCATAGAGAAGTTTCAGAGGTCAGGGACAAAAACCAAAAGCTGAAATAACGTGTAACAGGTCAGTCATATTGACAACTCCATCACCAGTTACGTCTTCGTCGCAAACCGCATCACACGCCAACTCGCACGTAGAGTTTTCGCCCCGATATAAACCGCCTGCTTCCCAGCATGCGACCGAGGCTGTTTGCACACAAACGTCTCTGATACAACACGCACCAGCTGGGCTGTTCGTATCACGGATGGTGACAAGTTCTCCGCTCTCCCAACCAATTGTGTCATCTGCAAAGATACACGCCGTAAGCACAGGTCTCGCGTGTTTCGCCCAAATGCCATCTCCATCTCCTGCATCATTCGATGAAAAAACGCAAGCATCTATGATGGGGTTTCCACCACGCACATACAAACCACCTCCTTTGTCGGCTTCGTTGTACTCAATAAAACACCTTCTGATTGAAGGGGACGTGTTGATGGCAAGTACCCCGCCTCCATGCGGTGTATTCTTGCCACCAGTGATCGTGAAGCCCTCAATCACTGTACTCGAGCTCTCACCATTGATGCAACGAACTACGGGGCCAAGTCCACCACCATCGATGACTGTCTCTTCCGCACCCATCAAACTTCGTAAAGTTACAGCTTTTCCAAGCAAATCAATTCGCTCACGCCAAACACCAACGCCCACCTCAATAGTGTCACCTTCTTCAGCTGCTGCGATTGCCTGCGTAATCGTTTCACAATCCTCTGGTACTCGCCACAATTCTGCGAAGGCACTCGCTGACACAAAGACCACGGTTAAAAAATATTTCATGCGCGGTAGATTAATCGTGTTTTTGTAAATCGCTCAAAAATTCGCCTTTTTTCGTGGAAGTTTTCCAAATTGTATTGAACGGTATCATGTACCAAGTAATCATGAGTACACCCCTTCCCATCCTGACCAAGGTTCCACCTGAAGCTCCGCAGAGTGCTACTCATGAGCATGCACTTGTTGATGCACACGGTAGGCAAATTAGAGACCTCCGCCTCTCAGTGACGGATCGCTGTAACTTTCGGTGTGTTTATTGCATGGCTCCTGATGTGAAGTACATTCCAAAACTCCAATTACTCAGACTTGAAGAATACATTCGTGTGATCAAAATTGCGATGACACTTGGAATTCAGAAGTTGAGAATCACTGGTGGTGAGCCAACGCTCTACCCACATCTTGACGAACTCCTTAAGGAAGTTGGTACGCTTGGGCTCAAAGATATCGCGCTCACAACGAATGGGTCGCGCGTACGATCGCAATGGGCGCAGCGCTGGAAAGAATATGGCCTCAACAGAATTACCGTGAGTCTAGATACACTTAAACCATCCCGAAAAGATGCGATAACTCGTTCGCAAACTTCTCTAGAAACTGTCATTAAAGCGATCGATACTGCACACAGTATTGGGCTTACGCCTGTGAAAGTAAATGCCGTTGTTATGCGAGGGGTCAACGATGACGAACTTGTCGATTTTGCGACCTTCGCTCGCGAACATGAAGTTGACATGCGCCTCATTGAATTCATGCCACTCGATGCAGGCAGGCGGTGGGAAAAGAGGCACGTTGTTACAGCAGATGAAATGCTCAGCAAAATCAGCGACGTATATGAACTTCTTCCTGAAGATGATCCCCCAACAAGTACTTCCAAGAATTATCGTTTCAAGGATAGTGCTGGAAGGCTTGGAATCATTGCCTCCGTCTCGAATGCATTTTGCGGTGCGTGCGACCGCATGCGAATGATGGCAGATGGCACAGTTCGACCCTGTTTGTTTAGCGATGACGAGTGGTCTATACGCCCGTTGCTGCGAAATGGCGCGGACGATTCAACCTTAAGGCAATTTTTTAGGAACGCGATGTGGATCAAATCAGCAGGGCATGGCATCAATCGTGATGACTTCGAACGCCCTGAAAAAACGATGTCCACAATCGGCGGCTAATCGCAGGTGGCTATTCCTAAAATGACTGCAACTTGTGCTACCGCAGAAGCCACCAACCAAGAACGACGAGCACACACGCAACAATAGTGATCGTGTTAAACCACTTTTCGATAAACAACTTTGCTTTCTCGCCGATCCACCAAACGATTCCTGCTTCTATGCCGTATCGCATCGATCGCCCAACAATACATGCTGTCAGGAATAAACCAAAATGTAACTCTGCTACGCCAGATGCTGTAGTGAGTGCAAAAAATGGTACAGGTGTCAGCGCTGCTATGAACACCCAGAGGTGTCCACGAACACCGAATTCGGTCACGATCGATTGAATTGTATCTTTTCCTAGGATCCACTCAGCACCCCCTGAAATCAATGCGGCGATAACAAAATACCCAATAAGAGCGCCAACAACACTCCCGATCACTGTGAGTATCGCAAACAGAGCCGATTTCTTTCTCTTTTCTAAGCACATCGGAATAAGGAGGGCATCGGGTGGTACGAACGGCATAAAAGCTTCGATAAAAGCGATCGCAAATAACACAAGTGGTGCGATTTTGGTCGCAGCAAAGCTCAGCACCCACTCATACAGTCGGCGGTGCAGTGCCCAATTTGGTATCTCTTGAGTCTCCATCACTTGCATCATATACGCCGAAGGGAATTACAATGTTCGTATGCATCATGTGAATGTGAAATATAAAAAATTGAGAGAAACTGCTGTTGTCCCCACCTATCAAACTGAGCATGCAGCGGGCATGGATTTGTATTCGGCAAACGCAGAACCAATCACGATCGCTGCCGGTGCAATATCTATGATCCCCCTTGGGTTCGCGATGGCACTACCTGATCATTACGAAGCACAAGTTCGCCCACGCAGTGGGCTTGGTTTTAAACACGGGGTCACACTTCCAAATGCTCCAGGGACAATCGACGCTGATTATCGGGGCGAAGTTTCGGTCCCTCTGATCAACCACGGAACGAAACCGTTCGTAGTCGTCCAACATATGCGAATAGCTCAAATGATCATCGCACCCGTCGTACAAGCTTCATTTGAAGTCGTTGAAGAACTCAGTGAGACTGATCGTGGTGCTGGTGGGTTTGGGTCGACTGGAAACTAAACCAAACTTTTCAAATCTGACAAACCAATAGGCTCGCGAGAATAAAAAGGTTCCGCCGTTTCGGTTCGCAACCTCCCGCCGAAATATCGATCCTGTGCAGAAATCCAATCGACAATGGGTCTGTTTTTTTCTGGAATAACAAACTGAGATTCGTACGCAACAATCGCATCTCGTTTTCTACTTGCATAATTTGTCGTATCAATAAGAAAACTTGGTTTTGGAACGATTCTCAAGTGTGTGCAGTAATAATAGAACAACCACTTTGGATAGATCGGCGCACCCGCGAGATCAATCTTGGTAAGTTTTGCATCAAACCGAGCATCTTCAACAATCCGAGTTGTTGCTATGTGATCTGGGTGTGCATCCTCAAAATATGGAGTAAACACAATGTCAGCTTGATGTTCACGTATGACTGCTGCAACTGCATGTCTCGCTGGAATTGAATGTTCAACAAACCTGTTTGGCAAACTCACAGTTGTTCGCTTGACGCCCAGGATTGTTGCTGCTGCCGCAGACTCTTTTGCGCGTATTTCAGGTGAGCCATGAGGCGTCGGCTCACCACTGGTCATATCAAGCAGAAGAACGTTGTGCCCTTCATTTGCGAACTTCGCGATTGTTCCCCCCATGCCAAGTTCTTGGTCATCGGGGTGCGGTCCAACTACGAGTATGTTTGTCATAATCTTCCTTAGGGTTCCAATATAAAGCGGTAGAGACGGTCGAGATGTTTGACCATTTTACCCGCTGAAAACTGTTCCCTGCATAGTTCTCGACCAGCGTTTCCAAACCGTTTTCGCAATTCTATGTTGTCTTGCAATTGCGTCACTGCGTTTCGCATACCAATACAATCACCAACATCCAAAAGAAAACCCGTTTTACCAGATATGCATACTTCCCTTGTGCCATCAACGTCGTTTGCAATGACTGGTTTCCCCACAAGCATTGCTTGCACGACTGTCCGCGGAAGTCCTTCTCGATAACTTGCATGAAGTAGCACATCAGTCGCAGAAATATAGTTCGCAACCTCATCTGGCTCCACAAGACCAGTAAGAAGAATTTGATTTGCTAGACCCATACGTTCAATTCGTTTCTCGAGCCGTTCTTTCCACCAACCATCACCGACCCAGAGTAGTTTTACGGTTGGATTCTCTAAAAGCACTGGTTCAAGAGCTTCAAGAATGTCGTCGTGTCCCTTATGTTTTGCAAGTCTTGAGACTGTACCAATGACAAAATCTTCGGGATCTAACCCAAGTTCTTTACGCATCCTCTCACTCGATCGAGGTGGGTTGAGATATGCCTCCACTTCCATCCCGCTGTAAATGGTTTTATATTGTTTTTTCGTTCCAATTCCTTTTGCAAGGGCTTGATCTCGCATCGCATCAGCAACGCACGCAATAGCATGGCAACGCTTTGCCGCCCACCGTTCTGAAGCGATGTATAACGTGTTTCTCCAACCCGATTCATACGGATGAAATGGCAAGCCATGAATCGTGTGCACCACACAGGGCACGGCACAGTTCCAAGCAGCCCCACGTCCAAGAATGCCTGCCTTCGATGAGTGGGTGTGTACAACATCGGGTTTCCAAGTACGAATACACTCTTTCAAATCTTGATAACATTTGAAATCCCGAATCGGAGCGAGGTTGCGAACAAGGTTGGGAGATTCGATCAGCTCAATTCCACCATGGGCAGCCGCGCGATCTCGCAAGGACCCTTCTGGTCCATAGATCGGCCCGTACACGAGCGAAACATCATGTCCTGCATCTGCCTGACCTTCGCATGAGAGAATGGTGTTCTCTTGCGATCCGCCCAAAATGAGCCGTGTTGAAATGTGCATGATCCGCATTTGAACAGCATAACTGACTTTGCATTTTTTATGCGCTCTGAGCAATGCATCGCACTATGGAACCACGGGGTTTCTTATGATGTGCACATGGCAAGATATCGTTTGAAGGTCGCATACGACGGCACTGAGTTTCACGGATGGCAAAAACAGGCCCCCACACACGGTGCATATCTCAGAACCGTGCAAGAAGATCTTGAGCGTGCAATTCGGGATGTAGTGAGACAACCCGTTGTTGTTCAAGGTGCTTCAAGGACAGATACAGGCGTACATGCCAACGGGCAAATCGCCGTCTTTGATGCTGAGACCGACCTTGAGCCCTATCGAATGTTGTGTGCGTTAAATTCAAAAGCACCATCTGACATTCGTATACTAGAAGTAGATATCGTTGCAAACACATTCAACCCAATCGCTGATTGCACGTCGAAAGGGTACCGCTATTGCCTTGCACATGGATGCAAGGACCCACGAAGAAAGCCGCTCTTCGACCGTCGATATGTTGCAAACACTGCCTACAATCTTGATGTTGTTGCCATGCAAGAAGCGTGCACATTTCTCATAGGAGAACACGATTTCGCTGCATTTACAAAACTCAATCACGGTAGAGAGTCGACTGTACGTCGCATTGGTACTTGCAACGTTACCGAAACAGAACCATGGAGAATCACCATTGACGTATCTGGCAACGGTTTTCTTTGGAATATGGTACGCATTGTCGTTGGAACACTTCTCGATGTCGGCAGAGGAAAAACAAACGCAGACGAAATCCCAGAAATCATATTGTCAAAAGATAGAACACGTGCTGGTGCCACGATGCCACCAGAGGGATTGTCGCTTGAATGGATTCGATACGAGGACGGTCAATGACCAAAGAGGTTGGTCATTGCAAAATACCCTTGTTCTTGGAAAAACTCGAGCGCTTCATCAACCGTTTTAAATATCTTTGTTGCCGTCTCGGTAATAAACGGTGAAGGTGGTTTCTCTGGCTTCCACACGACGTAGACTTCCTTCGTGTGTTCCCAAGCATGTTGTAATTCTCGCTCAACACCACTTGAGAGGCCAGGAGTTCCCCCTGGAAGTTCTGGAACCAAGGATACAATCATATCCGATTGGTCAATGAGCCTGAAATCACGCATATAAATTTGCCCGTCTATATCACCAGCAATGTCGAGTATTTCCCTCACAGAAACACGCATTGGGTCGCCATCAATTTTTCCACCAAACGCATGTGGTTCCACCTCGATCCAATCCTTGCCTTCTTTTGCTGCCTCGATTCCTCTGTCTAAGAGCAATTTCTCATCAACATCTGCTGGATCGAATGTAATAAAGTGTTCCGCTAACGCTGCTCTGAATTGGTCAATTTCCGCAAGAACATCTGGCAAGTCTACAACGTGGCTCATTGGAAAGCTCGGGTAAACTTTTTTCATGTCATGTCGAGCAATCAACCTGTAACAGGTTTCAGTTGTGCTTTGGTGGCGACCTCGACTCAGTACATAAAAATTGTTTCTGCACCCAACTGCTTGGGCAAGCAACTCGGTTGCTAGAATTTCTTCTTCTCGCCAGACCATACAGTCCTTAAGAGTTGCGTCAATATCGTGCTCTGAATGAAGCCGATCATGTACAACCTCGATGTTATCAACAAGGCAAATAAACAAGTTAGGTTCGAACTCTTCGATTTGATCAAAGTCAAATGCAGGAAACAAACCGTGCCGCCAACGGAACGTCGCGTGCGTATTCATAACTACATTTGGATGCGCTTCAATCGGTGTAGTCTCAGAAATGATGTCCTTGATCGCGGCACGTCTCAACGAATGAAGTCTACTCAGCGGCAAATCTAAAATACGTCCATCTCGAATATCGGGGCCTTCATCGTACATCATTTTCCCGACATTAAAAATTTCAATGTTGCCACCTCGTTCGCCACCGAGCTTCGACACCGCCTCGAGGTATGGCTTCTTGTCCATTCCGATTTGACCTGTTATTACTGTTCTCATAAGTCTGAGCATTATACCCGAAACACAACGAAACTCGCCTTTTTAACGTTCTTGAAAACGCCTCAACCAGGAAACTTTAGCGCGAGGTACGCGCTTTCCTGTGGCTCTATGGCTTGACCACAACCTGTATGCCCAAATGAGTGCAAACACTACCATCACTAGTCCTAATAAGCGAGCAATCAATTCAACACTGCTTTTTGCTTGCAAACTTTCAGCAATCCACCAGCCTGCAAATAGTTGCATTGGTGCTGTGATCAGACAACAGAGTACTGTTGGCAATGCAAACTTATACAATGGCATGTGCATCAAACCCGCAACGGTGATTGTCGTTGTACGACTCGCTGGAATAAACCTCGCAAGCACAATCACCCAGCTTCCACGTTTGTCGAACTGATACTTTACTTGTAGCATGCGCTTGGGGTGAAAAAAACGTCTGAACCAGCGTTGGTGCAATATCCTCGTACCAAACGTAGAGCACACCTGAAACCAGAGCAAGTCACCAAACACAACACCACAATATGCTGCAAGCATTGTTGGCCAAAAGGGCATACCACCATGTGCAACAATCATCCCCGCGGGGATGACTATGATGTCTTCGCCAAGGGGTATTCCAAAGCCAGACAACAACAGCAGCCCGAAGACAACCCATGGCCCCCACGTAGGGTCAACTAGCGAAAATATCTCGTTGATCCACGCTTCCATGGGTTACAACACCATTGTTTCGCCCGAGTCTATACGTTTTGGGAGTATCTCTTCTGGGATATCTTCTGCAGAAGAAGCTGTCGTTGGACTTATTTCGACGAGTGCTGATTCCGAAACTTCAACACCTCGGTTCTGAAGCCACTGGATCGCACGGCGAATTTGCAATTCCATCGATGTTTGGGCTGAGTCGGTTCCAGATGCATTTTTAATTGGCGCAAATTCTTCTTCACGAAGAGTCTCTAACACAAGCGAGTTTTCAGCGAGTGGAAGTACGTCGAAAACAAAGCGCTCAAATTTACACGCGTTTGGTTCCTTTGGTTCGCAGAATTCGCCCGTTTCAATATCGATGTGCGGTATTTTTTTGTGCGCGACGTGCCAAGGCAAATCGCCTGCAACCCGTTCAATAAATCGAGTTGATATCAGGTGTGCAGCGATCGATCCACAACAAAACGCTATGTTTCCATCTACAGTTGTTTCGTGTGTCTGCTGTTCCGTCAAATCGCTATATTCAACGATCGATGTAGTTGTGCCCTTTTTGCAAAACACACCCACTCGCTCTTCTGGTTCCTTTTTAAGAACGCATTTGCTTGTAACCTCGCAAGAAGATTGCTCGCTGCAATGTATTCCAATAAACTTTGGATCGATCGCTTTCACGAGTGGATTGTCCACTTGCACATACGACAAATGTTCGATGCCCCGCGAGACCATTTCCTCGAGAGCTCCACTCTGTTTCATTGCTGTAATGACACCGCCATGACCATCTGGATTCATGAAGATTTGGTTCTTTTTTGCTAGAAGCATTTTTCCATCTTGATCTACTGCTGGAACTACTCCTTGAGGAAACGCAAAGATCGTAGTCCGATCAAGACCAAAGCAATTGTTGTCGAGTAAGAATGATCGAGTCACCGCATCATTTTCTTGGCTTGTCATGATGTACCAAGGAATTGTTACTTGGTATTTTTCTGATGCAAATAGAATTTGTTCGGCAATCAACTGGAACAACGATTTACCTGTAATTGGCGTAGCGGGAAACGTCCCCTTTGGTCCACTCCAACCTAACCGTGTTCCTTGACCTCCGGCAACTGTTAAAACCCCAATTGCCCCCTTTTGCAACACTGATTCTCCAACTGACCTCACCTGTTCCCAATCGACCGAATCATCATTTACTGAGATCAATGGACTAGGGGCAATCTGTTCTGCGTTACCGCAAGAATCACTTGAATTCAACGAAGCCAAATGGAGGAGTACGTTAAAGTCAATCGATTCGATTTGTTGGACAAATGCTGCTTGTTCTTTTTCGTTGAGCTCATCCCAAAAATGCAAAACATGTTCCTGCCCGTTGTTGGCAAGCATCGCTTTGATAGATGTTGGAACTGAGCTCAAAACTCTGGTGTTTCTGGTGCCGTCCAGCCTTCTGGAAGGTGCCTAACTATTTTTCCTGTTCCGAGATAAATCACTTGCTCGCAAATATTCGTGCAATGATCGGCAATGCGTTCGAGTGCGCGGGTAATGGAAAGAATTTCAAACGCAACAAGTGGCTCGAGCGTGCCTTCGCTTGTTCGATGCTGGACATCTAGGACGATTTCCTTACGAAAACGGTTGATCGTGTCGTCGAACGACAACACCCGGACTGCGAATTCCGTATCGGTATCTGCAAGTGATTTGTTTGTGTCCCGTGCCATACCAACAACACTGTTTGCCATCACACGAAACGTGGTCGGAGCTTGTAAAATTAATTCACCCTTTTTTACCGTAGCTTCAGCGATTGTTGTTGCACAATCTGCGATCCGTTCAAGTTCATTGTTCACTTTTACGATCGTTAAAACTGAACGAATGTTTCTGTCGTCAGTCGTACCTAGCCGCAGAAGGCCGATACACGCTCGTTCAATTTCTACATCGACTTGATCGATTGTTGTTTCAATTGCAAGTACGGATTGGGCGAGTGTATGGTCACACCCAAAACATGCCTCAACTGACTGAAACAGTTGCTCAACAACACGATCGCCTTGGGTGTTGAGGTCGGCTTGGAGCTGAGAAAGTTTTTTGTCAAATTCTGACATCACAAGAAAAGTTTCGTAAACCGTACATGGGGTAGAGAGTACAATTGCTCTGTGGCGAAGTATACTCGCCGATCCCCCGTGGGAGTATGTCATGGTTAAACTTTGTGTCAACATTGATCACGTCGCTACGATTCGAGAAGCCCGCAAAACGTACGAGCCAAATCCTGTTTTGGCTGCCGCGGAGGCCGAGCTTGGGGGGGCTGATGGAATCACGCTTCATATCAGAGAAGACCGGAGGCACATGCAAGAGTATGACCTTGCAAATCTGCGGAGCTCTGTAGGAACTCCCCTCAATTTAGAGATGGCCGCAACTGATGCCATGGTTGATTTGGCAATCAAAACGATGCCCGAGATGGTGATGTTGGTTCCAGAGGGAAGAGACGAGATAACAACCGAGGGAGGGCTTGATATTTGCGGTGATTTCGATCGGATTCAACGAATTGTCGGGGTCCTCCACAGAGAAAACCTCCGAGTCAGTGCATTCATCGATGCTGAGATTGAACAAATCAACGCTGCTAAAAATGCAGGGTGCGATGTTTGCGAGATTCATACGGGACCCTACGCTGAATCGATCGAAAAAAACGGTTTTTCAATCACACACGAGGAAGTGGCGACGCAACGCTCCCGTGTGCAGAACTCCGCATCCCATGTTCAATCTCTAGGGATGCAATGCAATGCTGGTCACGGATTAAACTACCTCAATGTGGGTGGCATCGCAGCAATTCCTGGAATCTGTGAATTGCACATCGGACACGCAATTGTCAGCAGATCGATCTTTGTTGGTATGAAAAGAGCAGTAGAAGTCATGAAAGAACACATCCAAGAGGCGACGACATGACACAAAACATCACCGATCTTCCATATAAAATCGCTGTCCTTTGTTATCTCTACGATCACGAAGATCGGCTTCTCCTCCTACACCGGTGCAAGGCTCCCAACGCAGGGCAATACTCTCCGATCGGTGGCAAACTTGAAGCAAAGATTGGGGAAAGCCCGCATGCCTGCGCGATTCGTGAGATTTATGAAGAAGCTGGTGTGAACGTACGAATGAACGAAGTTCGCCTCTCTGGAATGCTTGCTGAAACCGCGTATGAGGGTGAGACCCATTGGCTCATTTTCTTATACGAAGTTACAAGGCCAGTGAATCAATCAGAAATTAGAGCAATGGAGATGGATGAAGGAACACTCGAGTGGGTTGCAGTGGATGATGTTGAAACTCTTGATATCCCAGATACAGACCGTTCGATCATCTGGCCATTGGTTCTTAAGCACCGAGGCGGATTCTTCGCCGTACACATTGATTGTTCAGTTCAACCATTCAAGTGGTCTGTCCAAGAAGAATGGACCGCAACTGATGTTTGAAGTTTCAGTCGAATCATCCTTCACCGCTACGCACGCTGTGACAATTTCTGGAGTTGAAGAAGATCAACATGACCATGAATGGAATGTCGTTGTCACTGTTTCTGGTGAAAGGCTCGATAGTGACGGGCTGCTTGTCGACTTCCTCGAATTAGAGCGGCAAGTTTCCTCAGCGATCTCCCCTCTTCAAAACACAAACCTCAATGTTGTTCAAGAATTGGATTCTCATAATCCAACAGCAGAACATGTCGCTTGGTACATTGCAGGTTGTATGCAGATACCACCCCCAGCCGTTCTTGTCTCCGTAACTGTTACAGAAGCCCCGCACTGCAAAGCAACATACCGACCATGACGAACGCTCCATTAATGCTCTCTGTTTCCGGTGCCCGTGGGATTGTCGGAAAAACAATGACCCAAGAAGTAGCAAATAGTTACGCTGCGGCTTTCGCATCATTTCTCATCGACAGACTCGGGCGCGTCCCGAAATTGTGTATTGCACGTGACAGTAGACCAAGTGGTCCTGTGCTAGCAAGGGGCGTCGCTGAAGCTTTTGTAGAGTGCGGTTGTGAAGTCATTGACCTTGGCATCGTCGCAACTCCAACTGCAGGTGTGATGATTGGTGCAACGCAAGCAGATGGTGGCATCATTATCACCGCCTCCCACAACCCAACTCCGTGGAATGGTCTGAAATGCCTCGATGGTGACGGGCTTGCACCACCTGTTGAAGATGCGAAAGAGATCATCGCACGGTTTCATGAAAGAAAACGTGCTCCAAAACAAATCGGTACGCAAGAGGGGTTTTTAGAGCACAACGAATGTGGACACGACACGCACATTGCAAAAGTTTTTGGATCAATTGAACCACAACCGATTCAAAAGAAGCAATTCAGGGTCGTGCTCGATTCAATCAATGGCGCTGGGTGTGTTGGGGGTCTGCGGCTGTTAGAACACCTCGGCTGTGACGTGTTGCATCTCAACGGCGAACCAACGGGTTTGTTTGCCCATGAACCGGAACCCAAAGAAGCAAACCTTGAAGGGCTGTGCGATGCTGTTGTGAAATTTGATGCAGATGTTGGTTTTGCTCAAGACCCAGACGCAGATCGCCTTGCCATCGTTGATGAGAATGGGCGATACATAGGTGAAGAATACACCCTCGCATTAGCTACTGAACATTGGTTACATAAACACAACGCCTCGTCAATTGCGGCCAATCTCTCGACAAGTAGAATGATCGACGACATCGCAAACGCCTATGAATCCAAGGTGTACCGATCTGCTGTTGGAGAAGCGAATGTCGCAAGTGTGATGAAAGCTCACGGGTCAATCATTGGAGGCGAAGGGAATGGCGGAGTCATTTTTCCACAAGTTTGTTGGGTACGCGATAGCCTCAGCGGGATGGCGATCATTTTAGACTTCATGCAAACAAGAAATGAACGGCTCTCAACCTTGGTCGATGCCTTGCCTCGATATCACATCATGAAGAAAACCATAGACCTTGCTGACCTCGGTGGCATACCCGCGCTTCAGGAAGAGATGAAACGCCTCCAAGTTGCATATACGGACGAGAAACAAAACAATAGTGATGGTCTTCGAATTGATTTTGAAGAGGGTTGGCTCCATGTTCGCGCTAGCAATACAGAACCAATCGCTAGAGTCATTTCTGAAGCAAAAGACTCGTTGACTGCCTATACGATTGCGTCAAGAGTAAAACTTTAAAGCGGTTCCCTGTTCTCATTTGTTACTCATAGAGTTGCCCCCTTGGCATTACTGAAGTTGTAAAACGAAGGGTTTGGTCTCCTCCATCCATCGCCGTTGCGTGCTCAGGATCTGGAACAACGGCCAAGTTAATTGTTACTCGCTGCAACGTTGTCCCGTGCTCAAATTGCAGTAAGAACGGAGTGATTGAACTTCCACCGGTAGTTTGAACGACGCCACCAAGAACCGTAGAACTTGTTCCATCAACCGTCATCGTAAGTTCGTTGCTTGCAGAATGCCACTCTATCTCTATGTCTTGTCCCTCTTGCGTTGTTATCTCTAGTACATTGCTTTCTACTTCGTTTTCTGTTGCAACAGTTGGCAAGGGTCCAAAATCTACCCCTGTTCGTACAAGTAATGCGATCCGTTCGACCAACAGTCTCGCTGTCAGGCTGTTGACTCCTTCTGCTGCACTTGCACGATACGCCTGAATCGACCCCTGGAGTGAAGCGAATAAACCGCTCAACAACAGTGATGCGATCGCGAGCGCAATGATGACTTCTACAAGTGTAAAACCTCGTCTCATTCGTACCCCTCTTGATAACTGGAGCTGTCAGCAACTACAGTGATTGGCCAAGGAACGCCATCTGGAAGCGTTGCATCTGGGTTTGCACGAAGTGAAATTCTTCCATATCCCTCAAACGGTTTCATGGCATCATCAACACCTTCACCATCCCCATCCTCGGGACCAAAATATCCAATCGTGGAATTAAATGCATCTGCATCACCGCCATAAAAGAGTGGTCCAACGCCTTCAACCGGTCGGTAGGTTGAAAGTATTGCGCCGTGCACATCAACTACACCTCGTAAATCCAACAATCCTGTGACGATCGTTCCTTGTAAATTCACACCGACCGCTTCGTTGTTTGTAAAGGCGCCAATCTCAACCGACCATCCCGGCATTAAAATCGAACTTCGAGCCATCTGTTCTAAGTCGGATGGATCCATTGCGAGCAATGTTGATTGTAACAATGCAGCGTCGGGTTGATTTGCTACATTGGGATCATTTGGATCAATAAAGAATCTGGATTCTCCAGTCACTTGAACCTTGTTCCGCCAGTGTGTGTATTCGCTTGGAACATCCCCTGCAATTGATCCAAGAAATGTGCAATCGTGAAATCGAACATTGTTTGAAACAACTCGTGTGTCCTGATACACGTTGCCATCAGACGTCGCTTCAAGTTCTTCAAAACGAACTTGATATCCACCAACTCCATCTGGTGCAACCGCCCCTGCATAATTCCAATTCGGATCGTCGACCTGTTCATTCGTTTCTACCCAAGTCACACCGACAAACATGCAATTTTCAAACAATGCGTTTGTTCCTACGGGGATGCGAACGTTGTTAAACGTCATATCTTTGTAGATTGCCCTTTGGTACCAATCGTATGCCCCCTCTGCCTCGTATGGAATCCCTTCCCAACTATTCTGCTCGGAAGGGAAATAGGAGCCACCGTTTTGTAAATTGGACTGTACTTGCCCAGATGTTGAATCACCAAAAGTAACACCTGTCATTGATTTGGTTTCAAACCACGTTGTTGCTCCATTAAACATACCAGTCGATAGTTCTGTCAACTGTTCCTCTGGTACATTAAATGAAGATGGTGCCTCTCCTAGTGCTGAAACAACTGAACCCTGCAGATCTGTTTGCCAATCCAATGCAGTTGCAGATTCCCAATCTTCAACTGAAACCCCAAAAGCAATTGAGCCATCTATTTTTCCATATCGATCTTTTGAATCAATAATCCCATCGTTCCAACCAAGTTCTTGGTCAACGGTGTTTACGATTCCATCACCATTTCGGTCCGCTCTAGCATTGTCGATGAGCAAAGCAAGTTGGACATCATCCGAAAACTCTTGCCAGAGGCCAGGAAATCCGGCAGCATCGGCTTGCACCGGATCAAATACGACTGCAATATCCCCATCCGAGTCGTAGTGTGAAAGAAACAAATCAAAATCTGTCACATACTCATCACCGTCATAATCGACAAGGGTGCCACCAAGTCCTGCAGATTCTAAAGCGTGATTCGTACGCAACCGACAATCGCCATCGACATCGTTTGCAAGAATAAGGGAAGCTAGTGAATCAAGTTCTACGCCAAGGATCGCTGGATCTAACGCTCGAAAATCACTTTCCATAACCAAAGGCACTCCAAACCCACTGTTTAGTTCCCCAGCATCTGTACCAAACCGAGTTCCTATGGGACCTTCGACAAGTACGTTTTTTCCTAGCATTAATCGTGACATCGCAATGATGGCATAATCAATTCTCTTGTCCAATTCAAACTGCATAGAGATCGAACGAGAGATCCCATCACTTTCGCCTGTGCTTGTGATTTCTATTGTGGAACTCCCACTTAAAAGTTCGTAGCTCAATCGAAAGATTGCGCCATTTGAATTTGCGTCAAGAGCGATTGGTTTAAGTTCGAGGTGGGAATCACCGTTTGTCAGTGCTGGCAACAGAGCGTCTCCTGAAACTCTCTCGACACAATGAAGGTCTACTTCATCGAACACGTCAAAGAGTGCGTGCACGATTCCCAAACCAGTTGATGAAGTAATCGTGTAGTCCTCCGGAGGCAAGATCGTGATTATCCCATCAGCACCGGTCCATGTTCCGTGCCACAATTTATCTGCAAGGTCGCTGCCGATCACTCCTTGATCAATGACGTAGCGGCTTGATTCACTTTGCAACCGTCTTGCTGCAAACGCTAACCCAGATTCCGCAGCGGATTGTGCGCGAGCGATTGCAATCATTGCATTTGCACTTTGTACATTTGTCCAGGAAACACTCGCAATGCCGGCGGTGATTGCAGAAATTACCCCAAGCATCAAGATTGCTGGAACTGTTGCCCAACCAGATTCGTGCCGATTATTTGATGTATTCGTTAGCGCGGAGCGAACCATGACAACCTCGTTATTTCTTCCCCATTGAATTCGATACCAACCTCTATTTGTACATGCTCAGAGGTCCCGTCTGCTACGACTTGCAGCACATTAAACGGGTCAACACACTGCACGCGTACTTCTTGGCTCCACCCCGACATCCCAACAATCGCTGTTTTCGTTGCATCGATGGGTGTACTAAACAAAGCACCATCTAAATCATCAAGATCATCTACATCGTGAGGTAAAACCTCGCCCGTTTCTACTCCCCACGTTGTTGTACCTGTTACTGGATCGTTCGCTGGTAGCATCAAGGAGAGTTCACGAATTTCTGTCGCTAACCGCATGCCAGTTGTGAGTTGATCTGAAACGATACGTTGGTGATGCCATGCTTGTTGTGAGCCCACAACACCAACAACGCCAATTCCAATGACTACGATTGCGATAGTTGATTCCATGATCCAAAACCCGCGACGGATCACGTTGCGTCTTTCCAATGAGCAAGAAGGCTGTTGACTCGTACCTGTTCGTTGTTTCATGAAGACACCACCGCGCTCATTTTGAAAATAGGAAGAATGATAGCCATCGCAATGAACCCGACAATTCCCCCCATAAAAACTATCATTGCGGGTTCAATAAGGCTTGTAAATGTTTTTACTGCATCACGCAATACTCGGTCGTAATAGTCTGCAACCTCTTGTAGCACATCGCCTAGTCGCCCTGATTCTTCACCGGCTCCAACCATTTGAATGACTGGCTTAGGTAAACAGTTTGTTCCTTCGACTATTTTTGCAATCCGTGATCCCTCTCGCGCTCCCTTTTTTACGTCATACCAAAGTTTTTTATAGTGACAGTTCCCACTAATATCACCAGTAACCTCAAGTGCACTGAGCATAGGAACACCTGCGCTAAGTAGCTCTCCAAGTGTTTGCAAAGAGCGGTTGATATACAGCGCACGAAGCATGTGGCGAATAATGGGCACTCGAAGTTTCAATGTGTCGATGACTACCTCACCCCGTTTCGTTCTGCTCCACAACAGTGTTCCAGTGATGAGGCAACCTAGTGCTATTGGAACTGTCCACCAATACAGCACCATCCATTCACTCAAACCCATCAGGAAAATTGTTGGCCAAGGAAGCACGTCTTCCTTCCCTGCAAAGACACCAGTAAATCGTGGCAAAACAAATGTGAGAAGAAATATAGTTACAACTGTAGCCAAACCCCCAATGACTGCAGGGTAGATGCTTGCCCCGATCATCATTTTTCTAGTCTCGATCTGCCTTGTGAGTATCTTTGCAATACGATCAAGCATATGGCCAAAAGAGCCAGATAACTCTGAAGCTCTTACCATATTGATGTAGAGTTGTGAAAAAAGTTTTGGGTATTGCGCAATCGCATCAGAAAACGTACAACCAGCTTCGATGTCATCTTTCATCGCTCGCAATATTTCCTGAAACTTTTTATTTTCCGTATTCGTTGCGATGCCGTCTATGGCTGCACGAAGATTTATTCCGGCACGAACCATTACAGCGAGTTGTGTCGTGAAGTCTAGAATTTCACGTTTTGTTGGGCCGCTCCCAGCGTTTAATACTTTCCATATTCGCTTCCATACATTTGTTTCATTTGTTTGAAAGGGAACAAGTCGCACAATTCGTCCACCCCTATCTCGTAATGCCTCTGAAGCGGCAGCTGCCGACTCTGCTGCGAGGTGGCCTACCATCAGATCTCCCGCTTCTTGTTGCAATTCATAGCGGTACGTTGGCATGTTGTGTTCCTTATGCTGCGAGTGTCATTTCCATTCGTTGGGGATCTGTTGCATTTGCGAGAACATCAGACTTTTCTACAAGCCCGTTGTACAAAAGAGATGCCATAGATGCATCTCGAGAAATCATTCCTGCTCGGCCACTTGTTTCAATTACATTTGGTATCTCAAATGTGCGGGACTCTCGGATTATGTTCCTAACTGCTGGGTTGCACAGAAGCACTTCAACGGCTGGAACCATTCCACCACCTGTTTTTGGCAGCAGAGTCTGGGACACTACAGCCTTTAAAGTATTTGCTAACATCGAACGAACTTGGCATTGTTGATTTGCAGGATACATATCAACAATTCGCTCAACTGTTTGAGCTGCGTTTACAGTATGCAGCGTAGACATCACCAAATGGCCAGTTTCCGCAGCAGAAATAGCCAAAGAAGTCGTTTCAAGATCACGCATTTCGCCTACAAGAATTATGTCTGGATCTTGCCGCAACGCATGTTTTAACCCCGATGCAAAACTTGGCATATCTCGCCCAAGTTCCCGCTGTTCAACAAGGCACTGGTTTGATTCAAACGTGTATTCAACTGGGTCTTCAAGCGTAATAATGTGCCTTGATTTCGTACCGTTGATTTGATCGAGCAATGAGGCGAGTGTTGTGGATTTTCCCGAGCCCGTATCGCCTGTGACAAGCACAAGACCTCTTGGCAAGTCAACAAGCGAGCTGATCGAAGAGGGTAGATTGAGTGTTTCAAGCGGCGGGATCTTCGTCTTAACGGTGCGCATCGCAATCGCGGGAACCCCGCGTTGAATATGTGCATTCACTCGGTAGCGGCAGGTATCTGTAGCCCAAGAAAAATCAACGTCTTGTTCCTGTTCAAGTGTCTTTGCCTGTTGTTCCCCTAGCATGACATGTAACATTGAATCCATCGCTTCAGGATGTATGATTGGCAAATCTACTCTGCATAAATTCGTGTCAATTCGAATAATGGGTACTTCACCTGTTACCAAATGAATATCAGAAGCGTTGTGCTTCGCTGCGGCATCAAGAATAGCTTGCAAATCGTACGACATAGTGGGTGACTCTTCATCGTCTTTCAACCGAGTTAAAGACAGGCATTCCAAGCTCGAGACATCGGATGTCCTACATGAGAGGATTATTCGCACCAGAGTGTTCTAATTATGTGGGGTGTACCGAATACGTCGTACGATTACTCGGTTGGGGGAACAACCATGTAATCAGATGCGGCAATGGAGATAGAGGGCTGGTACATTTTTGAGTCCACCAATGTTTCCACGAATGCATTGTGCGAAATGTACTCAAGTGAACCACGTAAACGCCACACAACAGTATCTTGCCCTACAAGATACGCTCGAGGAATCACAATCGGAATGGTTGCGTTGACTGTTGAACCTCTTGGTAAAGTTTGCTCGGCTTCAGCGAATCCACGGTAGACAATATCCCCAGCGATAGAGACTGCATAGTTGTACTGTTCGAGTTGTAGGGGTTCGTCGTTCGTGTTTGATAAAGCAAACGCAACGTCAACAGATACCGCTGTTGGTAGCGAAGATGTTACAGTTGATGATGAGTATTCTGCAATAGGAGCACGAGATGTCGTGCAGCTAGTTGCAACGCAGCAAAGCGAGAACAAAAACAGTTTTAGCATCTGCTCACTGTAACAAAGTAGGAGATTGTTGTTGGTCGTGATAAGGAGTAAACCGCGGGGAATCGTTACGAATCATCACAATTTTATCTTCAGAGGTAGGGAAATTTGGTTGGTACAACGCATATTGATTCCACCAAAAGGTGAGTGCAGTTAGTATGAACATGGAGCACCATGCTGCTAATTCCCCTTGACGACGGTGCCGCATGTAGAACAAAAGCGAGACACAAGTCGCCACCGTGATGCCCTTATACAGTGCCAGTACCCAAAGGGAGTTGGTTGTCGTCAGTAGCCATGCAGCAATTGGGTTGCCTTCGGCCATCCCGATACTTGTCAAATACATCGTCGTTAACACAAGATCAGCAAGGCTCAGGGCAACAATCCCAACAAGCAACCATATCACTCTCTGAGATCTTTTTTCCTCAGAGAACAATGTAAATACGGGCTGTTGTATGCAGGATTTCATATCTAATACTACGCTGAGATCTTCCATCGACCAGTCGCGAAAGTGTGTTCTACACTTTGCTTCGACCCGATAACGCACAGTATGAAGGTGCCATTCAGATAATCTCTCATTTTTGACGAGTTATCCCCTAAAAACTAAATATTATCGGACTTTTGTACACCCCTGCTCTGAGCATTGCTCAGACGTATGCTCTGAGGTATGCACAGAGGTATACACAGAGGTATGCACAGAGGTATGCACAGAGGTATACACAGAGGTATACACAGAGGTATGCTCAGACGTATGGTCTGAGGTATGCTCAGAGGTATTGGTTTGAGGGGGGCGATCGAAATCGGAGGGGAGAGCCAAAAACGAAGGGTAGAGTGTCAGATTTGAGGTTATTTTTTTTCGTTTGAGCGACCGTGTTTGCCGTCGTTTGAGGCTCTCAGGGCCTTGCACAGTGTCACGACAGACTGATGCGCTCCAAGGTCGGCTAATACAGCCTCCATTCGATCGAGAATTGAACCGCCATTCTCCCGAAAGAGCCGTCTGAATGCCTCTTTTGTTGCCTCAATGTGAGGTTCAGAATACCCCCTTCTTGTCATCGCAACCACATTCACCGCCCGCACCTCAGCAGGTGTGCCTTCAACGATCATGTATGGTGGAACATCTTTTGTGATTCGTGCCAATCCACCAACGTACGCACACCGACCGACAGCTGAAAATTGATTCACACCAGTCCCACCCCCGATGGCTGCGCCATCATCAACAATGACATGCCCTGCGAGCATAACTTGGTTTGCCAAGATAATCTCATTTCCTAGGATGCAATCATGCGCAACGTGGCAACCGACCATCAAGAGGTTCTCACAGCCTATAACAGTTTTTCCGCAACCACTTCCAGTACCTCTGTGGATTGTCACATGCTCACGAATTTCATTCCGATCGCCGATTTCAAGCGTGGTCATTTCTCCGTTGTACTTTTTGTCTTGTGGGTCACTCCCCACAACTGAAAATGGGTAGAACGTATTGCCACTCCCTATCGTTGTGTTGCACTGCACGGTCACATGATTGATTAGGACGTTATGAGGACCAATGCGAACGTTTGGACCGATGACGCAACCTGGACCGATCGTGGTAGTTGAATCCACTTCTGCAGTCACATCAATGACTGCGGACGGGTGTATTTCAGAATGTGTCGTCATTTGATTTTCCATGTTATTCCTGCTCTGCGTCAACCATCATAAACTTAACAGAGGCTTCAGCTGCTATCTTCGACCCAACGTACGCCTTACACTTGAGCGATGCTGTCCTTGTGCCAGCACGAACCGCGACTGCTTCAAGTAGGAGTTGGTCTCCTGGAGTCACTGGGTGTCTGAGTTTTACGTGATCCAAGCTCAATAAAATAGCGATTTTGCCGGTGTGTTCCAACTTTCGGCTCATCAACAACCCACCAAGCTGCGCCATCGCTTCTACGATCAGTACGCCTGGCATGATTGGTGTCCCAGGGTAATGTCCTTCAAAAAATGGTTCGTTAATCGTAACGTTTTTGATACCAAGAGCGCGTTGATCTCCATCCATTTCTACGACTCGGTCAACGAGTAGCATTGGATATCGGTGGGGCATGATGCGTTGAATCTCTCGAACGTCCATTGTGCACCCATCCTGCATTACTGAGGAACGTTCGTGCAACTTGTTTTGTTCGATAATTGCTTGACACAACCGCCTGTTCAAAGAGTGCCCCGATCGGCTCGCGACAATACGAGCTTGAATGTGCCCACCTGCGAGATACAAATCACCAATGATGTCAAGAATTTTGTGCCGCACAGGCTCGTTTTCGAATCTGTATGCGTTATCTATTGGGCCATCATCGCCAATGACAAGAACTTCGGATGGCGAAAGATGTGTACACATACCTTTCGCCTGCAGGGCTGTCGCTTCCTCTTGCAAACTAAATGTTCTTGCAGGTGCAATCTCATCGAGGAAGGACCCATTTGAACTATTCCAAGATTGTGTTTGACGAGAAATTCTATCAGAGAACTCCCCGTAATCTAAATCGTACACAACTTGTAGACCTCTTTGGTCGCTTGGAAAAGCTGCAATCATCGCATCGCCCTCTTGAAAATAAATAGGTTCATTAATGTTCAAGATTCTTCGAGGCTCATCCTGAACAGTGAAACCTGCTCGAGCGAGCTTCTCTGCAAAGAGTAATGCTGACCCATCTCCACCGGGTATCTCTGGTCCATCAACTCGAATGAGCGCGTTGTCAACCCCAAGGCCAGAGAGTGCTGACATCAAATGCTCAACTGTCTCAATTGTTACATCACCGATTCCAAGTGCCGTTCTTCTAGGGCGGTCGTCGATTGCATGATCGACCGTTGCCTCAATGCGTACAGGAGCGTCTAGATCCACTCGCTCAAAGACGATGCCCGCATTCGTCGCAGCAGGTTCAACCACAATGTCAACTTCACAACCAGTCAACAAACCCCTTCCAGTGATCGTGACTGGCTTGGAGACAGTATGCTGCATTTGCTGCGAACCGACATTGGTTGTTTGTGTATCGTTATGTTCCACTACGTCTAGGGTCATGGCTTCTCGTTTCCCACCCTTCTGATTACGCTACGAATCGAGTGGGGCGAGTTTTTTGATTATTTTGGGTAGTTTACGTATAGCAGACCACTGCCGCAACGTATTTTTAGTAGGACCAGCTGGAACCCCTAACCACGATTCACCCGCTGGTACATCATTCATAACCCCACTTTTCGCCCCTATCATCGCACCAGCACCGATTTTGACGTGTGGAATGATTCCAGCTCCAGCGCCAATTTGACACCAATCCCCAATTTGTACAGACCCAGCAAGACCAGTATATGCCGCAATCACGCAATTCTTGCCAATACGTACGTTGTGCCCAACCTGCACATGGTTGTCTAATTTTGTTCCCTTGCCTACAGTCGTTGCAGCGAATTTTCCACGATCGACACTACTCAGTGCTCCAATCTCAACGTGATCGTGAATCTCTACATTCCCGATGTGTATCATTTTAACGAGATGAGACCCATCTTCTGCTGGTCTGTATCCAAATCCATCTGCCCCAATCACAACATTCCCATGAAAGATGCAATTGGAACCAACTGCGCAAAAAGATCCAATGGTGACACCGGAGTACAAAATCGTATTTGTTCCAACCGATGCGTGCATCCCGATATCAACGTTCGAATGCACAACGCACCCATCGGAAATTTTCGCATGCGCCCCAATTCGTACAAAGGGACCTATTCTAACATTCTTGCCGATTGTAGCAGTTGGATCAATGACACATGAGTCATGGACGCCTAGCGGGGGTTCATCTTTTGGGAGTTCAAACAATTCAAGAACCTTCGCCATTGCAAGATCGGGATTCTCCACAAATAGAATTGTTCTTGAATCAAAGTTCAAGCCACCACAGGGTAGATCGTTGCCTACGATTGCAACACGGCCAGACGTTGTCAGCCATTTCTGAGCATACGAGAGCGAAGTGATAAAGGTAAGTTCGTGTTCTGTTGCAATATCTGCAGCGGCAACACCTTCGATGGCGACATCTGCATTCCCCTGCAAGGTCGCCCCGATGAGATTTGCGACTGATGCTGCTGAGTGACCCATTGTTTAGCGAACAGCCATTTCATCGTATTGCGCATTCATATACTCAATTAATTGGTCGGTCACATCAAACTGAGTATTTGCATAGAGCACTCTACGGCTAGCAATCTCTCCCATAATGTTTGTGTTCTCACCATCTGGCAGTTCAACCGCCGCATCGTTTACAAACACAACATCCCAGCCGTTGTCCTGAGACAATTTTTTCGCCGCATCACGAATATGGTCGTACATATCACGAATGCCACGTGCCTCAAATCGCTTTAGCTTTTCTTCGCAACACGTAATGAACACGTTGTGTGAAAGCGAATCAAGTTTTTGCTTGTATTCCAATTCATTTCGCTTCTCACTCCCTTTTTTATATAACTCGATCTCACTCTCGATATCAGTGATTTTTTGCCTGCGGGTTACAATCTCTTCTTGTAATTCTTCGGCATATGCTTCTGCGTCTGAAAACAAACGAGCCCGTTCTTCAAGTGAGTTAAACACTCCCTGAATATCAACAAACGCCATTACTGTGGGTCGTAGTGGTTCGAATCTTTTTGTAGCTGAAGATTTCCACGCCAAGGCACCAAGCGAAAGTAGAACTGTTGCTGCCAAAATATAAAATTGTCTGGTTGTGTTTACCATGGGTTCTATTCCTCGTACCTGCTATTAGTTGCCCGAGGCATCTAACTCTAGATTCATTTGTGTAATGATTTGTTCCGTGATGTCAATCTGATCGTTCGCATAGTAAATTCGATGCATTGAGATTTGCTCATTCGTTGCACGAGATGGTAGCCGCGGGTCAAGTACAACTGATTCGTCACTGGCAATAACAAGATCGTAATTATTCGACTCAGCAATAGTTGCAACAGCCTCATTAATGTCACTAAAGAGGGATTGCATAATGAGCGATTTCTCTACATCTTTTTCTCGTTCCGTAAACTCAATATATTTTTCCGCTTCACCCATAGCTTGTTGAATTTCGTCAAACAGGAGTGTTCGATCTTCATCACTTGCTTCTTCATACGAAGCAATTAAAGAATCTACTCTCTCTTTTCTGACAAGACGTTCTGCGTCAATCTTTGTCTCTAACTCCTTATACCCAGCGCTAAGAACCGCTCGGTCTACGAAGCTATCGAATACTTGTTGAAGATTAAAGACAACGACAACGGTTGGTGGTCTTGATTCGATGGCGACTGCAACTGCTCGATAGCCCAAACCGACTGCAGCAATTGTGATGAGAGGAAGCATGATCCATAATTTGTTTTTTACAGTTGTTCTTTTGAACATAGAAAGGCCCTTTTTAAACAATGCCACAGCCAATAGAGGTCTAAGATTGTGGGATTGTATCTGAGAAGAGAGGAAAGCAACACCGGGTAGAGCATTCTAAAACGGCATTTGGATACTAAAACTAAAGACTTTTTTCTCGTCTTCCTCTTGCTTTACGACGGGGAAACCAAAATCAAACGCAAGGGGTGCTTGACCGAGTTGTGGAATACGAAGGCGAATACCTGTGCCAACGCTCACTCTGTAATCATCAAATCCAGGTGAATCTGTCACTGTTCCTGTATCGCAAAAGAACACTGTTGACAAAAATGTTCCCACGACTGGCATCTCATACTGCGCCCCTAGAAAAATCTTCCAATCTCCGCCGATTGGAATATCTGTTGATCCTCCTGCAACTCGAGGTGTTCCTTTAGGAGAAATTGTTCTAAAGTCAAAGCCGCGGAATGAACGACCACCCATGTAAAAATGATCGTATGTTGGTGCGTCTCCATCAAAAATATACCCCAATTTCCCATCAAGTCGAAGTGTAGTAGCACGACCCAAAAAATCTCGATCAACTGTAAAGTAGGTCGTGTAATTCACGAACGATTTTGTGAATGTATAGTCACTCGTTAACAAGCCAGCCTGACTCAGCCCAAACTCTAAGCGTGAACCTTTTTGTGGTCCGACGTATGGGTACAATGTTGTACGTGTCGCAGTAAGACCTATCGTGTCGACGGTTGCGGGACCACGGTCGTTAAAAATTTCAAGTGGAACATCGCTATCAACATCTGTCAACTCTACACGGTTGCCCGCGAGAAACACTTTTCCAGACCAGATGTCACCAAATTTACGTCCCACACTAAATTTACTGTACACCTTTTCTTCGTTGTAATCCGTATACACACGACGGGTGTAGCCAACACTTCCACCTACTGAATAATCTGTTTGTAAAAATCTCGGATCATTCAAACTGATTTGATAGTTGAACACTTCATCACCTGGTTGGAATGACATTGCGAAACCTTGTCCCGCTCCACGAAACGCTTTTCCTTGCCAAAACTCACTCCAACTTTCTGGAAGATCGGCAACATCAAAGTTTCGTTGTGTCAGTGAAATTTCCCCCATGATGCCATTGTCACTTCCAGCCATGATCCCAAAGTTCATCGAACCTGTTTGCATTTCCTTCACTTCAACGAGAAGGTCGCGGTACCCCGGATTGTCTGGATTCTCTGGTTGCGGGGTGACCTTGACATCATTAAACAATCGGGTTTTGAGCAATCGAGTTCTCGCTCGTTCCGGCTCAGCCCCGTCAAAGCGACGCCCTGGTTTTAATCGAATTCTTCCACGAATAACTTCATCTTTTGTGAGTAAGTTCCCTTTAATGTGGACTAGACCCACCTTTGCTTCTACACCCTCTTGAATGAGAAACAGGATGTTCTTCACAGGGCCATCTCCTGCTTGGATCGGAGCTGCCTGCACGTTCATTTCAATATGGCCAAGTACACCGTAGGCATCAACGATCGCTTTTTCTGAAGCTTGGATGTCTAAAGATTTGTAAATATCGCCACGTTTGAGTGGAATCAAAGAAGCAATTTGTTCAGAAGAGAACACTGTAAGGGGTTCCCCAGAACGTGTTTCAGCTCTCACTTCACCAACTGTGAACTGCAACCCCTCATCAATCTGAAACACGACATTTGCAGAACGATTGTCCGTACTACGTTCGATGACTCTCCCAACCCTAGCTTCCAAAAACCCCCGATCTCTATAGTACGTTCCAAGGATGGCGACATCATCGTCAAGAACAAACTCATCAAGTTCACCCCTACGTAAAAATGGCACTGCAACACTCGTTTCAATTTCTGCTGACAATTGCTTTGATGAGAAAGATTTGTTTCCTTCAAAGCGCACACTCTTCACTCGAACACGAGGCCCTTCCATTATTTTGTAAATCAAAACGCCCGCTTCGTCGAGTTCCATTGCGTCTACTTCAACCTCGACGAGGTAGTTTCCTAGTTTCCGGTACTTTTCAGCAATAGCACGCCGCCCCTTATCGATGAGAAAAGTGTCTCTCGCAACGCCAGCTACCATTGGAACCACTGCAAGTAACTCTGCATCACTAACAAGTTTGTTACCCACAACATTGACCGATGCGATGATCTGTTGTTCAACAAGTACGTACACGATGTGCACAGTTCCATCGTCTTGCAAAACCACTTTTGAATCAATTGGCTTAAAGCGGCCAAGACGTGTCAAGCGGCGAACATCTTCTTCAACAACAAGGGGGTCGTAGGGATCACCCACAGCCGTGCGGATGTTGTTCTCTACGAATTGATCTTCCACGTGAAGAAGACCCTCGATTTTCACTGCAGAAATTAAGCGATCTTCAAGCTCGGTAGAGGACATCGCTTGCGTGGTCGTGCTAAAAAGTGCAATCAGAATTACAATACTCTGAATAATAAATCTCATCTGTGCAGGGCAGGATACCGCCCACGGGTGCCACCCACAACCAGTACCACACCCTAGCTAAGGAAGAAACGATGCAAGCGACCCAATCTCTTCACCAAACACCATTTCATTCGTTCCATACAGAACACGATGCCATGATGGTGGATTTCATCGGCTGGGAGATGCCTATGCATTACGGCTCAATTATTAACGAGCACAAGCAAGTACGGGAGAGTGGCGGGTTGTTCGACGTCTCACACATGGGACGCCTGCGGTTTAAGGGAAGAGATGCGTGCGATTTTTTAGATCGCGTCTGCACGAGACAGATCAAGGGGATACAAAAAGGACAAATCCGCTACTCCTTGGTCTGCAATGAACGTGGTGGGTGTAAAGATGACGTATTGGTCTATGGAATCGATGATTCTGAGTTTCTCATGGTATGCAATGGGGCAAATCGAGTGAAGTTACTCGAACACTTCTCGTCTGTGAGAGGTGACATGGTCTTTAAGCTCAAAGATGAAACAGAATCTACTGCAATGGTGGCTATTCAGGGTCCGAAGGTCATGGATCTCCTTGGGAACTTCTCTTCAGAAATCGCGTCACTCAAACGATACCGATGTACAACCAAGAACCTTCTGCTTGCCAAAATCCACATTTCTAGAACTGGGTATACGGGGGAGGATGGTGTTGAGGTCATTCTCCCTGCCACATTCGCCAAAAAAGCAATCGGGCTTCTATTAGAGAATGCTGAAGAATCAGGGATTGTACAACCAGCAGGCTTGGGGGCTAGAGATTCTCTTCGGCTTGAAGCTGGAATGCCACTCTATGGCCATGAGATTACTGAAGACATTGATCCCCTCTCTGCGGGACTCTCATTTGCCGTCAAACTTGATAAGGGTCAAGGAGAAAACGAGGCAGAGCCATTCATTGGGCAAGAGGCTCTGATCGCGATACAAGAGCAAGGCCTTCCCAAGAAACTCATCGGCCTGAAACTCGAAGGCAAACGAACACCTCGGCAAGGGATGCCGCTCGTTCAAAATGGTACGGATATTGGCAAAATCACAAGTGGTTGCCTTAGTCCCACCTTTGGATATCCCATCGCGATTGGTCTCGTAGATTCAGGCTTCGATCATGATTCAGTAGAGATCGATTTTGGCAAGAAATCAATCGAGGCAACTGTTGCCCCCCTCCCGTTTTACAAACGATAACCTCGCAGTAGACAACGCATTACAACGTAACTGTCGCGTGTAAAGCCAATAGGTAGCGTAGAAACAATGTGGAATCTAAAAAGGGTCAGGCACGTGTGCGCCTGACCCTTTGGATAAAAATAACAACTTATTTGCCCCGAGTGCGGTCTGGTTTGAATTTGCCATCGAGGGCTGCGAGAAGATCGTCGACGTCTGTTGTTCCATCACCGTTCCAGTCGGCACGCGCTGTACCCCACACTGTAATGATGAACACAACATCGTCAACATCGACGGGTCCTGAACTTGGACCAGGGTCTCGAGTGAGATTAATCACGACATTGCCTGTAGTAGCTTGCTCAACCCGTTCACTTACAATCGTATATGTGAAAGAGTCTGTACCCGTGACATTAGCAGGAGGAGTATATAAGAATGTCGATGGTGAACTTTGCGAGACGATACCCCGCCTAGTTGATGTCAAATCGAAACGAATGATAGTAAGTTCGGAGGTGCAATCGTTTGAACTGTCGTTTGCAAGAACCTCAATATCAACAGGAGTATTCATCTCCGTTTCAGCAAAATCATCGATGACGGTAGGTGGACCTGGGTCTTCATGCCAAAGATCGCATGAAAGGTTGTCGAGATGGCTGTAGGCTCGAACAATATTTTCGAATGCAAACTCAAAGGTAATATTAGCATCCCATAGATATGGGTCGCAAGTAAAGCATGAGCCGTTATCCCAGCACGCGGCATCGACTCCCGGGCACAGGTGGCAATAACTCATAATAGTGGAGATATAATCAGCGCAATCAAATTCTGGGTCACCTATGGGGTCATAATCAGTACACTCTTCGCCGCACTCGTCGGGCGGTTCATCCATATCAAACGTATGAATCATGCCAAAATTGTGACCTGTTTCGTGCGCTACAACGATGAAATCCCAGTTGCCAGCTGAGTTTGATTGAAGTGGCTGTGGAAATGAGCCATTCATTGCCATGATTGCATTTCCTGAACCAGAACATATGTTGTTAAGGCCTGCAAGGCCTCCACCCAAACCTCTTCCTGAGAAGAGTTGGGCGAGTCCTCTTTCAATATCTGTCATATACAAGTCCCAATAAAGCCTAAATTCTGCGAGACCAGCATCAGTTGTTGCACCAATCCAAGGATCGGCGACAGGAAAACCATCTTCATCTACCCAAAATCGAAGGTAGTTTATGACTAGTTCAATATCAAGAATTGGTTCATAGAGAATACTTGAAACAGCCCCAACAAGCACTTGAACATACGCGGTGGCTGCGGGAACCGCGCCTGCTGGAGCCTCGGCAAACAAATCTAGGAACTCATTGTCTGTCTCATACGCCATCCATAGTTGATTGCATGGTGCATAGCCATCCACTCCATCTCGATTACCACCTGCTGGAAGGTGAATGGCCTTTGATGAATCTGTATCACAGGAACTGATCCCCGATAAATCAATAAAATTTCCCGGAATATTCTGCATATCGTAAATAAGTGTGAGGTCCTCACTTGGCGAGGTTCCAATCATGAACCTTGTACCATCAATAAAAACCCAACCATTGACCAGTCCACCACCAAAACCAAGAAATACTTGGGAATCTGAATCACCGAGCACTGTTCCCTTCAACATCACAACTTTTGTCCAAGGAAGGTCGTGATGTACAATCCCCCCAAAGCGATCATACGACGATCCAACGAGCTTGGCCCCATTAGTGCGTGAGTTGAGTGATTCTAGTTCAAGCGTAACAACGCGCTCATCGTCAAGAGGAAACTCCTCTATGAGGACCATAACACCCTCTCTGCTAAGATCTACCGAGGCATCTTCACTGCATAATGCTTCCCCTATGTCATTAAGCATAAGGCGAGTTGCACTAGGATGCACATCACGTGGTGCGGGTTCTGGATGAACCGATATTGGAGAGGCAAGTCTAATTGGGGGTGCAGCGAAAGCAAAATTCGCAGTAATTGCTCCCAACAAAGCGCCGGTGATTAATTTTCCAAACATATCCGTGATCTCCATTCCTTTAAATCACTCAACTAACTGCTTGCTTGCAAGCCCTAAAGTTAACGGGGCAATCAACTAATTATTTTCCACCTAATCTACGATCTGGTTTCGCCCGTCCTTCAAGAACCGCTAGTAAATCATCGATATTTGTTGTTCCATCACCTGTGCAATCAGCTGTCCTTGTACCCCAAAGTGTAATGACAAAAATGACATCGTTTGGATCAATAGGGTCGGTGCCTCCACCGCCTGATGGTGGGCGGCTTAACTCGACAACTACGTTTGCAATATCCGAATAAGTTCCGTTCGATGCTTCGTACGTGAACGAATCTGTACCGGAAAAAGTGCCAGTTGGGGTATACGTCAATTCATCGGCTGCTGTTTGCGATACAAGCCCACCTCTTCTTGCTCGTCGATCAAAATCAACCAGTGTTAAATTGTTGCAATTGTTTGCTGCGTCATTTGCCAAGATGTGAATAACTACCTCTGTATTCATGTCGGTAAATGCCCGGTCGTCTTCGAGTTGAGGGGGGTTATTTGGCGAGAGATCACAACCCTCTGAACCAGCAACTATTGCTAACCAATCTTCAGCTGCTTCAACGTTATCGTCATGAAACTCAAAGGCGATGTTCGATATGCCTGGATCACATAAATGGCAGTAACTCATAATTGTTGCACCACTAGCACTTGCGCAATCACCGTTACCACATTCATCCGGGGGGTCTTCCATTTCGTGCGTATGAATCATCCCAAAATTATGACCCGTTTCATGCGCAAAAACAATCGGGTCCCAATTACCTTCTTGTTCACCCTCAAGAGGTATTGGGAACGTACCAGCCATGCCTCCTAAAACCGCATATCCATCATTACAAAGGCCCCAAAGGTTCGCGACACCCCCACCCAAGCTTCGTTGACAAAGAATCTGCGCGAGATGCCTGTCAATATCTCCCATATTGTTACGCCAATAATTTGAAAACTCTTCAAGTTGACTGCTAGTGTCGCTTCCAGTCCAAGGATCATCAGAAACCGACCAAAGGCGGAGGTAGGTCACTTTTAATCGTATGCCCGCTCCTCCGACTGTAATAGCCCCTTTATAAATGTCTGAAACGGAAGAAACGAGTGTATTCACATAGTTTGCCGCAGCTGTTTCACTGCCATCAAAGTTAATCATTGTGAATTCAGAATCACTGTCAAAAGCAATGTTGACCTGTGGACATTCATCAGGAATTGCGTTTGCCCTCTCACCAGAATTGCCTTTGAAAGGCTTTCCGCCCTTGGTGCTGCAATCAAACTGTGCCCAGTTCATCATGCCCTCGGGGACATTGGCTTCGTCGTAAAGAAGTGTCATTCGATCAGCGTATCGGGTACCAATAATGAATCGAGTACCATCAATTGAAATCCAGCCATTAGCTATTTCTTGGCCAATGGCAAGAAACACTGATGATGTGGGTTCACCAACAACTGAACCTTTGTACACGTGACATTTCGGCCAAGGAATTTCTTCTTCATACACGTTCCCTCGATCGTCGCTTCTCATTACGACCAACCTCGCGTCTTCAGCAACTGCAGAAGCTTCTTCGAGTTGTAATGTCACAAAGCGTTCTTTATCGAGAGGAAAATTCTCAATAAATACATACTGACTCTCTGTAGCAATCTCTAAGTTATCTACATGAAGTTGCAAGCGTGTTGCAAAACTTCTACTAGCACGAGGTCCCTCTTCTTCGTGGATTGTGAGGGGAGAATTTACGTACACTGGATCCAAATCTACAGCAAAGACTGAACTTGAAGCAGCACACAGTGCCACACCCAGAGCACCAATAAGTTGTTTTATCATCCTAAAAAATCTCCTTTAGCAATATGCAATAACATTGCCTAAACAAAGGGTATGTCGACAAATGAATAAGTTCAAGGTCAATCTCGAAGTAATCTCAATTCATCTCGCAAAATAGCGGCTAATTCATAGTTTTCAGCAGCAATGGCCGCAGCGAGTCGCTCTCTTAGATCAGCACGTTCAGAGGGTGGAAGTTGGGGGACAAGCGCTTCTTTCATTCCCCTCAACAACTGCACTTCATTTGAGGATTCCCACGGTTCTCCAAGGATTGCACGCAATTCTGCCAACCCTCGATCAATTGCCTCAACAGCAGCAGAAGGGTTCCCTTCATCGACCGCCCACTCCGCTCCAGCTCGGGCACGCATTGCAAGAACTGCGGGGCGAAATTGGTCAAGTGCTACTCTGTCATGCGCCTCCAGCGCGTTCTCGCTACAAAGATCAAAGAGCTTGAGGTTTGTATCACAATCTAGAATAACTTCCTCCCATTTTCCTAGTGCAAAAAGAGCTGCCGCGCGGTGAGAGCGTTGGACGCCTTCTTCTCGTAACCGACGACACATTTCAGGATCAATACCACCCCAAGCTCCTCGATCTTCAAAAAGAGCAAGTAGAGTCGGAAATCCGTCCTGAAGTACGCCATCTGGCCGATCGGTCAATTCCATTTGAATGATCCCAAGTTCAATCCTAATTTGAATGAGAGGCCGACCATTTGCCGCCTCAATCATACGGACGTTCAATGTTCCTTGCTCATACTGCCATTCATTCAAAATGTGGGCGATGTCTTTGTCGTGCATAATCGGTACCTTTATCCCAGTTTGACATTCTACTGGGCAACGCGAAGAGAAAAATAGGTAGACGTTCCGTTTGTGCGGTCTATCCTTTGAGATAAAGGGTTTGGGGGGTTGATTCGCAAGAAAAAGTCACCGATTACTAGAACAGGACGCTACATATTGCGAATAGGAGAAAACTAGTGAACCTTGACCTTTATCTCAACCAGATCAACGAAGTCCCCTTGCTTACTGCGGAAGAGGAAAAAACTCTCGGGTGGCAAATAGTCAACGACAATTGCCCTGCTGCGAAAGATCACATGATCCGTGCAAACCTAAGGCTCGTTGTTGCAATAGGCAAACGGTATTTAGGACGTGGAATCACCCTTGGAGATCTGATCGAAGAAGGCAACGTTGGTTTGATCCGAGCGGTGGAGGGGTTCGACCCCGCGCATGGTGCTCGTTTCTCAACGTACGCCTCTTGGTGGATCAAACAATCCATTCGGCGCATGCTCATCAACGCAACACAACCCGTGCATGTTCCTGCGTACATGGTCGATTTAATCAATCGATTTAAAGACACACAAAAAAAGTTGCACAACAAATTTGGGCACAGTCCAACAAACCAAGAGATTGCCGAAGCGATGGCAATTCCAGAAAAAAAATTACTCATCATTCGTAGGGCAATGCGAGCACACGCAACTGCTTCCCGAGGTGCAATGACGCCAGAAGGCGAGCCAATGCCAATTGGAGATCTCTTCGAAGACCGAAACTGCACGCGTCCAGAAGAAGATGTAGAGCAACGCGAAACGATCAAAGATGCACTCTCCTATATTGAAAAGCTCGATAGCAGAGATGCAAGGGTGCTTCGGTTGAGATTTGGCCTTGAGGGACAAGATCCACTGACCCTCAAACAAATTGGGCTGGTGATTGGTCTTACAAGAGAACGTGTTCGTCAAATCGAAATTGATTCGCTTCGCCGCCTTCGTGAACACATGCATCGAGAGCCTTCAAAAACCCACAGAGCAGCTGGGTAACATCCCCTACACAAAATCTCACTGCATCGCTTCACGAATAACACTGGCAAATTGCGCGCCGCCAAGTGAGGGGTCTAGAACTTTTAATCTGTTCACCGTAGCTGCTGCTTTCAGAGGGTCTCCCCCATCTTCACAATGCCACCGGATTAAGTTGGTGTTCACAAGCCAAAACCAATACGCGTGTCTGCCGTCATGGGTAAGCGATTGGTGGAGTTGCTTCGTCATTTCCACATCTCTCTTACAATCAGCAATCGCTGCAACCACTTGCACGGTCCGACCCCGCGCTGCAATAGCACGTTCAAAAAATTGCATTGCTACTTGTTTGTTTCCAAGCAAACGGTTTGCTTCTCCACACAACCAGAACGATTCCTCTTCTATGTTTCTGACAAGTACTTGTACGACCTCTCGTAGCCAGGGCTTTAACTCAAGCCCCTCTTTGTGCCATACATCAATATAGTATTTCAATAGATGCTGCAACGCATTCTGAGATTCTATTTGGTCAACGATCTTTGCAAGCTCAGCGGGATGTTGTGCTACGAGCTCGATTCTGTGTCGCAAAGATTCGATGTCTGAGTTTCGCACACGACTTTGTACTTGCTGCGCTACGTGAAAGTACCTTGAGGATTCGGGAATCTTGGCCAATAAAGCCACACCGATTTCAAAATCTCCCCGTTCAATTGCGTGCGACCCAGCAAAATAGTGCCAAAATGATTCTTCGTACGGTGTCTCGTCAAACCGCTCTAACACCAATTTGATTGCGGATTGCCGATCTTGCTCAGTGAAGTGTAATTCTTTCGTTGTCAAAAGCACACTTGCTGAATACGCACATCCCGAACTCACAAGTGTACGTAAGAGATCCTCAGCGATTTCGTAGTTATGGTGTGCGATCGCTTCTCTCGCCTTAACTCGAAGCGAGAGATCGATGACTGCTTTGTTCTCATGATGCTCGTCCACTACAATTGGTGGGGCAAGATTGCTAAACAACACTTGCAAATTTTCATCAATTTCTGATTGTTCAACACCAAGTTTTTGCAATTCTTTACTGAGAAAAAATACATGTGATACGTATGTATCTCGGTTGAGCTCAACAAGCCCACTTGCAAAATACCAACGCAAATCATGTCTTTTTACAGAGGCAAGCCGTTTGTCCCATTCCGCATGATCGACTTCTGCCCAAGTTGCTAGTACTGCGACTAGTTGATCTTCGATGTCGGAGGTTTTCAACTCCAAAACATGATTCGCACAACGAGCTACTTCTTGTTTGTTATGCAAGCATGCGTTCGCATGCAAGCGCATTCTCCATAAGCGAGACTCAGCCCATCCATCTACCGCTTCATCGAGCGAAGAGAGATACTCTAGACAAGCGTGGGCTGATTTTTCATTCCCCATCGCCGCTCGAACACCCTCGATCATTCCAAGAGCAAAGGGAACAGAACGCTCTCTTTGATGCGCAGAGAGATCACCCTGCGTAGATGCGAGTATCTGTTTCGTCAAGTCACTGAGTAGGGCCTCTGTATTTTCTCGTGTTTTTAGTGATTCAACACCAATGGTAATTTCTGGAATACAAAGTTGTGATCCCCACGTTTCAAACAGTGTGTTATTTGCTTTTTCAAACTCTTGAGAGCTCAACACACAACACAATACAGAACAGATCAAATGAATCATTGCGGAGCCCCAAGTGTGATATTGGTATATCGAGCCTGCACGACGGCGTTGTATACATCCAAAGCATGATCCCATTGTGTACTTTTGCTAGGCGTGATCGTAATCGGATGATCTTCCGTAAACAGTCCGCCTGAACCAAATCCGTCTGCGCGATTTGTCTTTAGAAAAACTTTTAACTCGTGAAGCCCTGACACTCGCCCCCATGGTCCTTCAAGTTGCAAACGAAACTGGTCGCTTCCGATCGAAGTGGTTTCAACGAGAATCACGAGGGGCGAGTCATCGAGAACCTGCGATGCATTCCTCGCCTGTTTGGGAAGATCCATTGGAAATGAGGCCTCGGCACGCCGGAACTCTGTCGCAACCATAAAATAAATCAGCAGGAGAAACACCACATCAATCATAGACGTAAGGTTAAGTCCGATTGAGGATGATGTTCGGTTCCGTACAATCATGTTGCTTGATCCGTTTCAACAACAAAATGAAGCTGGGGTGTTCCACCCGCGTCCCTGATCGATTCAATGATTCGATGGATGTACTCGTATTTTGTTTTCTTGGCAGCCCGCAGGTGAATCTCGGTTGTACCCCGCGCTACGCTCTCTTGCACCGCAGTTGTGATCTGCTCCTCTTGGCTTGTTAGGATCGCTTTCTGACCAATCAAGATTTGTTCTACCTCTCCCTCACCAAAAGGAACAACGTTGATGACAAGTTTTTGTGGCGTTTCTGAAACTGACGCCATCGCATCTGTTGGTGCGGGCAAATCTAGCGCAATAACATCTCGGTCAACAATTTGTGAAACGACAACAAAAAATACAATCAACAAAAAGGTGACGTCAATCATTGGCGTCATATTTGCATTCAGCGTAGTTGCTGCGTTTCTTTTCATGTGATCGAGGTTGCCAATGCCTGTTTTGATACGTGTGGTGTTTCTTCGCTTGTTTTTAGCGTTGCTGCTTTTCTTGGACGGAAATTGTTAAGAATCTCTTCTGCTGCAATCGTTGCCTCTACTGTGAGTTCATCAATTTTGTTTCTTAAGATTGCGAAACTAGAGAGCGCGGGAATTGCGACAACTAGTCCCCAAAATGTAGTGGTCAAGGCAGTTCCAATTCCTCCGGCGAGCGCCACTGGATCTGCACTCCCTCCAGATGCGACAATCGCACCAAACGCCAAAATCATGCCATATACCGTTCCAAACAAGCCGATCATCGGGCTGACTTGTCCTATGACATTGAGCAGTTCAATTCGACGAAGGCGCGCTGTTGCCAATTCGTCTGCAGTTTGTTCAAGCGCTTTCATCATTGCAGGAAAACCAAATTTGGCTTCACGAAAAGCGGAGTGCAAAATCTTCCCGAGATATGTTTGATCGTGGCGTACGAGTTCCACAATCTCGCGAAAGTTTTTCTTCTCGATTTTTTTCTCAATCTGAGCAACAAGTTCAAGTGGCACAACACTTGGTTTTCGATTTGCAAGGAACATATACAACATCATGCCAATCGCTGCGATGGACATGAGAAGTAGAAGCCAAGTCACACTACTTCCAAGTAACTCGATGGAACCGTCCGCACGCCTTGAAACAAAAAACGCTTCTGCAAAAGAATGCGATTGATCACTTGCGTGTGCAACTGTCGTGATGAATAGGAAGCATGTTCCAACAACGAGTCTACTGCGATGGGTCACTATCAATCTCCTACGTTTGATACTGTACTACGATCAACAAATGTATATCCGTCGATTCCCCCGTGATTTTCTGCTATTTTTTGCATCGTATGGGTGGGGTCTTGGGTGAGCAATTCGATGCAATTAATTCGGACTCTTCTTCTCCCATTTCGAGAATCGATTGGGTTCAAAGATTCAAGGGAAGAAAGTAAACGGTCGGGGTGCACTTCATATTCGCCCGTGCCTCGGATATCTTCGCTCACCAAAAAAATCAGGTCAGGATTGAGGCTCATCGCTTTTGTAAGCGCTCTGATCGGGTTACTTCTCCCTGTTGGAATCACTTTGTTACTTGTTTCAATCCAACGAAATGCCTTTTCTATATTGTGTGGTGTTGCTGCATTCAATTTGTTTGCAGGGGGTACAGGGATGACTACATTTTTTTGGAAGAACAAAATAGCGAAGGACTGTTTTGGATCTAAATTCCGAAGGGAGCGGTCAAGGCTACGAAGAACATCTGAAAAAAACAACATCGACGTGCCAGAAGCATCAACAACATACACAATGTTCCGAGCTGATACGGCCTCGCAACCCATAAACACTACTTCTGTCTCCTCTTCCCTTCGAACAAGTTTCGGTGGGCTTGTAACGGACGTACTTTGCAAAAAAGCAAGTCCGTCTCGGTGCTTCTGTTTTGACAAATCTGGAATCTGTGGAATGGCAAGCTCGATCGTTTCGAGTTCATCCTCTGCAGAGGGTAAAGTCATAGGCTGAGGCGTGTCTTCGTGCCAAGAAGCAGTGATCACAGGTGGTGGTTCTTCTGCAGTCTGTATCACTGTCCATGTAATAAGAAACGCGAACGCCCCAAGCCCGAGGTGTACACCAATAGAAAGTACCCAAGCAATAATCCCTGTTGTGTTGAGTGCTTCCTTTGAACCTTTGGTATGCAAAATGTTTTTCTCAACTGGCATCTCAAGTAAAGCCTACACCAGATTTTGAGTGTGCTTACTATTCGTTGCCTTTTTTCACTGGCTTATCTGAAGAATTGTGTGGTACTTTCGTGTTTGAAGCATGATAGTGATCGATGGAAAACAGACCCGGACCACCTATCACAATCCATAATGCTAAAACGAAAAGTGACATTTCTGTACAGAGTTGAGAAAAGGCGACATGTTGAAGGGGCCACTCAAACGGATTCATCGTGAACATGCCATTAAGTTTGTAAGAAACAAGATACAACGCCATCCCCATGATGAAACAAACTACGAACGCTGAAAGTCTTGCGAATAAACCTACGACTAACAACGCACCTGTGATGAGTTCAAAAACACCAGCGGCCCATGCAAGTAACGTTCCCCACCCTCCAAGTTGTGGCCATTCTTGATTGAGTAATAGAGCGATCCGATGAAGCCCGCGAGTGGTCTGGCCACCTGACTCTGTATCTCGTAATACAGAAAGATCCATCGCTTCAATCGCTGTTGCTTGCTCTGGGGAAATCTTCACCTGTACAAAGCAATGAACCCAACCGGAAGTCAGTATTGCAGAAGCGATGACGAGGCGAGCAAGGAATGGCATCATTGAATTCATGGGAACATTCATCCTTTCGCACCTTGGTTCATTGGTGCAACGAGCGTATCATACGCACTGCTCACATCGCCGCGGGCGTGGCGAAATTGGCAGACGCGCCAGATTTAGGTTCTGGTGGGGTAACACCCGTGGAGGTTCGAGTCCTCTCGCCCGCATTTCACCTTAGTCTTTGGCTAAGGAACCATGTATGACAAGTTGGAATCCAACATCTTGGCAACAAAAGCCCTCCGCACAACAACCTTCGTACGCCGACCGTGATGCACTCGAACAAGCGGTCAAAACCCTCGCCACGTATCCCCCCCTCGTTTCATCTTGGGAGATTGAGTCGCTCAAGAGCCAACTTGCCGATGCTGCCGACGGAAAAAGGTTTTTGCTACAAGCGGGAGATTGTGCAGAGCGGTTTTCAGATTGCACACCTGAGCGAATCACCGGCCAATTAAAAGTACTGCTCCAAATGTCGCTCGTGTTAGTGCATTCAACGAAACGGCGAGTTATTCGGGTCGGCCGACTTGCGGGGCAATACGCGAAACCACGATCAAGTGATACAGAAACAGTCGGCGATACCACCGTGCCGAGTTACCGAGGCGATTTAGTCAACGATATCGAGTTTTCTGAAATTGCGAGAACTCCAGACCCTCACCGTTTGTTACGTGGATTTGAACGATCAGCAATGACAATTAACTTTGTTCGAGCATTGATTGATGGTGGGTTTGCTGATTTACATCACCCTGAATATTGGGATTTGGGATTCGTTGAACACTCACCTCGAGCAAGTGAATATCAGAGTATTGTTGCTTCCATTGCCGAAAGCCTGCGATTTATGGAAACACTTGCAGGAGAATCTGTAGGATCAATCAACAGGGTTGAATTTTTTACAAGCCACGAAGGGCTTCATCTTCATTACGAAGAAGCGCAGACCCGTCAGGTTCCCCGCCGTGCTGGATGGTACAACCTTTCCTGCCACTTTCCCTGGATTGGTGCTCGAACCACAGACATCAACAGTGGACACGTAGAGTTTTTTCGAGGAATTGCCAATCCAATCGCGGTCAAGGTTGGAACGCATCCAATCGATATTCCTGCACTTCTTCACGTTCTTCATCCAAACAATGAACGTGGGCGACTTACGATAATTCATCGCTACGGCGCTGAAAAAATTGCAGACGAGTTACCGAAATTGATTGAAGCAGTACGGGCTACTGGGAAACAGGTGCTCTTTGTCTCTGATCCAATGCACGGAAATACATCAACAACAGAAGCAGGTGTTAAAACTCGATGTTTTGATGCCATCCTTTCTGAGCTTGAACAAGCGATTGATATACACAAGAGTATGAACTCCTCACTTGGCGGCGTCCACGTAGAAGTTTGTGGACAAAACGTCACTGAGTGCACAGGTGGGGCACGAGGGTTGAACGAATCTGGATTAGGTGATTCCTACGAAACACTCGTAGACCCTAGATTAAATTATGAACAATCCATTGAACTTGCGATGCTTGTTGGTCAAAAACTCAACTCCTAGCCAATCTAACGCGAAGTCCATTTGACAAGAGAGTCAAGTACAATTCCCACCCATGTCTTTTGAAGAATCCAACCCAATTGTCATCTCAGGTGTCGGTGTCATATCCGCTCTTGGTGTTGGGATTGATCCACTCTGGGAAGCAATGGTCGAGGGCAGAACTGGGTTAAAGCGAATCGAACGATTCGATCCAAGTGGTTTCGTTTCACAGGTTGCTGGTGAATTGGATGAAGAGGCATTTAAAGTTCGCAAAGTTGTTCCTAAAAGCCACCGAAAAGCAACAAAGGTCATGTGCAGGGATACTGAACTTGCTGTCGGAGCCGCGGCGGCGGCAGTTGATACTGCCTGTATTTTGACTGCTGGAAATAGTGATGAAACCCCAACCATTCACCCCGATCGGATAGGGTGTCACATCGGTGCGGGGCTGATCTCAGCGGAAGTCAACGAACTAGGCGCTGCGCTTGTCACAAGCAAAAAAGAAGATGGGACGTTTGATTTACATCATTGGGGAAACGAAGGGATGCAAAACCTTTCACCGCTTTGGCTGTTGAAGTACCTCCCGAACATGCTTGCCTGCCACGTGACGATTGTGCATGATTGCAGAGGCCCATCAAATACAATCACGTGTTGTGAAGCATCAAGTGGTTTGTCAATCGCTGAATCTCGCAGGGTCATACGACGCGGAGATGCCGATGCGTGCCTCTCTGGGGGTGCCGAAGATCGAGTTAACCCACTTGCACTCTATCGACAACACTGCACCGGAAGGCTCGCTGAAACCAATGGTTCTGATGACCTTGCAAGTATTGTTCGCCCGTTCGCAAGTGATGCTCGTGGCACACTCGTTGGTGAAGGTGGTGGGATTCTTCTCATTGAAAATGCGTCGTTGTGCAAAAAACGAGGCGGTACACCTTGGTGCACGATCGAAGGGATCGGCTGCAAACAATCATTTTCTGAGACACCCCTCGATGTGGACTCCAACGCAATCACTTCCGCAATACACAAAGCGTTACACGAAGCTTCTTGCACTCCAAATGAAATTGATGCCATTGTCCCGCTTGGTTCAGGAATTTTAAAAATTGACGCAGCTGAACGAGATGGGCTCGCTGCTGTGTTTGGGGAAGCATTACCCACGATCCCAACAATTACAACCATTCCTTACACTGGGAATTGCATGGCTGGCAACGGAGCGATCTGCATTGCGATTGCCGCCAAGGTGATCCTAGAACAGAAAATTCCAGCTCGACTTGGTAGTGAACATGTTGAAGGGATCAACGCAGCGCGCTGCGAAGCGCACGACAAGGAGATTCAACGGGTCCTTGTCGTTACACCAAGCGAAGGCGGACAGTGTGTTGCTATTGTCCTGAGGAGGATCAACGAATGACACGAGTCGTCGTCACTGGAATGGGGTGGATCACTCCACTAGGTCATGACCTTCAAACGGTCTGGGAAAAAATGTGCAATGGCGAATCTGCCATCACCAAAATTGACCGGTTTGATGCTTCGAGTTTTCCAACAACGATTGCTGGTCAAGTGAGGGATTTTGATTGGACGACGTATGTCCGCGACCCCTCAATTCATCACAAACCCGCGATGAACTCTCAGTTTGCACTCTGCGCAGCGAAACAAGCGTGGGAACAATCTGGACTCTCCAACTTTGCTGAACTTGACCATGATCGAACGGGGATTTATCTTGGTGCGGGCGAAGGGGTTCTAGATTTTTCCGCGCACTCAATGATTGATACGCATGCTTGGGATGTAGAGGACGGTAAGGTAGATCCTGTTGCGTGGGCGAAATTTGCCAGCGAGCGACTTGACGAGTGGGGCGAAGTAGAACAAGAGCCAAACATGCCCCTTTGGCACGTAGCAAGAGAATACGGACTTCGCGGCCCAGCGTTTAACTGCCTCACTGCGTGTGCTGCAAGCACACAAGCAATTGGAGAGGCAACGAGCGTCTTGTTACAGGGCGATGCCGATGTCATGCTCGCAGGTGGTACACACACGATGTTGCATGCGCTTGGGATCACTGGTTTCAATAGACTCACTGCGCTTTCGACGTATGAGGGCGACCCTAAGAAAGCGTCTAAACCATTTTCTCGCGATCGAGGTGGATTCGTGATGGGTGAAGGTTCGGGTATGCTTGTGTTAGAAACGCTCGAGCATGCCCTTGCTCGTGGTGCGACACCACTTGCCGAAATTGTTGGCTTTGGGTCAAGTGCCGACGCGTATAGAATTACAGATTTACATCCAGAAGGTCGTGGCCCAGCTGCTGCCATGAACAACGCGCTAGCTCAAGCAGGCATTGATGCGAACACACCTGTCGATCGGCCACCCGTGCAATATATTTCTGCGCACGGAACCTCCACACAAGAGAACGATTCGATCGAAACACTTGCAATCAAGTTAGCCTTTGGCGAGAACGCACCCCATGTTCCGATCAGTTCCATCAAGTCGATGATGGGGCATTTGATCGCTGCAGCGGGATCAGTTGAACTGATCACTTGCATCATGTCCATTCAAACAAACATGCTTGTACCAACGATCAATCTAGACAACCCAGATCCAGAACTCGATTTAGATTACATACCAAACGTTGCTCGTAAAGCGCAAGTTGATTGTTGTTTGAGTAATTCGTTTGGTTTCGGTGGACAGAACAACACGCTCGTTGTCAAGCGGTACATGTAGACTTTGCTGTTGAAATGTCTCGTTCTTAGTATCGGTACGGACAATCAATATCGCACGGACGATCAAGACGAGACGTTAGCAATTCGATCAATATCACAATGTCATCAGGGTCAACAACGCCATTGTTATCAAGATCAGCCAAGCATTCATTGCACTCTCCCCATACAGAAATCATTGCAATGGCAATCAGATCGGTGAGATCAATTTCACCATCACCATTGATGTCACCCTGACAAGTCGAACACAGCGCGTGGAACTCATTGCCACCTACAAATTCATAATCTGAATCCGCAACCGTTGGGTAAATGTGCCCTTCAAGCGCGCTCTCAGATCCGCCTCGACCTGTGTTACCACAGAAAAGTGTTGATTCGACGAATGGCATCGAATCGCCATCATTGTGCATACCACCACCATGTTCTTCGTAAGAAATGTTTGACGCAAGCGTGCACTGGTATAAAACCGGAGTACTGTCATCGTTATAGATCGCACCGCCTTCATACACTGCAGAGTTATTCGTGAACAAACAATCGGTGAGCTGTGTGTTTGCACCTGCGCGATTGTCGATTGCTCCACCAACTCCCAAGGCGTTGTTGCTTTGGAAACAGCATGAAAGTAAGGAAGATCCATCGCCTGTGATACTTACTGCTCCGCCGTCACCAGCAATATTCTCGGTAAACTCAATGAGATCACCGCTGCATGTAGTTCCATCTGCCACACAGATAGCTCCTCCAATAGTTGACTCGTTGTTTGCAAACAAGCAATCTGTAATTGTTGCATTTGTACCACTGCCTTGCAGGTTTACGCCACCGCCGAATGCGACTGCAACGTTGTTCGTAAACTCACTGCTTGAAATGATAAGCTCGGTACCACCACTAGCGGAAAGTGCCCCTCCACTTTGACCTGTATCAACCGCTTGGTTTTCAGTAAAGACACAGTTCGCGATTTCGAGTGTTCCGCCGCGTACGACAATTGCTGAACCCGTGCGATCGACACAGTGTTGAATCGTTACGCCCTCTACATATGCATTTCCTGTAGGCCCATACGCAAAATCTAATCCTGAAACAGCGTATTGACCATCAAGGATTGTGGAATCAGCCCCAGCGCCAACGAGTGAAATGTCTTTCCCCAACAAATCAACGAGGGATATCCCATCAACTGAAGTATATGTGCCCGCTCCGACATAGATTGTTTCTACATTGCTTGCATCATTGACTGCTTCTTGAATTGTTGTGTACTCGCATGTTTCGCACACGTTGTACCATTGACCAAATTCAATCGCATACGAATTCGTTGTGCACCCTGTGACATCATCCCAATACCCACTCGATAGCATTTGCGCAACATTCGCTTCACCCGTCTCATCGTTAGGCGAACCAGAAACCCATTGACTATACGTCTCGCCCTCGCCTGTCACCCACTCCCAACCGTCTGCTGGTTCGGAAGCCCCCTGCAATTGTCGCAAACCGATGTATGGCTCTTGTCCAGTTCCACCGAAGGTTGCAATCCACCATGCATATTCTTCTGCTGTTGTAAGTGTTGCAAGGTACCCATTGTTCCCACGTGACACTACATCTGCATCAACCCAACAAAGAGGATCGGTGACAACAATTGCATACCAATGGTCATTTCCACCTTCTTCCTTCTTCCATTGGAATGGTCCGATGATTTCGTCTTCACTTTCGCAAGGAGAATCTTCACATACCGAACCCGCTCCGAGCCATTGCCCCATACAGTTTTGCTCGATTGAATCGTAGCAATCTGACCCAAGACAACATGCTCCAAGAGCAACTGCGTCACATGGGTTGTTCCAACAGATTGAATTGTCACCTCGGTATATACCCGATTCTTCGATACACACATCAAACGGTACACGAACGCAAGAATCTCCTATACAACAAGACCCTAGCACTTCTATACATGGCGAGTCGACGCAATCTGTTCCATCTCCAAGGTATTCCCCTACACAATCTGAAAGGGAAATGACTTCGCAAACCGTGTCGACACAACATGCACCAGTTACACCTTCACTCTCAACACAAGAAGTTGCTTGGCACGATGTCCAGTCTCCAAGATAGGCACCCTCACACGCTGCTGCTGTTGTCTGCGTACATTCCCCTGCTACGCAACAGCCACCAGTGGGCGCGCAATCTGTGACCATTGTTTGGCCAACAATGACAGACCATTGAGACCACGCAGAACCGTGTTGCCGCTGTCGATATTGGAAAATCCACAAACCCGTTTCGTGGACAGTCCATTGCACGGATGCTGTACCACCAGGGAGTGTGTCCCACGTAAAATCATCTGGATCGCGTACCTGCCAGTCGTACTCAAGATACGATTCATTCACTGCAGTGAGCGTAATTGTTTCACTGACACACGCTTCTTCTGGAACGAGTGGTGTTTCAGCTTGAGGTGTTTCAAGATCGCAACTCCCAGCCTCGCACAGGATCCCATCACCTAGATACAAACCACCAGAGTTTGTACACGACGATTCTGTTGTGTTTGGAATGCAGGATTCATCCATCAAGCAGCATGCACCAATTGGGACGTCCGGTGGTGTACAAGCAATCGAGTCGCAATTTGATCCACCACCCGCATAGAAGCCATCGAGTGATTGACATTCCGTTTGAAGTAATTCAACACAATTGCCACCAATACAACAGGCACCTTGGGTGCAGGAAAAATCAGCACAAGAACTACCAACACCGTGGAACGATCCTCCCAAGACGCTACAGTCAACGAGTTCTGTAACCGTACAACCATTGTCAACACAACAAGCACCTGCGTCAGGACCACAGGGAGTAAATCCACACGTTGTACCATCGCCTAAATAGAATCCGTTGTGTGCAAGACAATCTTCTTCGAACCCAACGCTGCATTGCTCTGATGCGCAGCACGCACCAATTGGCGTTTCGGGTGAGAAGCACGGATCACCAAAGCATGTCGTTCCATCACCTACATACGTTCCCGATTCGTTGAGACAAACTGTTTCACTCAACAGTGAACATGCTTCTTCTATACAGCAACCACCTAATGGTATTGATGCACAAGACACTTCTGAACAGAGCACGCCATCACCTGCATAGGTTCCACTAAATGAATCGCAGTGGAGTTCCGGTACTTCTTCACAAACGAGTCCATCGCCTAAACAGCAAGCCCCAATTGCCAACGGGGTACATGGGGCACCCAAACATGTTGCCCCATTACCCTCATATTCCCCACCGATTCCTAGACATTCCTCGCGGGTGAGGTTCTCGAAACATGCATCGTTTGCACAGCAAGCGCCCGCCAAACAAGGGTCATTGAAACACGTTGTGTTCTCGCCTCTAAACACGCCATTGACGAGTAGACAATCATCTTCGGTCTGAATTGTGCATGCTTCCTCCGTACAACAAGCGCCAGATGTTGGTAGGGGTGCACAAGGATCTGTGCTACAAAAAATGTTGTTTCCCTTGAATGTGCCACCTTGGTCTGAACAAGTAGAAGATGTGACGAATGAACACGTTTCACCGACGCAGCACGATCCGAGCGTAACCGTTGAATCGCAAGAAATCGATTCACAAAGACTTTCGTCACCGAAATAATCTCCACCTAATGCCACACACGCTTCATAGGCCGTGTCATCGATACATCCAACGCCTCCAAGGGTGGCACAGCACGCGCCCGTTGCGTCGACGACTCGGCAAGGAGTTTCTTCGCATGAAGTGGCGTCCCCCTTATAGGTTCCACCAGCAGCAAGGCAATTTTGGCGAGATTGAATTGTGCATTCATCTTCTGAAGAACAGCACGCACCTGTTGACTCTGTTGTGCATGGGCTGTCATCACAAGACGTGTCATCCCCGAGATATGTTGAAGTTTCAAATTCACCGCATTCAAGTTCAGATGCGATAAAGCAGATGTCATTGACGCAACACGCGCCAGGATTCCGGCAAGGCTCTAGGTCGCACGTTGTGTCAGCACCTAGAAATACACCGCCAAACAAGGTACATGATTCTTCTTCAACAACTGAACAGGTAGTTCCCAAACAGCATGCGCCCGAGGCTGGACACGGATCATCTTCACAACTTGATCCCTCCCCATGAAACGTCCCACCTAGCGCATCACACGCTTCTTCTGGTGTGTCTGGAATACATGTATTGAGTGCACAGCACGCGCCGCGTATAAATGAGCAAGGATCATCGTCGCAGGTTGTGTCGTCCCCTTGGTACGTACCGCCAGCAGTCGTACAATCTGCTTCCGTTTCAATTGAGCATGTTTCGCCCACGCAGCACCCGCCGGTCGGATCTGGAATCGCGCAAGGATCATCGTCGCACGTTGTATCGTCGCCTTGGTACGTACCGCCCGCAGTCGTACAGTCTGCTTCTGTATCAATTGAGCATGTTTCGCCGACGCAGCACCCGCCAG
>JASMLY010000077.1 GCA_030748455.1 Phycisphaerales bacterium | reverse complement strand
CTTGAGCAAATTGAGGAAGATCCCCGACATGGTGGAGATTCGCGTAGGGCAAAACGTGAAGCTGAAGAACAACTTGAGGGGATTAAACAACATCTCGCAAATCGAGAAACTGAATTCTTAGCTGAGCGAACCTTCCTAATGGAACAACGAGTACTTCATAGAAAGGATGAACAGAATGATGGAACTTGAAACACTCCAAATGGTGCTTCGACTCGTCGTCGCACTTGTTCTTGGCGCCTTGATTGGGTTGAACCGAAGAATTTACGGAAAGCCAGCAGGTTTACGAACCATGGCACTCGTGAGCCTTGGCTCTGCGACGTTTACGATTGTTGGTGTCAATGCGATGTTACAACTCGCAAACGCTGAACAAGCTGCAGGGCTAGAAATGATGGTGCGTCTTGATACAAGCAGGGTAATTGCTGGGATTGTGGGCGGTATCGGTTTTCTTGGCGCAGGTGCTATTATTCAATCGCGTGGTCGGGTGCAGGGGATGACGACTGCATCGGGAATTTGGATGACTGCAGCAATTGGCGTCGCATCTGGGCTGGGTCAATTCACTCTAGCTCTTACTGCAACGTTTCTCGCATTCGTTGTTCTGGTGATTCTTCGCCGAACGATTGAGGATGAGGAAGAGGAAGATCTGTGACTCGTCCAATCAAACCCACCGTGTGACCTGTGCTTCCACTTTTCAACGACAGACTACAACGACAAACTGCAACTACAACGACAAACTGCAACTACAACGAATGATTCCACAGATACCCACCGCTTGACAGCAGTGATTCCCTCGTCTGAGCATACCTCTGTGTATACCTCTGAGCATACCTCTGTGTATACCTCTGTGCATACCTCTGTGTATACCTCTGTGTATACCTCTGTGCATACCTCTGAGCAATGCTCAGAGCAAGTTGTAAGTATCAGTGAAACAAGAGGTTAAATCCACAAGTCGCAATGTTTTTGGATGAGTTGCCACTGGGACAGAGCGCATGTAATCCTCCGTCGTCTCGTACAAACAATGGCTAACAAGTTCTAGGGACCTAAGCGTAACCCCTCGAGGTTTTTATTTGTCTTTTTGCAAATCATTTTTTACTTCCCAAGGATTTGTGACATGGCACGTTCGCCCCGTGGTTTCGATGTAATCTTGATGGGCTTCTTCTGCGAGGTAAAACGTTTTTGCTGGTTCGATTTGGGTTGCGATTGGTGCATCGTATTTGTCCGATTCAGACAATTCCTTGATGAACTCAACTGCAATGTTCTGCTGTTCATCGGAGGTTGTCCAAACTCCCGACCGATATTGTGATCCAATGTCAGGCCCTTGGCGATCAATCTGAGTGGGGTCATGCATCTTGAAAAATGCTTGAAGGAGTGTTTCAAACGAAATGACTTTCGGGTCGAATGTTACTTTTGTAGTTTCTGCGTGCCCAGTAGACCCTGAACAAACTTCCGTATAGGTTGGATTTTCAGTCGTTCCCTGCATGTATCCACTTTCAACATTGATGACACCAACCCCTTTTTGTAACCAATGTTCGATGCCCCAAAAACAGCCTCCTGCAAAATACGCTATTTCAGTTTTTACAGGTTTTGACTCTTGTGGTACTGGTTCTCCCTCTTCAACAAATCGTAGGGATGCGGAATTAAGGCAATATCGTTTTCCACTGGGTTCTGGACCATCCTCAAAGATGTGTCCTAGGTGAGAATCACAACGAACGCAAAAAATCTCAACACGATCCATGTCATAGGAGTCATCATTCCTTGTTCCTACATGCTCTGGAGCGAAAGGGGAGTAAAAACTCGGCCATCCCGTACCAGAGGTGTATTTGTGTTCACTTGAAAACAGTGGCAATCCGCAGACAACACAACTGTAAAACCCATTCTTTTTGTTATCGAGCAAGGTGCCACAAAATGGCGCTTCGGTGCCTGATTGTTGCGTAATCCGGAGCGTTTCTTCGTCTAAATGAGCTAGGAGGGATTCACGTTTTTGTTCTGAGAGCGGGGTGATATCAAAACCTGATCTGGAGTAGTGTGGCATAGGGCTTTCCACTAAATGGACGACTGAGGTGAGAATGACAAAAGTAAGTAATTGAAACACCTATTTATAGTATGCGAGAGCGGAGATTTCAGCAGAACAAAGAAAAACTTGGTGATTTATCCTATTTTATTACCCGTTTTTACGATATTTAGAGGTAATCGTGAAAAAAGTTGCTAGAATAGGGATACTCACATCTCATTATCCGTTATCTTACTCAACAAAATAGAGGTCAGGCAGGCGCTCAAAACGCAGGAGAATTTTCAGAATGATTTGCTACGAAGAAACAGTTTGGTCAAAACTTAAATCGCTGATCGATCCCAAACTAGGGAACGACATTGTCGGTAGCGGAACCGTACTCGATGTTGCTGTCGTTGAAGGTAAAGCAATGGTGAAACTTGCGAAACCTGTAACCGAAGCATTTGAACACCAAGCGTTGGCCGGCGCAATAGAACGAGAACTTTCTGGACTTGAGGGGATCGAAAAAGTTTCAGTCACTTGGGAGAAGCCCGAACAACAACGAGAATCATTTGTAGATCATGGTCGTGATGGTGTCTCATTGAATGTTCTTTCAGAAGCAGATACTGCAATGGGCCACGGTGTTGCTGAAGAGATCGGGTATGGAGAGTTTGGTCCAGACCCGATTACTTCACCTGAAGCTGAAATTCCAGATGCACCTTGGGAAGGATATCCACCAGTGTTACAGTGGGACATCGACCCAATGGATGCAACAATCGAAAGTGGTGAATCCACAGTGCAGTTACTCGATTGGCATTTTGAAATCTGGTGGCAACGGCATCCTTCAAATTTGCGATACGTTGCCATTCAAGCAATGCACGAAGATGGGATGACCGAGGAGCAAGAACGCCAACATCCAGTTGGGCGTAACGTTGTTGTAAACCTCGTGTATGACGAAGAACGAAACGCTGTTGTTTCAGTGTATGGAACCGCACGCGACTTTAGACCGTTTATAGAAGCCTTCCAAATTGGATGTGAAATCCAGTTACCTGAAGGCGTTGAGCAAGTAACAACAACCGCACCTAAAACTGTAACCGAACAGGAGAGCAACGAATGAGTGCAGGAACTTCAAATGGAACCGCATCACGCTGGTTCCGAGTAGCAGATGAACCCCGCGATTGGGAAGATTTTTACCGAGAACGTTGGTCGTATGATCGATCTGTTCGTACAAGCCACAGTGTGAACTGTTCAGGTTCCTGTTCATGGGAAGTCTTCGTCAAAAATGGACTCATCTGTTGGGAACTCCAAAAAACTGACTGGCCACAAATCAACTCAGAGACTCCGAGTTATGAACCTCGTGGTTGCCAACGTGGCATCTCTGCATCTTGGTATCCATACAGTCCAGTTCGTCCGAAGTATCCCTACATACGTGGTGTACTGCTCGACATGTACGAAGAGGAAATTGCCAAGGGCAAAGATCCTGTAGAAGCTTGGGCTGCAATAGAAGCAGATCCAGAGCGGAAGAAAACATACCGAAACGCTCGCGGCAAAGCTGGTTGGCGTCGTGGCAGTTGGGACAAAGCGACCGACATTTGGGCTGCATCTATTATTCATACAGTGAAAAAGTATGGTTCAGACCACATTGCTTCTTTCTCTCCAATTCCTGCAATGAGTATGGTGAGTTTTATCAGTGGGCACCGCTTATGCAACTTACTTGGTGGAACGATGCTTTCTTTTTACGAGTGGTACCACGACCTTCCACACATCATGCCTTGGATTTGGGGTGATCAGACAGATGTTGCTGAAGCTGCGGATTGGTATCAATCAACGTATTGGATGGTTGTCGGATCAAACCTACCAATGACTCGTACGCCGGACGCTCACTTTGCTTCTGAACATAAATACAACGGGGGTAAAATTGTTAACCTTGCTCCGAACTATTCGGACATGACAAAATTCGCTGACCTCTGGGTACCAGTTCGTCCAGGTACTGACGCGGCGTACTTACTTGCGTGTATTCACGTGATTCT
>JASMLY010000076.1 GCA_030748455.1 Phycisphaerales bacterium | reverse complement strand
CTTCTCCAACCGTGACATCGTACCAACCCGAAGGAGGGTCGTAATATGGCACGCCACTTTCAAGACTGACCGATAGTTTGAATGATAGTCTCGTTGCGCACGGCCTTGCGGGAAGGGTTGCTTCAAACAAATTTGTTCCGATGGAAACCAACGCGTACGTTTCTTCCACTCCATCGATCATCGCGGTGAGTACACCGCTCGATTGATCAATATCTCCTTGCCCAATGAGAGTGGTGTTTACTTCAAATGTCCATGGTTCGTCGGGTGTGATGAACCCAGGCAATCCGTTTGGGTAGGCAAACACTACACCTGTCGGAGCATCTTGTATCCAAACTTCCGTTGTGTTGCATCTACCCATGACAAGATCTAACCATCCGTCATTGTTGATATCGAAGACGGCAACATCATGCGTGCCTGTAAGAAAATTTTCGTTAATTCCGACTGATTGCTCAGAAAACGAAACATTTGGTGTATTTCCTAGATTTCGATAGATGTGTGTTGTACGAGAGCAACCAGAGATGTCAACATCGACATCTGTAACGATCACGTCTTGGTGCCCGTCGTTATTGAGGTCGCGGATGATTGCATTTCCTCCGAAGCCATCGCTGTTTTCAAAATTGTATGAAGTGAAGTTTGCGAAACTATCACCTCCATTTCCTTCGTTCAAATAATAGTGGTCTGTCCCATCATCTACGACAACAAGATCTTGCCTGCCATCTCCGTTGAGATCGCCAACGGTGACAAAGTATGGTGCCTGTTCGTCGATGATGTCATACCCGTCAAAATGCCCTTCGTTCGTCGTGCTGTTATACGTGATTGCAACATGTTGTGGTGCGTTTAAAGATGTTTGTTTCACAACATCAAGGACACCATCATTATTCATGTCGACAATTTCGCTCGCTGCTCCGAATGCGGATTCAAGCATTTCTTCTGTCATACGCTGTGTGCTTTCATCTGTAAAAAAAGCATTGCCATCATTAATGAGTAGGCGGTTGTTGTAATCGAAAACTTGCTCTGTGCCACTGTCATAATCCCCAAAGTACAGATCGGGAAACCCATCACCTGTGAGGTCTCCAACTGCGAGGCTACAGAACCTCGGGCCAGCGGTGGCATGCATTTGTGGAATTCGCGTGTCTTCATACCGAAAACCCTGCCAAATACCATCAGACTCACCTAAGTTCATATAGACACGTGGGTGTGACAACGCCTTTGTTGAAAAGTCTGTGAGTGTCGTAACGGTGATCATATCAAGCCAACCGTCGAGATCGAGATCGTGCAGAATGACGTCTCGGTCGTTGGTTGGAGTCAGAAACCCTTGATCTCCAGATACATCAGTATTTGTTGCATATTCTGTTGTGCGATCTGTGAGCACACCACCCTCATTCATAAAAAGTACGTTGACATCACGCCCTGTTGAAGTGAATGGTTCTTTTCGAACGCACACGAGGTCGATGTCACCATCGAGGTCAACGTCACCCCAAGCATAATCTTTTTCTTGGAGATCATTCGCACCTAGTGACGCATCAGAAACAAGTCGAGATTCAGTTTGATTTGTAAAGTTTGCAAATCCGCCAGTCAATGCAAGTTGGGTGATAACAATTGATGTGAATATCATGAGCAGGGACCCCAGTTTCCAACAATGTAAAGAAGATCAGTTACGTCCACAACGCCATCACCGTTGATGTCTGCGGCACAATTTGTACAGGCTCCCCACGCGTCAATCATGATTAGGATTTCGCTTACACCAAGTATATTGTCACCATCAAGATCACCAAGACACGTCTGGCAAACATCAGGTACACCATTGTGATCTGCGTCTCCTTCTCCTAAAAGTATGTCAAGAAAATCGTTCGTTCCGTTTTCATTGCAGTCAGTAAGATCGTCTTCATACGCTACAAGGAAGACATCGAAATCATCAAGATCGATGTCTCCATCTTGATCGACATCATGGATTGCACACGGGTCATTTGGTGTTACTGTAGAACCAAAACATGGGTGAAATCCTATCGTATCCGTATACCCGTGAAAGTCATTGCGTTCAACATCTCCATCTGAGTCGCTGTCGAATTCAGCCTGTCCAAGAGATTGGAGGAATGCGATGAGCGCATCTTTGTCCTCTTCACTTCGTGCTGCAAAGGCTTCTGCAGATGGTACGCCTTGTGAGCCAAATACACCATGTTCTGCAATTGCATTACGAATTCGAGAATCGAACGTTCCTGCTCCAAACCTTCCGTCGTGCCACAACGGATCTCGATAGGCCACTCCCCAAAGTGGTGGGGTTTTTAACTGCCGTCCATCAGCACTCCCTTGGACGATTCCATCGCCAGCAAGCCCCATGTCGTGGAGAAGAAAATCCCCATACGGTCGGATTGTCACGTTGCGTAATGGCAATTCCGTCTCAGGGTCATTCCCAGTTGTAAACTCAGGCGTGTGGCAGATGTTGCAACCAACTTCGTTGAAAACTACCTCACCATGCATGCCACTTCGAGGTGTTTGAGGTGGAGGAGCAAGAAATCGTTGAAAGTCAGTAACCCGATCGATAAATTCAAATCCATCAGCATCTGGGCTATCTTCTGGATCTAAGACCGTGTCGCAATTTGCAAGTAGATCTTCATCACCGTTTGGTGCATTATCAAATGGCAAGAAGCGATTACTTAAACCCATTTCGTTTTGCGATGCATCAGATGAAAACGTGAGAACAGATGCAACCTGTGCTTTCCAACCAAAACGACCAACATGTAACTCATCAGTTGGGTCTTCAAAGTTGGAAACCATGTGTGCTTCTCCACGTTGTGCATCGGGTTGTGCGTCACGATTTGCAAGAAGAGTTTCATCGGTGATTGCTTCAATAAGTCCAAAAGCAAGTGCGCTGTTCGTGACTCGAAGCGATGTAACATTTGCTTCTGAAGGAACAACTTCTGCGCAGTCATCGTTGATCGCTTCAGCTTGAAGAAGAGAGCCGCCAAGTTCTGCGAGTGAATCGAACCCACCTTTTTTATCAATAAAACCAAACCGTGTTACTGTTTGTGAGCCAGCACCTCCAAGTGGGTTGTTGTGGCAACTTCCACAGCTTGTTTGATTGAAAATTGGACCAAGCCCTTCTTCAATCGAGATGTCCGTGTTGAAAAGTTCTTTTCCTAATTCAAATCGAAGCAGTTGCTCTGTTGAGAGCGTGGCGAGTGGCGCTCCTGCGATTTCTTGTGGTTCGGTTGCCCTCGCAGCATTTTGTATGGTGATCAAACAGAACGCTCCAACGCAAAATCTCTTTCCAAGCATGAGTTCTCCTTTGTTTCCTTATGAGTAGATACGATATTTTCGTACAATAAGTTGCAGAGCACAATGAAAAAGCGGATCACTACCAACCGAAAGAGGGGCTGGATAATAAGTATATACATGTCCTTAATAATGTTTATTGGGTGTGAATCACAGCCACCCGAGGAAATAGTCCTCCATGCATCGCTGCAACCTCATTATTTGTTGATTCAAAGTGGAAAAACTGGTTCAGCGCGAGTACAACTTCGCCAGCACATGAACGAGCATGGCGAAAGTTCTCAAAGTTCCTTTTTGATGGGGTTCAGTTACCACAAAGAAAAACGATACACAAAAGCAGTGGAGTGGATGAATCTATCCGTATCCGAGACCTTTCGGGATGCTTGGTATCCTCCTACGTGGCACTTTTTAGGGTGGTCGTATTATTATTTGGGTGAAGCACAGCACTCAAAGCACGCGTTTGAAACATATCTAGGATTCGATCCCGAAGAGGGGGACACGCTGTTTGGACTAGGATTACTCGCATTGGATGCCGGTGAACTTGAAGTGGCCAAGTCGTTGTTTCATAGGTCGATTGCCGCACAAAGTGAGAATTCAAAAGGAATAGCCAAAGCCATGTCTCGGCTTGGAGATACACTTGCGATGCAAAATGAACTTCTAGAGGCAAGACAGATGTACGTACAGGCTGTTGACCTTGATAACAATTTGTATGAATCTTGGTTTCGTCTCGCTTCAACCTATGATCCGATCGAAGAATCAGCAGAACGAGAAGAAGCACTCCAAAAATCGATAGAAGCAAAGAAACGATTCGACGCATCAACGCACGACACGAGGTTCCCCGAATGAAGTGGAGTTTGTTTCTCGTTATTCTCATCGCTGGATGTTCTAAAGTTCCCTCAAAAGAAGACGCCACGCCGTTTGCATTTACTGAAATAGATACGTGTATTGCTCCAACTGTTTGCGGCAGCAGTGACCCGACAGAGATTTTAGAAGTGAATGGAACAGGGTTGGCACTCTTTGATTATGACAACGATGATGATCTAGATCTTTTTGTTGTAAATGCAGCCTCTTTGGACGACTTGTCATCAGGACCTGGGTGTCGGTTGTATAGAAACATCTCACAAAATGGTTTGATTGAATTTGTAGATGTTACGTTGCAATCAGGGATTGATTTGCATGCTTGGTGCAACGGTGTTGCGGTAGGTGATATTGATGGAGATGGATTTAAAGATTTGTACGTCACCTGTTATGGACCAAATGTTTTGTTAAAAAACAATGGAGATACAACATTTTCAGATCTTACAGACACTGCAGGCGTTGGGGATGAAGGGTGGGGTACAAGTGCCGCATTTGGCGATCTTGATCGCGATGGTGATCTCGATTTGTATGTGTGTAATTATCTTGAGTTTGATTTGCAAAATCCTCCCAAGAGAACGAAATACAAGGGTGTATCTGTGCTTGGGGGTCCTCATGGGATGCAACCACAACACGATATTGTGTACGAAAATATGGGAGATGGGACGTTTACGGACGTCACGACATCTTGGGGATTTTATGGTGAACCTGCCTTTTCATTAAATGTAGTGGTGGTAGATTTCGACGGGGATGGGCATCAAGATGTATACGTGGGGAATGATTCGATGGGGAATAAATTGTTCCGGCGAACTGAGGATGAAGAACCAGTGTTTACAGATGTTGCACTACAAACTGGTTCAGCAACGAATGGTGATGGATCGATGCAAGCGACAATGGGAATTGCAGTAGCGGATATTGACGGCAATGAAAAGCCAGATCTGTTTTCGACCAATTTCTCAAGTGATACGAACACGCTTCATTTGAATGTGGATGGTTCATTTAAAGACAGGACTACGTTGTTTGGGCTTGGGTTGCCTAGCCGTACGTTGTTAGGGTGGTCATGTGGTTTTCATGATTTCGATTTAGATGGTGATGAAGATCTACTCATCGTAAATGGTCACGTGTACCCCGAAGCAACAGCTCAGCGCATGGACAGTGATCGTTCTCAGCCGATGATGTGGATGGCAAGAGTTGGAAATCGATTCGTCCAAGTTCACGCAGACGACCATGATGTAAAATTTCGCGACAGAGCAGCAGTCTTTGGAGATCTAGACCTTGATGGAGACATCGACGTGATCATCGCGCAACGCGATGGCCAAGTGAGAGTGTTACGTAACGACGCAAAAGGCAATACGCTCACAGTGCATGTCAATGGAATCGCAGTAGGAACAGCGTTGCATCTGACGCTCGATGATGGTTCAGTACAATCTCGTTGGATCCACGGGGGTGGTGGCTTTCAATCTTCTGTTTCTACCGATCCTCAGTTCACGATACCAAAAGGTCGAACTCCTGTATCCCTCAAAATAATTGCGAGCGATGGCACAACGCAAGTTCTTTTTGATCTTCCAAAACAGGGTGGTCTCACGATTTCTCTCCCTTGAGATTGATACGCTTTTCTGCGTGGTAAAAGGCACCAAACCTCGGGTGCAATATCACGAATAGGAGTGAACAATGGAGGGATTCAGGTGATTCGATGCGAAGCGTTACTGCAGAACGTCTGCTTGTTGATACACATTTCCTAGTATCGCCTTGTCATCAGCCCCCATCCATTTGTGTAAAACGGTCGCATAGACTTGCCTAAAATCTGTGTTGAAGATCAAATCTCCACCATCAAGATTTGACATTGAAGGGTGGGTGCCGAGTAACCCAGGTTTCACCATATCGCCAAACAGAAACATCGGGGCAGCAGTTCCATGGTCTGTACCAGCGGATCCGTTTTGTGCAACACGCCGCCCGAATTCACTGAACATCATCGTAAGAACTTTTGATCCATTTCCTTGCGAGGAAAGATCCTGTTGAAACGCTTGGACCGAATCGCCAACCTGTCGCATTAAATTGGCATGCGTGTTCAATTGATTTGCGTGGGTATCAAATCCACCGAGGCTTGCGTAGTACACCCGCGTCGGTAGATCTGCGCGAATCATCGCAGCGATCATTTGAAGTTGTTGCGCAAGTTGACCATCGGGATATTTTGAAAGAGGTTGTACTTGCACTGCTTTACGAATTCGATCAGACGATATTTGTGCATCGAGGGATGTTCGAACAAGAAAATCTAATTGGCTATCCTTTGCAACACCTTGCATACTTTCTCTACGATTAATGTCGTCGTATGAAGTTGCAAGTGATGCGTCCGTTGCTTTTCCGGCCCATTTAAAGAGTTTTTCTGTCTCGAAATTTACAGCCTTCTGCGTTCTCCCATGCAATGCGAGAGGAGCTTTGCTTCCAATTGCGATAGACCCTTTTGGATTCGGTTGCCCTGCACATGTATTATCAAAATATTTTCCGAGCCAGCCATATCCTTGCGCAGATTGGTTTGCAGTGTGCCAGATGTCTGTTGAAGTAAAATGAGAACGATTTGGATTCGGGTACCCAACACCCTGAATGATTGCTGCTTGTCCACCATCAATCAGTTCACGAATCCCAGTCAAATTTGGGTGTAGACCAATGCCATCAGCTCCTGGAATAGACAAAGCGTTCCCACTCGTATTGCGTGATGACACAGTTTCTGGTGCACGAATTGCGAGCTGGGGTCGTTTGTTGTAATACTCTCGTGATCCGAAGGGAACAACGGTGTTAAGACCATCGTTTCCACCTCCGAGCTGAATGACCACAAGTACATGATCGTCTGGAACCCCAGCTTGAGATGTGACAAGTGACCCGAGTGGCAACATCATGCCACTAGCAGTATGTTGGAGGAATGAAGGAACTGTCGTTGCCGTTGACAAAAAGACCATGCCCTGTTGCATAAAGAGGCGTCTGCTGTAGGTGTTGCCGTTTCCTGTGCTGCACGTGTTGTGATCGTGGTGATGATGGGTCATAAGTACATCCTCAACAAAGTTGATATTCTGGCATGGAAGTGATGAGTGTAAGTAAACCTGTGGTCGTTTGATTGTCGAGAACGTTGTGTTGTGTCTTCAAATAATCTAACAATGCTTCCTCGCGTTCTCGTTGGATGTTGGGAGTACAAAGGAGCGTCGTAAGTAAGTACCTAACTGCTACTTTTGGACTGCTAGTATTAGCACCGAGCAGGCTTAAGGCATCATATTTTGTAGAGTCAGCATCCCATGCATAGCCATCGGGTCGCTGACCAGTTAACAAAAAGAGAAGTGTGTTTTGCCGCATAAACATGGTCGAAGTACTGATCCAGGCACGACCACCATCCCATCCCTTCACAGATGGGGGTGCAAACAATTTTTGTCCCATGAGGTTTGAAGCGAGTGACAGTGTTCGCAACAATTTTTTACGATCGGGTGGGTTTACTGTTCTCATTGCTTGCACAATGAGTTGTATGGGGCTCTTGATGATTGTTTGAACATTTTGTTCATCGTAGAAATGTTCTGAGAGCAACATTGCTTTCATGACGCTTTTAATATTCCACTTATTCCGCTTAAACACACTTGCAAGTTGGTTGACATAGTTTGTTGCTTCACGTGTTGGACCGTGTGGCAAGTCGTTAATAAAAAATCGATAGAGCTTCCAGATAATGTAAGTTGAAACACTCGGTCTTGTGAAAATCAAATCCACGAAATCATCACCATCAAATTGACCTCGACGACCAAAAATAGTTTTAACGCCAGTATCGTGTTGCGTTCTGTTGAAGGAAAAAGAATCATCATCGAATGTATATCCTGTAAGTGTTCGTGCCCCTTCTTTGATGTCATCTTCTGTATACCCCTCGCCTTCACCAAGGGTGAAAAGTTCCATGAGTTCTCGAGCAAGATTCTCGTTTGGAGCTTCTTTACGGTTTTGATGATTGTTGAGGTACTGAATCATTGCAGGATCATGCACGATTCCGCGAACGAGGTCTTCCTTAAAGTTCCCCATAGCGAATGTTCTGAAAAAAGCATTTTGTTGATACATGTGAAAACTATTTTCAATTGTTCGGTAGCCTGTAGCAAAATGTCCATGCCAAAAGAGGGTGAGTTTCTCTTCGAGAGGGCGTGGAGTTTCAATCATTCGTTTCAACCACCACTCTTCCATTTCAGAAACTTGCTTTCGATCTGCACGTTGTCGACGCTGTCTTTCCTGCCTGAACATTTCGAGTGTTGCTTCATCCCCGCCTCTACGTGCTGTTTTTACCATTTGCCGTTCACTCTGATTCAGCGGTCGCATGATGTCATTATCAAACGCTTCTGACTTTACAGGAGATGGATCTTTTACCCGATCATATTCAATCATGTACTCCACAGCTTTGTCGAGCCCCATCCCCGCTAAGATAGTTATCTGCCTCTGAGTCCCTCCAAACCCCGCACGATTGAGCAGGTGTTGTGCCTTCCATTCATCAAATGTGCTCGAGTCGAGCTTTTTTAGTGAACTACTAGCCATGAAGAAACTCCTAAGTGGTGCGTAGAGATGGTTGCAACGAGTGTAACGTAGTTTTTGAAGATTCTATTGCAGCGATGTATGCATGCGTCGCATGCGGAGCTTTCGTTTGAGTAAAATTGCATTTCCTATCACAGTAATGTCACTAAAACCCATTGCTGCTGCTGCAATCAATGGGCCGTGCGGTCCGAGAACGCCAAAGGCGGCAAGTGGAATTGCCGCGACGTTATACATAAACGCGAAAACGAGGTTCTGTTTGATTGTTTTTAACGTATCCCGAGCAATTGATACAGATTCTGCAGCTGATTCAATCGAATCAGACGGAATGATGATCGAAGCGGATTCCATTGCAACATTCGTTCCCGATGCGATCGCGACGCCCACATCGGAAGCAGTAAGTGCCGCAGCATCGTTCATACCATCTCCGACCATCATCGAGGGTCTTGGAAGGGAGGCAACAATGTCTGTTTTGCTGCTTGGAGATGCTTCGGCGTGGACTCTCTCTGGATGAATGCCTACTTGTGTTGCAACAGCTAGTGCATTGGATCTTCGGTCTCCAGATAGCATGTGAACTTCAATACCAAGTTGATCCAATCGATGGACCGTATTTTTCGCATCTGCTCGCAATTCATCTGTGACAGAAATTCGACCAACAAATGTACCCTCTACTTCAACGCGGCATGTTGCTGCGTCATCTCGAAGCACCGCTACGTTCCTGCCCTCAACGGTACCACGCACGCCAATTCCAGGTGATGCTTCGAAGTTTGAAACTATTGGCACTTCGAGTTGTCTTCGATTGGCCTCATTGAGAATCGATGAAGCAATAGGGTGTTCACTAGGTGATTCGACTGAAGCTGCAATCCGAATAAGTTCGTCTTCTGTCGTCCCCGCTTCTGGAAGAACTTGCTCAACAACAGGTTTACCAAGGGTGAGGGTTCCCGTCTTATCAAAGATGCACGTTACTGTTTTGCCGGCGAGTTCAAGTGACCCTGCGTCTTTCACCAAGATGCCACGCAAACTCGATTCACCCGCTGCGACCATTACAGCCATTGGTGTTGCAAGCCCAAGGGCGCATGGACAAGAAATCACCAAAATTGTGACTGCTGAAACAATTCCTGTTTCGGTGTCGCCCACGATGAACCATCCTACGACAGTGATTGCTGCGATCAAGAGCACAATCGGAACGAAAATGCCTGCAACTTTGTCAGCAAGGCGTTGCATTCCAGCTTTGCTAGATTGCGCGTTGGTAACGAGTTGTGCAATTCTAGAAACTGTCGTGTGCCTACCATCAACATTCGTCTCAAGGGTTAACTGACCAGAAGTATTCATCGAACCAGCAATCAGCGTATCTCCTACGTGCTTTGCAACGGGAAGTGGTTCACCAGTTACAATTGATTCGTCAACTTCGCTTGCACCTTCTATGACAAACCCATCGACTGGAATACGACTTCCTGGTCTGACAAGCAAACGCATTCCTTCTACTACATCTCCAGTAGCAATTTCACTCGTCGTTCCATCTGCATGAATGATCTCAGCAACGTCTGGCTGCATGCGAAGTAACTCACGGATTGCAGAACCTGCTTTTGCTGAAGAAGTTGCTTCAAGCCAATGCCCAATACTGATGATTGCAAGAAGAGCAGCGGCTTCCATGAAATACATTGGATGACCTGTTTCGTACCCATAGTTTTTTGCGATAAACACGAACAGTGAAAAGAAATACGCAGATGATGCGCCGATGGAGATCAACGTGTCCATATTCGTCTGCATTCGTTTTGCAGCAGCGAAGGCAGAGGTAAAGAATCCACTACCTACTACAAGCATTGAAACCGTTGATGCTGCAAACATAATCCACGGTATCCATGGTCCAGAAAGCCCGAGCGACTCATGTGTCCAGTGCAGTGTTTCAAATGGTGCCCAAATTGATACGCCAAGAATTGCCCTTCGCTTCCAGTCAGCGGCATTCTTTCGTTGTCGTTGTTCTATCTCAGTTGCCATCTTGGCAGGATCAATACCAGCATCCACAACGGTTGCAGGGTATCCGGCGTTTGTTGCTACCTTGGCAAGCAGTGCTCCATCAAGATGTACACCTGTAACTGTTCCTCGACCTGTGGGGATCGCAACAGAAACGGATTCCACGCCTTCGACAGCAGAGAGGGCTTTTTCGACTTTGCCGGTGCACGCAGCACAGTTCATCTCATCAATCTTGAGTTCAATTTGATCCATGGTGAGGCATCATACGTTCCAACAGAACATATTTTTGGTAAAGGCAAAAAGAAGGGTATAATCCCTCTGTGCGATATGAACGAACAAATCGTCTTGCTTTGCTCTTGGTGGTTGTTTGCTGCCTAGGCTCGACAGCCCTAGCCATGCCTTCGCCTTCTCAGCAAGGGCTCACTGTTGTAGTAGGCTGTTTGTCCACACATATTGTTGGTGAACTAGAACCACTTGATTTTCAATATCGAAACTGCGAGGCAGTGAGGTACTGCGAGTCACATTCTGAACCAGCACTTTCGGAGCTCCAAATGGAACTACAAAATCTACCTCCACCGATGAGACGATAGATTTGTTGTAGGCGGTGTTCCCAACCGTAAAGTTCCAGTATTCAATTCCATTTTAGAAAAAGTGAGGTGACGCATGGGCGTTCCTGTAGTAGGTGCAGTAGGTAGAAAACTCTTTGGCAGTCGAAACGATCGGCTTGTCAAGCGATACATGAAATTGGTTGATCAAGTTTCAGCCCTTGAGTCTGAAACAGCAGTTCTGACCGATCAAGAACTCAGAGCAAAAACAGAAGAATTTCGTGAGCGAATAGCTTCCGGAAAAGAAACTGAAACTGACTTGATACCCGAGGCATTTGCCGTAGCTCGTGAGGCAATGGACCGAGCAGTTGGGATTCGAAACATCTTTGATCCTGTGCATGATTTTGATCCATCGATTCTCGATGAAGAAGCTAGAGAGTTGTATAACAAAACAAAAGCGACCATTGACGCAATGGAGCCACAAAAACCAACAGGGGAGTTCCTTGGATGTAATGAACCAGTTCCTGCTTGGCAATTCGCAGATATTCCACTTGCGTTGTATGAGGCAGTACGAAAAGCGTTTCCCCAATCAAAACCTCCCTTTCGAGCCCGTCCGTTCGATGTGCAATTGATTGGCGCTGTTGTGTTGTACGAAGGTCGCATCGCAGAAATGAAAACTGGTGAAGGGAAAACGATTGTTGCGCCCCTTGCATGTTATCTCGCAGCACTTGTTGGTAAGCAAGTCCATGTTGTGACAGTGAACGATTACCTTGTTCAGCGTGATCGGGATTGGACATTTCCTTTTTTCCGTATGCTTGGTTTAACTGTTGGAGCAATACACCCACAGCACATGCAACCAACTCAACTGAAACAAGTTGCATATCATTGTGATGTCATTTACGGCACAACAGCAGAGTTTGGGTTCGATTATCTGCGTGACAATATGAAATTGTCAGTCGCGGAGCAGGTACAAAAGAAGCGGGAAATTGCAATCGTAGACGAGGTTGATTCCACACTTATTGATGAGGCTCGAACTCCACTCATCATTTCAGGGCAAGCACACAGTGAGCAACCACGATATGACTTAGCTGACAGACTTGCTCGCCATCTCATGGCAAAACAAAAACCTTGGGATGAAGCGGATCAAGCTGTGCAAACGTGTCTCGTTACAATCAGTGGCCTTGAGGGGGATATTCGAAATGCAATGGATAAGTCTGTGGTCCCAGAGATGAAACAGAAGTTGGATGCAGCGAAGGGAATGTTGCCAGACCTAGAAGCAAAGCGTGATAAATTTGTTCAATATTTCGAATTGGAGCTCGATAAGAAACGATCTACTTTGACGCATGAGGGTATTGCACAGGCTCAAACAGAAGCGGGAATAGGCTCCTTTTATGTTGGGCAGAATATGGATGTGCCGCACCTCTTAGAGCAATCTATTCGCGCGCACGCTGTGTACAAACGCGACGCCGATTACATCGTTGCTCCAGATGATAAAGGTGAGCAAACGATCGTGATTATTGATCAAAACACAGGGCGTAAGATGGTAGGTAGGCAATGGTCAGACGGCTTGCACCAGGCGATCGAAGCAAAGGAAGGGGTGCCCATCAAGCAAGAAACTCAGACGATGGCGACGATCACCATTCAAAATTTCTTCAAGTTGTATGACAAACTTGCTGGGATGACAGGAACTGCAGATACAGAAGCTACAGAGTTTTATGAAATTTATTCGCTTGATGTCATAGTGATTCCTACGAACGTTCCAATTACGCGAATCGATCACAACGATTTGGTTTTTACTTCTGAAAAAGACAAAGTTGTTGCAGCAGTTGATGAAATTCATGCGATGCACGATGTTGGGAGACCAACACTTGTTGGTACAACGAGCGTCGAAAAATCAAAAGAACTGAGCGATGCTCTAACGAACCGTTACAACGTTCCTCATGAAGTATTAAACGCAGAGCAGCATGAGCGGGAATCTGAGATAGTAAAATTCGCTGGGAACCTAGGGTCAGTAACTGTTGCTACGAATATGGCAGGTCGTGGAACAGACATCAAACTCAGCCCATTGACACCTGAGCTCCTGATCGAACACTGGAAAAAACAAAATATTTGCCCACGAGATGTTACGGCGGATTTAGGTGAAGAAGAAGTCATCAAGAGAATCATGCGTCATATCGCTCCAAAAGAACTAGGGTTGAAAAAATCTGAAGTGAGTGAAATGCAAGACGCGACGATATTCAAACAACTTCTCCAACACTGGTGGAGTAAATTTTGTTGGTGGGTAGAAGCAGATAAAGCTTCCTCTATGAGTGAAAAGAAAATGATGGACGACTTAGATCGTAGTGGTGCGTGTATGTTGCACCGACTACGGTTTTATGAAAACATCGAAGATATGGGCGGGCTTCATGTTGTTGCAACTGAACGGCACGAAGCGCGTAGAATTGATAACCAACTTCGTGGACGCAGCGGACGTCAGGGTGATAATGGATCAACTCGATTTTTTCTCAGTCTTGAAGATGACCTGATGAAAATGTTTGCAGGTCCAAGAACGCTGCAACTTCTGAGTAAAATGGGCATGAAAGAAGGTGTTGCAATCGAGCACAACATGCTTACGAAGGCAATTACGAAAGCCCAGCGTAAAGTTGAAGAACGTAATTTCCTTGTTCGAAAGAATATCCTTGAATATGACGAGGTCATGGATCACCAACGCCACGTTTTTTATGATTTACGGCAACGTGTGCTTGAAGGAATCGAAATACGTGAATTGATTTTTGAGTACATAGAACAGGCGGTTTCAGATGCGGTGTACACCTACCTCGACCCTTCCTACTCTGCCAAATGCATAGAAGAATGGCTTCGTGAAAATATCTCTGTTACGATCGACGCTGAACGAATGGTTGGAAAAGACAGGGAGGATCTTCACAAATTGATTATTCGTGATGCACTAGGCGAATCAGCTGAAGTGATTCGGGTGACAATTGGGGAATACCTTCCGGACACAATCGATTTGGGTGAAGGCAAAATCGCTGAACGAGACGAATCAACCTGGGATTACAAGGGGGCCGTTGATTGGGCTGCTGCAGCCTGGGACAGTGACTTGACGATCACAGAAGCAACCGAGTTACGCAGGGAAGAGATCATTTCGAGAATTGAAGATTCTGCAGCGAAGAAAATTCAATCAACCGATCTTTCCCCACTCGATGCGTATCTTGTCCAGCAACATGGGCAGCAAGAGTTGTCAAAATGGATCACTGCTAAGTTTGAGATCCAGTTTGAAGCATCTGAACTTGAAGACATTGAATTTGAAGATGCAACTGAATTGGTGATGGAGCGTGCACTTGCAGCGTATAGAAACCGAGAGAAAACATACCCAGTTGATTTTATGGTCGATATGACGAGCGTTCGTCTTCAACAAGATCCTGCCAAAGCAATTGAAGCGTTTTGCCAGTGGGTGAAATTGAAATATGAACTTGATTGGACCCCGCAGACGTTACCTTCAAACAATCCAGAAGAGTTAAAAAATTTCTTGCTTGAGGAAGCCAGCCGATGGGACGACGAGCGACTACAGCGCCGTGCACAACGACTCGTTGATGAGAGTAACGGCGATATAGACAACTGGCTCAGGACGAATTGGAACTTCTCGCTCTCAGATGATGAGAAATTGCTCGAAGAAACAGACCCTCTCGCAGTTGCAATGAAGAAAATAAATCAAATGCAGCGAGCAGAACTCGCGCAGCTTGAGCGCAATGTACTGTTGCAAATTTTCGACGGTGCGTGGAAAGATCACCTTCACCAGATGGATCAAGTACGTGAATCAATAGGGTTCCGTTCTTTTAGCCAACTAGACCCGAGAATTGAGTTTAAACGTGAAGGGGCAAGGCTCTTTGATGAGATGTTTGAACATATACAAGATCGAGTTACCGATTTAGTGTTTAAAGCAAAAATGCAAGTACGAATGCCTCAACCACAACAACAACAACAACAACAGAAGCAAGTACCACAAGAACGCACAAAACCTACCCAGCGAACTCCACAACGACCACAACCAAAAGTTTCTGAACAATCTGTTCGTGCAGCATCTGCGGCGGCATCAAAAGATGATCCAACTACGGGTGGTGCGATGACAGTAGGTCGCAATGAACCATGCCCCTGCGGGAGTGGGAAAAAGTATAAGAAATGTTGTGGTGGGAAAAGGTAGGTTGATCGAAAGATCAGTGTAATCGAGCCCTCGGCTGATCAGCCAATGCCCATACTGCGTAGACAACGACAGGCAAAACGCACAACCATGTGCTTCCTCCAATATATCCCGATTCGAGAAGTGGAATCAATAAGAGGAGCGTGAATGCAAAGAGAATGCCACGAATGAGAGTGAACGATCGCTTTGTCCAAAGAAAGGCTGCGACAAAACTAGGAAAGATTAAACCGTAGAACACAAAAAATCTGAGGTAATCATTTGTCATACCCTGAACATTTTCAGGCGTTCGTAGCGCGGCGATCACTGCAATTACACAGGCTAGAACTGTGCCGAGGCTAAAAACAACTCGTCGAGTTTTCGACTCGCAACGCCATCCCTCTCGCATGTGCGCGCTTATTGTAAAGACTGCTTGTAGAAGAATGTGTATGACGATGATTGTCGATAGACCTACAACCAACGCATCTTTGTACATACATGTGAGCAGGATCATCAATGCAAACGTGATACCAAACACACCAAATGAATGTTTTGAAGGGGACGACTGCAACGCCCTGTGAAAAGTTGGGTCAAGGTATGGGCAAAGAAAAAAACCAAATGTTGTAATTGGCAATAACCAAACGATGTCTTGCCAAGGATGGGTGGGTGAAGATTCAAGGTGAATCGAACCTGGCCAAAACGCAACTCCTATACCTACAGATGTGCACCAAATGATAGTCGCAAGTAACGGCCAGTATCTGTTTGGTAGGAAACTCAATGCTACACCAAGTAGGATGACGATGGTCGGTAGACCGATGTTCCACCACTGCGGGAAATCTGAAATGAAAAAATTCGCAATGCCTGCAAGAAAAAAGGCGTGAAATGCGATTGTGATCGCTGCAAAACTAGCAAGGGCACCGCGGTACTTCTTCACGATTGCTTTTGATCGCTCAGGGGAACGAAGAACGTATCCAAAAGCAGTGCAGCCAAGTACGTTTGGGATTGAAAACATAAAAAATCCAGCCCATCCATAGCGATCAAACAGAATGACCGGAAGGAACATCCCGATGCACCACGTCCAGCTACACGCGAGGTACAGCCCCCATCCAATTGTTTTTAATGATTTCACTTTTTGTGTTGTTGGTTCTGTTTGCGGCGGAATCGTTCGCGAACCATCGATTTTGGTGTGCAGTGAAACACGAGTTCGCAGCGGCCTACGCGAATTTCTTTGTCTCGCTTGTGTAGGGTTTGGGTCACATCAAGTGTGAACTCAATGTTGAATTCTTCTCCCCGTTTCATTTGTTCAGTGAGTTGATCTCGAACTTGATCTGCATTTTTTACATTGTAAATGGCAGGTCCATAGCAAGGTCGTAAGAATCGATAGGACATATTTTTGCACACGACGGCATAGTCACTTCCGCAATGTTTAAACAAGAACATTCCTGCAGCAACTTCACTATTTCCAAGTAAAGCAGCACCTGCCATTGCATTGTAAAAATTACGGTTTGAGCGTTTAAATGGTAAGACAGCAGTAAATTTATTGTGCGTAATGCGCCGCATCGTAATTCCACTACGAAACGCAAACGGAAGCCATATCAGTGAACAAACTCGGTGCCAAAAATTATTCTTCGTACTTAACCGAGTGATGTATGCTTCTACTTTTTCCCAAAATGTGAGGTCCTCGGCGGGCATCTGGGCAGGCTCAGAAGAGCTCAGGGGACAGCCTTGTGGCGTTTCTTCTGAAGACGATCTCAGTTCGCTTTGGTCAGAATCGATTTTATTTTGCACGGTTGGTGGGGTCATGGTGTTGTGCCTGCTGAATCCTAGATATTGTAGGCTATACCTTATGAATAGTCATCAGTTAGGGATATGCAGTTGGAGCCTCAAACCCAATAGCCCTGAGGAGCTCATAGAAGGGTTACATGCATGCGATCTCAATACTGTGCAACTCGCACTCGTTCCATTGGTTGAGGATCCTCGATGGGCATCGTACAAATCGATTTTCGAAAATGCTGGCATCAACATTTTGAGTGGCATGCTTGAACCCGCAGGAGAGGATTACTCCACGCTTGCAACAATTGAAAAAACGGGTGGAGTTCGAGAAGATTCTTCTTGGGAGGTGACGTTAGATAGAGCAAAAAAAATAGTCGATGCGGCGTATGAATTGGGATTGACTCTCGTTTCGTTTCACGCAGGGTTTTTACCCGAGAAACAGTCAAGCGAGCGTCGTACATTGTTAGACAGGATCAGGATCATTGCTGACGTGTTTGCTTTGAAGGGGATATCGATCGCGCTAGAGACGGGTCAAGAGACAGCACCGGTACTTTTGGGAGTCCTCGAAGAACTTTCAAAGCCTAACATCGGTGTGAATTTTGACCCTGCAAACATGATCTTGTATGGAAAAGGGGATCCAATTGATGCAGCAAAAATGTTGTCCCCCTTCATTCTGCAAGTTCATATCAAAGATGCAATTCCCACAATGGAGTTTGGTACATGGGGAACAGAAGTTGTCGTTGGAACAGGGCGTGTGGACTGGGACGCATTTCTCCAAGTCATTCCTCACGATGTGCCACGTATTATTGAACGTGAAGCTGGGGAGGATCGAATTGGTGATATTCAAAAAGCCATTTCTTATATAGAGGAACGACAATGATTCGTATTGTTTTGCTGAGTATTCTCTGTACAAGTTGCACATCTGTGCAGCGCACATATACCCAGGGTGCTGTAGCTGCAGATCATCGACTTGCATCAGAAGCGGGGGTTCGCATTTTGAAAGAAGGTGGGAATGCAGTCGACGCAGCAGTAGCGACGAGTTTTACGCTCAGTGTTGTGAGACCATTTTCATGTGGGATTGGTGGTGGTGGGTTCATGCTCATCAAACCAGCGAATGCTCCTCCAGTTGCGTTGAATTATCGTGAAACTGCACCTGAGGGGGTCGACCCTATGTACTACAAAGATCACAACAGCCTCATAGGTCCGGACGCTATTGGTGTTCCTGGAACCGTTGCAGGATTGGTCGAAGCCCACCGCAACTATGGGCGATTGCCACTCAAACAAGTCATGATGCCTGCGATCGACATAGCGCAGCGAGGGTTTAGGCCAGACGCTGCCTATCGAAAAGGGGTTGAACATGCTATTCGAGCCTTCTCTAGGGTTAGTCTCGAATTACAGAATAGAGTGAACTGCCAAGCGCGATGTCCTGTTGATGATCAGATCGTGTTGCGGGGGCAGGCAGATGTGCTTCGCAGAATTGCAGACGAAGGTACGGCAGGATTTTATAGCGGAGTTGTGGCAAGGGCGATTGTTTCTTCGACTGAGGGTCATATCTCTTTAAACGATTTAAAAAATTACGCTCCTCGTTGGGAGCAACCATTGGTAGTAGATGTTGGTGATGGAGTTTCCATTATTGCAATGCCACCTCCGAGTAGTGGCGGAGTTGCAGTTGGGCAGATTTTGGCTCTCATGCACCGGTTGAATGCAACGACACTTTCTAGAACTGACCCTTTGTATTCACATATTCTTGTTGAATGTATGAAACACGCGTTTGCAGATCGCGCGGAACATCTCGCAGATCCTGCATTCGTGGAAGTACCTGTGGATCGTTTACTCAGTGCGTCCTATCTTGACGAACTTGCATCTCGAGTGGGCAAGGAACAGACCGCACCCTCTTCTACCTATGGTTCTAGTTCTCAGGTGCCTAACGATTCTGGAACGAGTCACTTCTGTGTTGTTGATGGCGATGGTATGGTTGTCGCTGCAACAGAAACGATCAACACCGCATTTGGCTCGCAAGTCACTGTTTCCCCGTTCGACTTTGTGTTGAATAACGAAATGGATGATTTTTCCTCACCAACTGGGACGAATACGTATGGGTTACAACAATCAGAGAGAAATCTACCTGAAGCAGGCAAGCGACCGTTGTCGAGCATGTCACCAACTGTTGTGCTGCGAGATGGTACCCCTATTTTTGTCGTCGGTGCTTCGGGAGGCCCTCGAATCATCTCAGCTGTTGTTCAAGTTCTGCTCAACGGCGTATGGTTTGGAGACGAACCCGTTGACGCTATCACGCGACCAAGATTGCACCATCAGTGGAAACCGGATCAGGTGTATCTAGAAGAGGTATGGAATGACACAAGAGTAGAAGAATCCCTTCGTGAGAAAGGTCACACCACAACAACTCGCCCAACGGTCGGCGTTGTGCAAGCGATTTCTATTGAAGGCAGGAACCTAAAACCAGCAAGCGATCCTCGCAAAGGTGGATCAGCGTCTGGCATTCGTTAATCAACCACTACTTTGAAAGTGACTCTGCATATCAATGCAAACAGGCATCGAATAAAACACCCCCGCCAAGGCGGAGGTGTCAGTTTTTTCGCAGGTGTTAGAAGCGAGAAATTCGGAATTAACCACCGAGTGTGTAGCGAATGAACGCTTGTACAGTCGCACCCTCTGGTAACACTTCCTGCACGGTTTTAGATTCGTCGAGCACGAATTTTTGTGCGAGCAATGTGTTTTCTTCTAGGTGCTTACGTACTTTTCCTTCAGCCATTTTTTGAGCAATTTCTTCATTTTTGCCTGTTTCTTTGGCTTGCTCAATGGCGTCTGCTTTTATGCGATCGATGACTTCTGCTGGCACATCATCAGCACTGATGCCAAGTGGATCGTGGAAAACGATGTGTTGGCAAATGCCCTTGAGAGATGCTCCATCAACTTCTTGGTCTACTTGGATGAGACACCCCCGTTTGCCATCGTGGTGGATGTAGTGACCAAAATGTCCACCAGAGTAATGTTTGCCTCGTGCAAAATTAGCGTTTTCACCTGTAGTGATTCGGATTTCGTCAATCGCTTTCGTCATTGCATCGGTGCAAGTCACATCACCATCTTCTGAAGCAAGTGCTTCGTTGGCTACTTCTGCAACCATTTTTTCGAATTCTTCATTCTTTGCAGTGAAGTCGGTTTCTGTTTGAACTTCAACAATGACTGCACAACCCTCACCATACGCAACTCCGATTCGACCTTCACCAGTCGTTCGTTCAGTTCGGGTATCCATTTTTCCTTTTTTCTTTTCTCGAATCCACTCTTCAGCAGCAGCAGGGTCGCCGTTACTTTCTGTGAGTGCTTTCTTACAATCCATCATGCCTAAGCCAGTTTTCTGGCGAAGTTGCATTACGTCTTTTGCAGTGAAACTCATTGTTGGATCTCCAGTTGTTGTTTGAGTTGTCATTTGTTTTCTGTATCAGTTTGAGGTGTTTGAGCAGTTGCAGTTGCTGTAGTGCCTGCGTCATCTATTGGAGCTGGGTTTGATTCGTCAGCTTTGAAGGATGTTCGCGAGGAACGAGCCTTCGCTTCTTCATGAGCAGCAGCAGCTTGCGCTTCTGCCTTCGCTTCTTGCTCAGCCTTTCGTTGGGCTTCTGCTTCTTTTGCTCTGCGTCCGGCAAGACCATCGCTCACTGCGGACATCAATTCCGCTATTACAACTTCAATTGATCTGAGCGAATCGTCGTTTCCTGGAATAGGAATATCGACGAGTTCTGGATCACCATCGCTATCAATCAAACCGATGGTTGGAATACGTAGTGCAGTTGCTTCACGAAGGGCATTCACTTCGTTGTTTGCATCGATGACCACCATTGCACCGGGTAATGTATTCATCACTCTGATGCCATCAAGGTTGCGAGTAATTTTCGCTTTTTCACGCATGAGTTGTGACGTCATTTTCTTTGAATACGATTCAATTTCGCCTGACTCCACAAGAGCTTCAAGTTCGATCAATCGTTTGAGTCTTGATCGAATTGTTGAAAAGTTCGTGAGCGTACCACCGAGCCAACGTTCAGTTACCCAGGGCATCCCTGCTTCACCAGCATATTTTTGTACAGCAGCTTGTGCTTGTCGCTTTGTTCCAACAAAGACAACGTCTTTTCCACTAGCCACAGTGTTTTGGATAAACAGTTTCGCTCGCATGAGACCTTTGACGGTTTCGCGAATATCAATAATGTGAAGTCCATTCCGAACACCCCAAATGTAGGGTTTCATTTTTGGGTTCCACTTACTTCTGCGTTGTCCAAAATGGATACCAGCTTCAAGTAAACGACTGACTACGTCGGTCTTTTTTTCTTCTGTCATTTGTTTTTCCTAGCAGCGGCACCGGCAGTCTCGTGGGCGAAGAACTACACAAGGGCGCTTCACGTTTTTTGGTGATCTATTGCAGATCACCGCCAAGGGGGTACGTAAGCTTTGCCGCCCACAGGCAAAACCCATCGCTCAGAAACTGAGTCGAATATGGGATTTTACACGAATTTCGCACAGTTGCAAGAGTTCAGGCTGTATCTGGTTCTTTTTCAAGGCAATGTGTGATTTTGCCACCGAGTATAGTCATTACAGCCTTTCCTTTGACATTCCAACCATCAAACGGGCAATTTCTAGCGGGGGAGATAAAATCTTCCGCATTGATTTTCCATTTGAGTTCTGGGTCGATCACAGTAATGTCCGCCTTGGAATTCACTTGTAGCGTTCCTAAATCCTCACGACCGATCAATCGGGCTGGATTCGCGGTCATCATTCCGAGCATGTGCATCCAATCAATCGTTTCATCTTCGATGAGTGCTTTGATGTATAAGGCAAGGGCGCACTCGAGCCCAACAATGCCAAAGGAGGCATCTTGGAACGATCTATCTTTCGTTGCTCGTGGGTGTGGCGCGTGGTCTGTTGCAAGGATTGTAATAACTCCACGCTTGATGCCATCTTTGATCGTGTTGATGTCAGCTTGAGTTCGAAGCGGTGGATTCATTTTTGCCATTGTCCCGAGCGTCCTGCACGCTTCGTCAGTGAGCAATAGATGGTGGGGTGATGCTTCACCAGTTGCTCGTTGCCCACTTTGTTGCGCTGCTTCAATGATTGCAACGCTCCCTCCGCTGCTGAGATGTTGTGCATGCCATGCGCAATTGATCTCTTCGTTCAACGAAAGATCTCGTGCGATGATGGATTCTTCAGCTTCTCGTGGCCAAGGTCCTAGCCCGAGTTCTGCTTGGACTGTTCCCGCATGCATCACACCACCGACGGTGGTCTTTGGATCTTGGCAGTGTTGCATCACGCAGCGGTTGTTTTCTTTAGCTGCAGTAAGTACAGCTGCCATCATCGCGTCATCTTCGATCACATCACCATCGTCAGTAAATGCAATCGCTCCAGCTTTAGCCATTGCAGTCAGTGGTGCAAGCGCCTCTCCCTTGCGGTCAATTGTTGCGCACCCTGTCGGTAAAACCCTGCACGATCCTACTTGTTTTGCGATTTCGATCGCTTTTGTAATACGTGAAGGAGTGTCGGTAGCAGGGGTTGTGTTTGGCATTGTGCACACAGTTGTGAAACCACCAGCCGCTGCAGCAGCGGAACCAGTTGCAATTGTTTCTTCATGTTGTCCATTGCTTGGCTCACGAAAGTGGACATGGATATCGATGAGTCCAGGGGAAACAATGTATCCAGTGCAGTCGTTGGTCTCTGTGCCTGTTGGGACGTCTTTGACGTTTCCAATCGCAATAATTTGATCACCAGCGATAAGAACATCGCCAACCAGATCAAGTTGTGCGTGTGGGTCGATGATTCTGCCATTTTTAAGAAGTTTGTGCCGCATCTCTTGTGCATTGTACCTATAAAAAAACAGACCCCACCATTTTGGTGAGGTCTGTTCGATCGATTAGATCGTTTGGCTTACTTGTCGCCCGACATTGGGCAACCGCCAGCAGCTTTCTTTGAATCGCAGCTCGCTTTGTCAGCCTTTTTCATTGATGAGCATTTTGCAGGATCGCAATCCTTCATATCGCCACATTCAGCTGGGTTACATGCACCTGCAGCAGCTGGCTTAGCTTTTGCTTTGCTTGAGCAGCAACCTTTGTCACCTGCAGCAGCTGGCTTTGCTTTTGCAGCACCCATTGGGCATGCATCTGTTCCCATTTTGTCGCAACCTGCTTTTTTCATGTCTGCACATTTGGATGGATCACAGTTTGCAGGATCGCAGTTTGCAGGATCGCATTGGGCAGCTGTTGCACTTGCATTGACTTTGGATGTCTTGTTACAGCCAATTGTTGCGAAGCCGAGGATGGCTACGAGGGTTAGAGTGAGTAGTTGTTTCATTTGTTTCTCCATAAAAAGGGATAAGGGTTACGTGTTGAGTCCCTGATTGTATATGCATCGAAAGTCCAATACAAGGTAGATTTCGATAAATCAGAGGGTAGAATGGGAAGTCGTATGGAAGAGGATTTTATTGCATTAAATTGGGAAAAACAGCGAAAAAAATTAGCTGAATTTGCCTCAAAACTGCCTGATCTCCCAGGTGTATATCTGATGCAAGATGGCGAGGATACAGTTTTGTATATCGGCAAGGCGGGATCTTTAAAAAAACGGGTTGGGTCATACTTTCGACGCTCAACAGATGTTGGCCCTTGGAAGCAAGGAATGCTTGGAGTAATCGATCATATCGAGACAATTGAGTGTGAGGATGATTGGGAGGCAGTACTTCTCGAATCAAGGTTGATCAAAGATCACCGCCCAAAATACAATTCAATGCAACTGGATGGGAAGACATATCCGTATATCGCCGTGACAGTAAAGGACGCATTTCCTGCGATTTTTATCACACGCTCCCCTGGGGATCATGAGTTTCGGGGAGCGAAATTGTTTGGACCATTTGCTTCTTCGGGGGTCTTGCATCATGCAGTACACCTGTTGCAGACAATTTTTAAATTTAGAACCTGTTCGCTTTCGATTCAACAAGATGATCCAGCGAATCGCTATTTTCGACCGTGCTTGTTGCACGCGATCAATCGGTGTACTGCACCGTGTGCGAATCGAATTACTCAGGAAGCGTACAAGGCAGCAATCGATCAGTTTTTGAAGTGTATGCATTCGAAACGGAGCGTGATACTTCGTGACCTTCAAGCACAGATGGAACTTGCATCTTCAAACCGAAACTACGAAGAAGCAGGCAAGCTTCGTGATCAAATCCACGCAATTCAAGCATTGGGAAATCGCACGAAACACGAGGAAGCGTGGCAGTCTGAAGTCACGATTTTTGCATCGAACCCTGTAGATTCGATGCGAGCACTCACAAAAGCCCTGAACGCTACACGTGAATTGCGGTGTATTGAAGCCTTTGACATCGCGCATTTGCAGGGGAAAGAGACCGTTGCTTCGAAGGTGTGTTTTGTAGATGGACGACCGCACAAAGAAGGGTATCGAAGGTACAAAATACGCACTTCGACAAACGATGATTATATGTCTATGCGTGAAGTACTTTCTCGAAGATATAGAGAAGCGGGGGAGGGATTAGAGTTGTATCCAGATCTCATTGTGATTGATGGAGGCAAAGGCCAATTGACGGCTGCAATGGAAGCACTCGGCAAATTGAAAGAGAAGCCTCCTCTTGTGATCAGCCTTGCAAAGAAGGAAGAATTGATGTATCTCACAACCCAAGATGAACCTGTAAAGCTAGGGCGAAATAATCTTGGATTGAAACTTGTGCAGGCGATTCGCGATGAAGCGCACCGTTTTGCGCAGCAGTACCATCATTTACTTCGAAAGAAAAGCATGCTAGGGGAGTGAATGCAAGCAAGAGCAGGGCGAGTTGTACCGAGATGAATAAAAGTACCCCGTGCTTGTTGTAATTGAGAACGAGTCTCAATATAATTCTCGGAATGAGAGGTGTTCTCGCATTCATACTTGTCTTTTTCTTGATGCCCATTGGGCATGCAGTCATGATTTTGATGAATAGCCTCATACCAGACCAGCTTGTTCTTGGTGCCACGGTGATCTTTTTGTTGGGGTTAGGAATGCTCATTGTGACTCGGTTTACACCATCTTCGAGTTGGCAGAGCTTTTTAGGTGCGATCGCTGGAGTTCTCCTTTGGACAGGGGGTGTTGAATATGGTTTTTTGTATGGAGCAGTTTCGCTTGGAATTGACACGGTAAATGGCACTGCGGGGGAATACCGCCTTTTGATGCACACGTGGAGTTTGTTAGTGTTACTGCTTCTCTATCTCGTTGTTCATGAAGGCGTACGTTGCAATTTGTTTGTTTGGCTTCGAAGAAAATTGCGACTGAACCGGAGTCCGATCGTGAGTGGAAAGGTTGGAAATTACGGACCGCGAACTGCGTTCGAGATGGCGTCAATTCTTTGGTTTTTTTATGTTTTGCTGCTCGTCTTGTATGATGAAAATCTCGTGGGGACGCATCACGTTGCGACGTACGCTTGCTTAGTGCTCAGCTTGGGTGGTGGGTTGTACTTGTTCTACAAACTCATTCGAATCAAAGATCTAGGACTCGCAATTCGGTATGCAATTCCAACAGTTATTGTTCTTTGGAATGTCGTTGAGATTCTCGCAAAATGGAATGTATTCGAAGAACCTTGGATTACACTCAATGCACCGATCATGCTCTCAATCACGGTCGCAACTGTGGCAGGTTTTTACTTCGTGATACGCGATTTGATACGTTCTCAAAAAAAACTAATCCCCAGTTAGTTTTTTATGGTGAGGGTGCCCAATCGTGTGTTTTCGCTCCAATGGACCATCTTCGCATATCGCAGAGTTCTGCAAGGGTTAAGCGTTCTACTGAGCCATCGAGTTGCCCAGTGATTGCTTTGTCGCCATGACGTGTAGAAATCCAGCCATGATCTTGGGAATCGAGTGATGGAAGAGGGCAGCCCTGTGTTCCCTCAGTATTCCATTGCCAACCCGTTGGTCCTCTTGGACTTTGGATCTTCCAAAACCCCTGCATTTTTTCGCCGTGTTCACCAGCGAGGCAGTCGAGACCATAGTCCGAATCAACTGGCGCTTGTGCAGATGCAAAGACAAGTTGCAGAGATGGGTTTCGAACATCGGAAAGTGATCGAGCAAACTTTCCTTTGAAAATAGATTGCATGGCAGGATTTGGGTGTAGCGTTGTGTCCTTATGGCCGCCCATCCAGACTTCGTTGAGTCCAAAGGAAGGGAACGCACTTGCAACATACGCATAACACTCTGTACCAATAAGCCGAGAGAGGACTGGTGCTTGGTCGTTGACATACAGTGCGTGTATCGCATCGTCAAGATATGGAAGTAGTCTCCAAACATACCGTTTACTGTGGGGCATTCCAGCAGGTAGGAGTTCTCCATCGGGTCCTCGGACCTTTCCAAGGGTTTCAGCAGAGGGGTATCCTTCGATCAGTTTGCCGTTTCGATCCATCGCGGCGATTGTGTACGCATGGAGTACCTCACGCATTGCCGCCATTTCGCTAGATTGTCTAGAAGCTTTGAGGACCTTGTTCACTCCTACACTCGCAATGGAGATGAGCAACGAGATGATGGCAATCACAACGAGTAACTCGATGAGCGTAAAGCCATTTCTAAAGGTGGCGTGTTTTTCGTACATTTCTAAGCCTCAGCATTGATCCGCAAACAAAAAGAGAATAAAATCACAAGAGAAGCGTATTCGCACTTGTAGTGGGATACAATTGTAGTTACGATCCCTATATACTGCAATAGAGACTCGGTCTCAATTAGAAGAAAGGCGCTTTGTTATGGCTCAAATTCTCAGCACATTCGGTGGATGTCTTCTCTGTACAGCGATTGGATTTGCAGAAGTACATGTTGTGGAAATCGAAGTTCCAACGTTTGATCGATGGATGTACCCATTTAACGCTTCGGTTGGAGATCGAGAAAGTGCCTCCACATTTTCATCAGTGGGTTCGGGCTATGAACAATTCGATGATCGAGACGGACAAATTCTGATGAGCTTTGCAACTGCAGGGATCGTCGAAACTGATCTTGGAATGAATCGATACTCTGTTATCGAAGCCACGATTGAGATTACGCTGAGTAACGAGAACCTCATCTTTGATGCAACAAGTGATCCTTGGCAGACATATCTTCCAGAAGGCGGCGAGGAGGACACTGATCTTGGAAGACCGATAGAGTTGTTTGGCGCTGCATTTCGTGGAGGTTTTGACGGTTGGACCTTTGGGGAGACGGGACCCTTTCCGTTCGGTGCTGCTCGTAGAGAACGCAATGTATACCCTCTTTCTTTTACCGATGGAATTGGTGCAACCGATGCATCAAATAATGTGCTCGATCAATTTGATCCGGCACCATTCGCAGTTGGTGTTGCACAAGGAATTGACGTTGGGCAACCTATGCCCTCGGAAACCGTGATTCGATTTTCTGTTGAAGTGCATGAACCTGATATACAGTGTTACATTCGTGACTCGCTCAATAACGGCCTTGTCAGTTTTGTACTCACCTCTTTACACGAAGCGCAGCAGCCGGGAGTTCGAGGATTGTTGCAACCAGCATTTCATATGAAAGAAAGTTGGTTGGTCTACTACGGCATTGCTGACGCAGCGCAACTTTCGTTAGTAGTAGATGTATCAGAATCGACACCCGAGGATTTAAATGGGGATGGCGTTGTAAATGTGGAAGATTTGCTCATCGCACTTGCAGATTGGGGAATTTGTACTTGTTGCCAGAGTGATATAGATAGTGATGGGGAAGTAAACATCAATGATTTGTTAGGAATAATTGCTGCGTGGGGTTGAGCTCGTTGCTTAGAACACGCATCGATTGAGTAGGAGAAATTACTATGCTTTGTAGAACAGGAATGGTTGGGATGGTTGCGTTGGCATTCTCCCAAGTTGGGTTTGGAGATTTTGTTGAAACAATCGAGCCAAATTGGCGTGGTGAAGCGGGGAGTTTGTATTACGGATGGGAAACGTTTACAGAACCATACAACGCACCAAACATGAATGAAGAAGGTACACCGGGGGGAATGCTGTTTAATTTTGCTGCAGGTGCTTTTCTTACAAGTTCGGGGAATATCTATAATCAGGCAGGTGGGTTAGATATACATGTGTACGGATACAGTGATGTTCAGAACGCTGTTCTCAATCTTGCGTCTCAAGGCTCCGAGTTTGATTATGAGAATGTGTCTCTTTGGGTGAGTGACGGGATCGATGGAATGATGTTTTCTGCTGATTCTTGGTCGATGAACTATTACCAGCCTGTAGAAGGGATGGGAGCAATCACAAACACCTCGTACGAATGGAATATCTCTTCCTACGAAGGAACGATCACCGAGTGGGCGTTTTTCTTTCAAGGGAACGAGGCACACAATGTGCTCGATGCAGTGACAGTCGATATCTACACCGGCGCAGTGCCAAGCGCAGGAGGATTGGTTGCATTTGGTCTGATGGGCTTGCAAAGACGCAGAAGGTAAATACATCTCACCGAGGGCGAGTTTCTTCGTCAGGCTGGGCTTGGGATCGCTCCTCCAGTTGGCTCATCGTCAGCCTTTGGGTTCTGAGGTGTAGGTGTTGCTGCAACTTCTTCAGCGAGAAGGTCGCCCACTGTTGGGCGATCAATCGATTCACCATTCATGATTGCTTCGATTTCATCGCTCTGGAGCGTTTCATACTTCAACAGGTTCTCTGAAATTTTTTCGACGAGTTCCCAATTTTCCTCGAGGATTCTCTCGGCATCTGCAAACGCTAAGTCAATGAGCCGTTTGATCTCTTCATCGATGACTCTTGCAGTGTCTTGTGAATACTCACGATCTGCAATGATCGCTTCTCGGTTTGGGTCTGGTGTGTAATTGATAAAACCAAGACGTTCACTCATGCCCCATTCAAGAACCATGTGTCGTGCGTAATCAGTTGCCATACGGATATCCATACCAGCGCCGCTAGAAATATCACCCGTTTTGCGTTTTTCAGCAATACGACCTGCACACAGGACACGCAAGTTGGCTTCTATAAATCTGCGGTTGTAAAAGTACCTGTCCTTTTCAGGCAAACTAAACGTTGCTCCACCAGATTGACCACGAGGGATAATCGTGACTTTGTGAATAGGATCAGCGTGTGGTAACAAATGCTGCACCACTGCGTGGCCGGCTTCGTGGTATGCAGTCGCTACACGTTCAAGCTCTTCAATCTTGCGGCTTTTGTTCGCACGTCCCCATCGAATTTTGTCTCTCGCTTCATCCATGTCGAGTTGATCCACGTACTCTTTGTCAGAAAGGGTCGCAATGATTGCTGCCTCGTTGATCAATGCTTCAAGGTCTGCACCTGAAAACATCGGTGTACCACGAGCAACTCGATCGAGATCAAGTTCAGGAGCAGTACGTATCTTCTTTGCATGAACTTCAAGAATGGCTCTACGCCCTTCAAGATCTGGAAGAGAAACATTCACTTGTCGATCAAAGCGACCGGGTCTGAGCAACGCAGGATCGAGGACGTCAGCTCTGTTTGTTGCTGCAATCATGATGACCTGATCACTCGCTTCGAACCCATCCATTTCTACGAGGATCGCGTTGAGTGTTTGTTCTCGTTCATCATGACCACCACTTGAAAAACCACTGCCTCGCTTTCTACCCACTGCATCAATTTCATCTAGGAAAATAATGCATGGAGCAGCCTCTTTTGCTTGTTTGAACAGGTCTCGTACGCGGCTAGCGCCAACGCCGACAAACATTTCTACAAAATCAGAACCAGAAATTGAAAAGAAGGGGACATCCGCTTCTCCTGCAATTGCTTTTGCTAGGAGCGTTTTCCCACATCCGGGTGATCCAACAAGTAACACACCTCGTGGAATACGCCCACCAATCTTTTGAAATTTCTTTGGGTTTTTCAGAAATTCTATGATTTCGTGAACTTCTTCTTTTGCTTCTTGTATCCCTGCAACATCGTCAAAGGTCACTTTGATTGAATCTTTTCCAGCGATGCGGTGTTTTGATTTACCGAAACTGCCAAGCATGCCACCGGGCCCGCCGCCCGCTCTTGCAGATCGAGAAATAAAGAAAAAGATTAATAGTAAGAGGAAAATCATCGGTGCCCAACTGATGAGCATGGTCATGAACAGACCTGTTCCTGTGTCGGTACTGTGGTCGATACCAGCAGCTTTCAATTCTTCTAGATAGAACTTGCGGTTTTGGCCATCCACACTGAAATACACGATGTCACCGGTTTTGAAATCGGTTGCTGCAGATTCTCCCTTGACATCTTTGTCAATGACCGCAGTGATCTCTGTATCTTTAACAGTTACACGATTGTCCTCAAATTGCCCAGCTTTTGCACGCGTGAGGAAGTCATTCCAACTATTGATTTCATTTCCACTGCCTGCGCTATTCATCATTGACCAAACCATGATCAGCACGAAGCAGATGAGCATCCAGCTCAAAATGCCACGACTCATACGAGGTTGTGGTGGTGTTTTTTTATCGTTTTTGTCGCCTGTTGGGTTTGCCATAGGGGGGTCCGTTGTTCAGTTCTAAAGTGATACTAAGAGTAGTATCGGACGTACGTTGTGATACCACGAGGGGTTCATTTGGTTACCACGCAGCTTGTAGTTGATCGACTATATCTGAGGACAACTGTTGTACAAGTGCGAATTGTCCCATTTCAATTGGCTCTGAGGATGGTTGGGATGGAACAAAGAGTGCAGAAGTAGAGAAATTCTCTCTACCGAGTATTCGTTTACCTGTTCGTAGATTCAACCACTCAAAGTTCACAGTTGCAGTAATCATCATTTCATTATCAAGACCAGTCGTTCTCGATTGGCTGATTGCTCGAAGTTTTATGTCGGTGATCGTTCCAGTGAGCATTGTTTCAGCGTGCATATCATCAACTATGTGATAGGGTGTTCGAGCTTGAATTTGTTTAACCACTGCATCTGTAAGCATGAATTCCATGTTTCTCGACATGGTCTCATTCTCAAAAATCGGGACACATATGCTTTGGAAGTTTTGGCTATACAAAGATTGCGTCGAATACCCAACAGTTGGATTAGATGCACAGCCTAAAGGGACGAACAAGGTAAGGATCAGGAAGTAGAGATGTTTCATTGTGCATTCTCGACTTGTGCAGTAAATCTAGTACCGAGCATTTCTTCTTGCAGAATTTGATAGTACTCCCCAATCTCTTCTAACACGACAGGTGGTAATGAATCCATAAATGCAGGGACGAGATGTTCAAGTGCTTCGATGGAAGCTTGTGTGTGAAGGTGGTTTTTTACTAACCTTCGAACGGTGTACTCTGCTGAGATGGGATTATTCACAACTAAATACCATTTTGCGGTGCGTAACAGTTTTTGTGCAACCGATTCGTCAATGCGAACGATGATCGCAGCACTGTTCATCTGTTGGGCCTGAGATGGATTGAGTGTTTCTAGTTGAACCAACTCATCGCGAGCATCAATCAACCCCTTGTCATCAAACGCAGGGCCACGATACGTTGCTAAGCGAGCGTAGACAAGGCGTTGCTTAGCCTTACCTACGAGGGTTGATGTCGGGTAATTTTCAATAAAAACCTGATACGCTTCTGCAGCAAGTTTCATTTCTGATTGCCTAAAATATAAGTCTGCAAGTTCTATGCCTGCTCTTTCTGCGAGCAAACTTGCATCAGATCGTTCTTGAATAAGAAAGAAAAGTTCTTCTGCTTCTTCAGTAGCATCTAAAAAACGTATTCCCCATTTTTTACGAAGCGTGCCGTGGGCAAACATTTCAGCAATTTCAAACTCACGTTGTAGTGCAATTTGAAATGCCTCGCTTTCGTAAAAGGATTTGGCGATCAGTTCATAATCGAACAGTGCCTCGTAGTACTCTCTTTGTTTATAGAGGGCATCACCACGTATGAGATACGCTTCCGATGCAAGCGGGTTTCGCTTGTTGCGATCAAGCCAAATCGTTGCAAGCCGTTGTGCTTCTGCTAGGTTTCCCTCTGCAAGTTGGCGCCGAGCTTGGGCTAGTTGGGCTTCAGGTGACCCTTCATCAGGGGTAGTAAGAAGTTGCCAATCATCATTTTGGTCGAGGATGTATTGCTCCTGAGCACTCGCAAGGGAGGGAAGGAGGGAACACAATAGGCAGATCGCGATACGTTGCATATCGGGCATGATAATCACGCTAGACGATAAAAGTAGCCGATGAGGGGATAGATTCTCACGCTGTGTGAGAGATGTGAATTGGGCAGGATGCCCGCCAACGAGCCAGGAAGGCGATGAATCGCATGAAAGCGATCAATTATTGTTCATGTGTATGGTGTGCGCTATCGCTGTGCACGCTCGCTCAGAACGTACGTGCCTCGCAACCCCTGCCAATTCCCACCCCAAAATCAGAGACCACAGCGCATTGGCTTGGTGTTTGGGAAGTTTGCTTTGCGCTTCTGATCGTAGCTGCGATTCTGTTTGTCATCCGCCTGATTTTTGGCAGGCTAGGGATTGGGAATACACCGAGCGTTGGCGGAACAAATCGGAAGATCAAGATTGTGGAGCGAAAACCGCTCGGATCTCGGCAATCGTTGCTCCTCGTTCAATGCAGAGATACAGAAGTCCTTCTTCATCAGTCTAAAAATACACTCTCAACGCTCTGCATTGTGGAATCTACACCGGATGATTCGGAGGAAGCAACGTGATTCTCGCAACAGCGCTCCCAGAGAACCCAATAGCGGCATTGGAACAAGCGGGGCAACTCCTTCCTGCAAGTGATGGTTCGATTGGTTCGACAATCAACGTCCTGCTACTGTTGACTGTGCTCGCACTCGTTCCATCGATCTTGGTGCTTTGCACATGTTTTACTCGTTTCGTTGTTGTACTTGCTGTCTTACGACAAGCCCTCGGCTCTCCTACTCTACCTCCAACTCAAATACTTGTTGGATTAAGCCTTTTGCTTTCAGTTGTAGTGATGGCACCAACGCTTGAGCGAATGTACGACGATGGGCTGAAACCTCTCATTGATGGGGAGATTACAAACACGGAAGAAGCGTGGGAAAAAACGAAAGAACCAATTCGAGAATTTATGTTTGCACAAATCGATGCAGCAGATAACTGGACAACCGTCTATATGATGCTCGAGTATCGTGGGATTGACACGTCTGATCCACGTCAACTGACGATGGAAGACGTAGATACACTCACGCTCATTCCTGCATTTGTGTTGAGTGAACTGAAAACAGCATTTCTCATAGGCTTCAGAGTGTACTTACCCCTTCTTGTCATAGATCTGCTCGTGTCTGGTCTCCTTGTTTCAATGGGGATGTTGATGCTTCCACCCGTTCTTGTTTCTCTTCCGTTCAAGATATTGTTGTTTGTCCTTGTGGACGGTTGGGAACTTGTCGTTGGGAATTTGTTACAAAGTGTTGTTGCTCCGGAAGGGGTTGCAATGTTGATGTCAACAGGGATTTGGGGATGACTGATGCTCTGATAGAAATGTTGAAGTCGGCCTTTCTCATTGTTCTTGTTGTCGCATCCCCAGTTCTATTGATTGGATTGGTAGTGAGCTTGTTGATCAGTTTGATGCAAGCAATGACTCAAGTTCAAGAACAGACGATCAGCCTCATACCAAGGATGCTCGCGATGCTTATCGCGATCCTTTTACTGATGCATTGGATGTTTGCGCAAGTTATGGATTTTGCATCTGAAATGTTCGGAGTATCACCATGACTCCAACGATTTTTAGCTCACTAAGTGCGTTACTTCTTGTCATTGCAAGAATTTCAGGTCTGGTAGTGACAGCACCAGTCTTGTCTTCAACTGCAATACCAAAAACAATTCGAATTGCAATTTCCCTAGCACTTGGGTTTGCAGTTTGGACGTGTATACCCGCAGCAAGTGTGGCATCCCAGAGTGGTGTAGGTCTCGCAATACTACTTGGCATTGAATTCGCAGTGGGTGCAACGATCGGCTTTCTCATGAACATTCCTCTTATTGCTTGCCAGATGGGGGGAACATTAATGGGTCAACAAATGAGTATCGCACTTCCTTCGATGCTCGATCCTGCTTCAGGGGATCGAACAGACATTCTCGGGCAGGGGTTTATGATGTTTGCAGTTGTGTTGTTTGTGCTTGTGGGCGGTGTAGAACAAATGTTCTCTGCAACCGTTTCAAGTTTTTCACATTTTTCTGGAACTTTGTTACTTGAAGAAGGATTCTTGATATCTCTTGGAGGAATGCTCGATAGTGCGTTTGAGTTTTCACTACGTATGGCGCTACCGATCCTTGCTGTTTTGTTACTGCAAACAGCAGCGCTTGCTGTAGTGGCGCGTTCTATGCCTCAATTGAACATTTTCAGTGTAGGGTTACCGTTGAGAATCCTTGTTGGTTTTCTTGTCCTTTCAGGCGGAGTTGTTGGTATCGGGAAAGCAATTGAAACGTACCTTCCAATGAGTATCGAGCACGTTTCAACAGTAGGGGGAGTGATCTGAGATGGGATTTGATCGCAACGATGCTACAGAGCAACCAACGGCCACTCGCCTTAAACGCGCACGAGAAGAGGGGCAAGTAGCAAGAAGCAGTGATTTTTCATCATCACTCCTGAGCCTTGCTGCAATCGGAATTGCTGTGTATTGGATTCCACAGATGATTCAATCGATGAAGCAAAGTCTCGTGCAGGGATTGTCCTTTTCTTCTGCAAACCCAAGTTCGTTGATCGCAGAATTGGGCACCGCGTTACTGCAAATGCTCTGGCTTCCTTGCGTGATTCTATTGTTCGTTGCAATATTGGCTGGAGTAGTGCAAGTCGGCGGGTTGTTCGCACCTCAAGCAGCAAATATGAAACCCGAACGAATTAACCCAACCACAGGATGGGAACGATTGTGGGGTGGTCATGGGTGGATGAACCTCCTGTTTTCTTGCTGCAAGTTAACTGCATCTGTTCTTGCAGGTGGTTGGGTGGCATGGGTACATAGAGCAGAATTGCTCTCACTTTCTCAATCTTCGTTGGATGAAAGTTTGGTGGTCATCGCAATCGTTTCAGGGAAAATAGTCTTTGCATCAGTTGCGAGTTTGTTCATCTTAGGGTTACTAGATATTGTTTGGCAACGACACCAATGGAAGGAAGGGTTGAAGATGACAAGACAAGAAGTCATGAACGAACGTAAGGAACAAGAAGGGAACCAACAAATCCGATCGTACCGAAGAATTACACCATTCTCTCAACATGTAAGAGATAGCATTGAACCGTCGTTGGTCTTGGTTGGAAAAACTATCGCAGTTTCTATTCGATGGAATCCAACAACAATGTCTGCTCCTGTCGTCCTCGCGTTTATTCAAGGCGACGAGATACAGAAGTTGGTAGCCAAAGCAACTAGTCTAGCTATTCCAGTACAAACCAACGATTGGTTATGTGCAAGAGTTGAACTAGGATGTGATGTTGGACACGCACTGCCTCCTTCATTGCACAGTGAAATTGCATCAATTCTTAGGGTGAAGAGGAGCAAAACAGCATGAGTTCCTTAGAAACAATTATTTCTCAACTCGTTCAACGCCGCCACTACCTTGTTCCTGCATTATTGTTAAGTTTGGTAGCTGTACTCGTTATTCCTCTTCCTCCTGCACTGTTGGATGTGTTACTCGCTGCAAACATTTCGCTCGCTGCGGTGATTTTGTTGACGACAATTTATACAAAGAGCTCCTTAGATTTCAGTGTCTTTCCTGCATTACTCTTAATCACCACGCTTGGACGGTTAGTGCTTAATGTTGCCTCAACACGACTGATCCTCTCCGCTGATGCAAGTACACCTGATACTGCAAATGGTATGGCGGGGCATGTCATCGAAGCGTTCGGTGGTTTTGTTGCTGGTTCGAGCATCATTGTGGGTGCGATTATCTTTCTCATTCTTGTGATTGTGCAGTTTGTTGTTGTAACCAAAGGCGCAACTAGGATGAGCGAAGTTGCCGCGCGTTTTACACTTGATGCGATGCCAGGTCGTCAGATGGCGATCGATGCTGATCTATCAGCGGGACTCATTGAAGAAAGAGAAGCAACCAATCGTCGTGATCGAGTCTTGCGTGAGGCAGACTTTTACGGTGCGATGGATGGGGCGAGCAAGTTCGTACGGGGAGATGCAATTGCAGGGCTCGTGATTATCGTTGTCAATATTATTGGCGGCCTCGGGGTTGGAATCTTAGAGCGTGGTTGGTCACCCCCTGCGACGTTTGATTTGTTCACTCGATTGACAATTGGAGATGGTTTAGCGAGTCAGATCCCATCTTTTCTGATCGCTATCGCCGCGGGCTTGATCGTTGCTCGCGCAGGTGACCGCCGACCATTAGGATTAGAGATCCCCACACAACTCGTTTCTCAACCCGCAGCTCTTGCCCTTGTTGCTGGATTCCTCGTTGTGCTTTCAGTCTTTACTCCACTCCCTACCCTGCCACTGTTGATTCTTTCAGCCGTGTTGGGTGGGTTGGCATGGTCATCACATCAACAACGAGTAGAAGAAGAATTGGCAGAGATACAGGAAGAACCAGTCAGTGTTCCAGAAACACAAACACCCTCGCAAAGCGTCGATATTTTGCAAGTCGAGTTAGGAATTGGCTTGATTTCACTTGCACAAATAGAAAAAGGCGGACAGCTCCTTGAGCGAATATCAGCAGTTCGGGCATCTGCTTCTCAAGAACTTGGTCTGATCGTCCCATCAATTCGAGTGTTTGATAACATCGATCTTCCTAAGTATGCATACCGTATAAAAATTCGCAACGGTATCGTTGGGGAAGGCGTTCTGCATCTCGATCGAAAAATGGTTGTGGTAGGCGACGAAGTTGGTCGAGGTCTCGATGGAATTCGGGAGCAAGAACCCGTGTTTGGAATGTCAGCGTTATGGGTAACATCAGATCGTGAAGCAGAAGTGAAGGAGCTCGGGTTAACTTCAGTAAACGCACTGACAGTCCTCGTGACACATTTGTCTCAAATTGTGACAAATTACGCTTCAGAACTTATCTCTTGGGAGGAAGTCTCACGACTCGTAGATTCTTTAAAAGGAACCTCGCCTCGGCTTGTTGACGAGACAATCGGGAAGGGGCTTACGATTTCGCGATTGCATCAACTCATCAAAGCGCTTCTCGCGGAAAAAGTACCGATACTTGATCTTGAAACAATTGTTGAAACAGCAACGCAGTATGCAGATACGTCGATCGATTTGTGTGTAGAAAAAGTCCGGTGCGCTTTGAAAAGACAAATTTGTTCGACGCTCTCTACATCTGATGGCCAAGGTCACCAATCAATTCATTGCATTACGTTGCCTCCCGCAGTTGAATCAGTCTTGAGCAAATCCGGAATAAATGATTTAAAACCAAAGTCACTTGCCAATGCAGTTGGGCATGCTGCGAGACCATTGATTCATACTGGGAAGACGCCCGTAGTAGTGGTTTCGACAGATTCGGTGCGAAGGTTTTTGCGCGATGCAATCTCTCAATATGACCCGTCGATTGTCGTATTGAGTAAACAGGAAATTGTTGCAGAAGTCGATCTTGAAGTTGTTGGCACGATTGACGTTGCATCTCGTGTCTCTTGATGTTCTAGAAGGTATGATGTTCGTTTATGGATAAGGATGACGTGCCAAACAAAGGTAGTGGAGTGACCGAAAGAGATCGCCAATTGACGATTTCATATGCGCAGGAGTTGCTCGATACCGAAACTAGGCACGCGTTAAACACCACTAAATTAGAAGAAGGTATTGACGAAATCCGTACACTCGTTGGTGAGGTGCTAGAACATGGTTCGGCGGGGTGGCTTTCTCCCGTATTGGCACACGCACACGCATGGTTGGTTTCGCAAGGTGTTCCGGATGAAACAGCAACTTCAATTGTACAACGTGCAGGTGAGGGTTCTGATCTTGATCGAGAAACACTCCATCAACGACTTATCGAAACGTATCTTGCAATGTTGCCACCTTGCGCGTTACCGCCTAGGCGTGAAGCAGGGCGGCCAGCGGTCATTGCGTTGATTGGACCAACAGGTGTTGGGAAAACAACAACAATTGCGAAGTTGGCTACGAGATTTCGACTCCAGCAAGGGAGGCGTGTTGCATTGGTAACAGCAGACACGTACAGAATCGCTGCAGTTGATCAACTCAAACAATATGCAGATCTCGTCGACGCCTCCTTTTACGTTGCAAGTACGAAACAACAAATGCAAGAGACCATCGCTGCAATTCAAGACGTGGATGTTGTCCTTATTGATACCGCTGGGCGAAGCCAAGTTGATGAGGAAAATATCCGAGAAATGGGCGAAATTGTTGCTGAAGCGAATCCAACAGAGTGCCATCTCGTTTTGTCCGCTGCAACTTCATTGACCGCAACACAACGCGCGGCTGAGAGCTTTATGGTTGCAGGTTGCGACAGAATTATTGTGACAAAATTAGATGAAGCAGTTTCTGTCGGAGAAATTGTGACAACATTGAATACACTACAACTACCTGTTAGTTGGTTTACGAACGGGCAAGATGTGTCTACGAATATCGAGCCTGCAAAAGTGGAACGACTAGTCGAAACGTTGTTACCTGTGAATTGTTTGGCATGATTGAAAAAGCAACCAGTGAAGAACCGCAGATCCACCGTGCACGCGCTGGGCGTGCGATTGTTGTAACTTCAGGTAAGGGGGGAGTTGGCAAAACGAACATCTCAGTGAACTTAGCAGTCTCACTGAGCCAACTTGGTCGAAAAGTCACTGTGATGGATGCAGACCTTGGGATGGCAAATGCGGATGTTCTTTGCGATTTGCATCTACGTTCCGGACTTGAAGACGTCGTTGCTGGGAAAAAGAATCTAGATGAGATTGCAGTCGATGCGCCAGGTGGCTTTCAATTGCTCCCCGGGGCGGGAGGTGTCCCATCCATTGCTGATTTACCTCAAGTGGAACGAAATCGGTTGATAGATGCGCTCGCTAGAATTGAAACTCGCAATGACTATCTCATTGTCGATACTGGTGCTGGGATTGGCGCATCGGTCATGGGATTTGTTGCGGCCGTAGAGCGGATCTTGCTTGTGACGACTCCAGAACCTACAGCGATCACAGATGCATATGCAATGCTGAAGACCATTCGATCCCGTCGACCGAGCGCGAGGGCCCGTTTACTTGTCAATCAAGTCAAATCCTTAGAAGAAGGTGTTGCCGTGCATGCACGGATTAATCAGGCATCGAGGCGGTTTTTGGGGGTAGGCATAGGTTTTGCGGGGTCTATCCCGAAGGATCACCAGATACCGTTGGCCGTAAGACGGCGTTCTCCTGTAGTTCTCAGTGCTCCTAAGTCCCCAGCAGCAAAGGCGATACGTCAATTGGCGGCTTCAATAGACGGGTCACCCGTCCAAGAACGGCGTTCCCTACTTTCTTTTTTGACCCGTGCAACAAAATTGACCTAGAACGACCGATAACCTTTTCCGGTTATTCGGGTTATGACGTTGTAAGAACGTTGACGATTTGCCCTCGCATCAAGGGTGCGTTCGGTTTTGGTGCGGTTGCACACGTGTATTCTCGGACATTCGTGGTATGGATCAGTGGGTTGGTATGGAACGAGGTGACGTTTACTTTTGCAATTTCGTTGAGCGCAGAGCAATTGAATGTGATCTTCCTAGTGCGTGAATCGAGTTTCACTTTTTGAATAATGACAAACAAATGTACAACACCATCTTCCAAAACGCCCTCTGCGCGGTATAGTCTTGGCAACATCGATGCCAAGGATCGGCAGGATGTTAAAAAAATTCGCACTCTTGTAGAGGATGCGGAACATACCACGCTAGGGTCAAGGAGTCGACCAATGCCAAGTGCAACAGTACAAGATACAAAATCTCAATACACATTTACTGGAAAAGTTCCAAAGGGCTTAGACAGAATTGTGCCAACGCCACGGGGTGACATGGAAATGCTTCATGTTTGGCTTACGTATAAAGCAGAGGGTACTGAGGAATGGAGAAATGTACTGATCGAGCAGTACTACTCACTTGTAAAGTACACCGCGGAACGGTTGCACTACAAACTTCCATCTGAGGTAGACGTTGATGACCTGTATTCAGCTGGCGTGTTCGGTTTGATGCACGCCATCAATGCGTACGATTTAGAGCGGGGGATTAAATTCGAGACGTATTGCACGCAGAGAATTATGGGTGCAATTTACGACGAACTACGCGCCAATGATTGGGTACCTCGTCTTGTACGTTCGAGAACAGCGAAAGTTGAGCGAGCACGAAAATCGCTAGAAATGGAATCTGGTGAAGCAGCGACGAATGAAGAAATCATCAAACATATGGGGGTTGATGAAAATGAGTTTGAAAAATTAGATCGGGATTCCCGCCCTGTGATGATGACTTCGCTGAATCGAAAGGCATATGACAGCGATTCAAGTAGAGAAGTCTCTGAAATCGACGTAATTTCAGACGAACGCCAAGAGAACCCAGTGCGCGAGTTGCAAAAGAAAGATCTACAAATCCTTCTCACGAAAGGGCTCTCTCGTGCTGAACACTTGATCGTTGTTCTGTATTACTACGAAGAAATGACGATGAAAGAAATTGGTGCGACCCTTGATCTATCTGAATCGCGCGTCAGCCAAATGCACTCCTCAATTCTTGCTCGGCTCAAAGCGCAAATGCAGCACCGTTGCAAAGAATTTTGAAAAAAAACCCCGAAAAAACAAACCCCCGAAAAAGTTAATCCCCGACAAAACAAACCCCCGAAAAAACGAACCCCCGATTCGTTTCTCGGGGGTTCGTTTTTCAGTATTTGGCAGATATACGCACCGAGGGTGCATTAATTCCAGGCGGCAATGATCGCAAGAATGTCCGAAACATCGACCATGGAATCGCCGTTGACATCTTCGTGGCAATCTTTGCAAGGTCCCCACGCCGCTACAACAGCAAGTAAATCGGTCACATCAACTGTTCCATCACCATTGACATCTTCCGGAACCGTTCCCATCGGAGTCAGAAGGTAAGGCCGCTTTGTTCCATCGGGATATTCTCCGATTGCAGCAAGTTCACCTGAACTGTTGATATCACGAACGTTGACAATGGTGATATCAATGTCTGGCACGATGAAGTGATTGGCATCGTACATCACGCCATCCATATAAATAAACCCGTGGGTTTCGCCATTGGAGAGTTCTGATTTTCCGACAACAACACCTGAGTCACTCACACTCCATGCGCAACTCTCGTTCCCACCGAGTGTACCGAGGTCGATCATTCCCTCGTCTTGTGACCAAATGAATGCATGAAAAAAATCATCCACACCTTTCGATTGACCCACGATTTGTCGATTGTTATTGACGTCAAATGCTTTTGCTGCGCCGCCTCCTAAGTCACCAATATCCAACATCAAATCGACGTTGCCTTGTGGAATTGCAAATGCTCTGAATTTGCCTTCTTCATTACGAGTCCATCCAGCGACATCATTGAGGTCATTGATGGAATAGGCGCGGCTTTCATTACCACCGAACGTTGGAATTTCATCCCAGACAGCATCGTGTTTAATGAACCCACGGAGGTCATACGGAACACCACCTGCCATCCCGACAACCCACCCATTATTGTTGATGTCTTCAGCTCTACTGTAGTCTGCGGCTGCCCAATCGGGTTTGCCAAGGTCCTGCATTTGTTCACCATCCCAAAGGAACGCATGAAAAGAAGGTCCCGTACTCGAGTAGCCAACGACATCACCCAAATCGTTGATGCCGTATGCCCAGACTTGACCACCGTTTGGGTAGTTCAAAGGCACAATATGGACAAGGTAGTTTCCGGTCCACACGAACCCGTGCTGGCTCATCCCGTTGGGTGCATCACCATACCCTGCAACCCATCCTGATTCGTTGATCACTTGAGCATAACACTGCCCATCGCTAATACAACCAAGATCTTGTGCATCGAGGGGACTCGGTGCTGCAAGCATACTTACAATAGGTATCAATTCAAACATCGGAACAACTCCTTACTCTGTGAGTGGCACCATTGCCACTATGAGAAAAGCGGAAAAACTCTATCCGATCCGCAACAAGCATCGCACATATGTACCCAAATTGCAAGAAAAAACTACCCGGGGGTTCGGTTATGTTATGTATTGAGGGTTTGGGAGACGAGTATTTCAGCGGTCGTTTTTTCGAGAACTTCGTCGACTGTGACATCGGGAGCGAGTTCGGTGATCTCGAAACGCATCTTTTCCTCATTCATCTCCATGACGCAAAGGTCTGTGATGATCATATCGATGCATCGAAGTCCGGTGAGTGGGAGGGTACATGCAGGGATCAATTTAGGATCACCCTTGCGAGTGACATGGTCCATGATCACGACGACCTTATTTACACCTGCCACAAGATCCATCGCACCGCCCATGCCCTTAATCATTTTGCCTGGAATCATCCAGTTGGCAATATCACCTTCTTGGGAAATTTCCATCGCTCCCAGAATCGCAAGGTCAATATGGCCTCCTCGAATCATCGCAAATGAATCGGCTGAGGAAAAATAACTTGCACCTGGTACAGCGGTCACCGTTTGTTTCCCAGCGTTGATCAAGTCCGCATCAACGGCATCATCGGTTGGAAATTCTCCCATTCCAAGAAGCCCATTTTCAGATTGCAGCCAAACTTGCATCCCATCTGGAACGTAGTTCGCTACGAGGGTAGGCATTCCGATACCGAGGTTGACGTAATAGCCGTCTCTGAGTTCCCTAGCGGCACGTTTGGCAATTCCATTTCGATCGAGTGGCATAGTGGAATAGTACCACCTTTGGTGTGGTAGAATAGAGGGATGACTACAACAACACTGACACACCTCATTGAACATCCACTTGTCGTTGACCCTTCCCAAGCCACCAACGAGCATTTCATCTCCTATAACCCAGCAACTGGCGAAGCAATCGCTGCTGTACGTAAGCAAACGTCTGCTGAGTACAACGAACAGGTTGCAAGATCACAAGCTGTATTCAAAGAATGGCGGATGTTACCAGCACCGAAACGTGGTGAAATCGTTCGCCGAATTGGAAACGCGTTCCGTGAATATGAACGACCACTTGGCGAACTCGTCACCATGGAATGTGGAAAAATAATTGCTGAGGGAATCGGTGAAGTCGTTGAGTGTATCGACATTGCTGACTTTGCAGTTGGACTCTCAAGACAACTATACGGGTTGACCATCGCTTCCGAACGACCTCGCCACGCCATGATGGAACAGTGGCAACCACTTGGTCCCATTGGTGTCATCTCTGCATTTAACTTTCCAGTTGCAGTCTGGGCTTGGAATGCAATGGTCGCAGCCGTTTGTGGTGATACTACGATCTGGAAACCAAGCGACATCACACCGTTAACTGCAATCGCGATGACAAATGTTGCACACGAAGTACTGCGTGACCAAGATATTTTTACACCTGAACATGGCGATCCCTGCGATGTGTTTGGTCTTGTCATCGGTACTGTTGAAGAAGTGGGCGAACCAATGATTGCAGACCGTCGTTTACCACTGATTAGCGCAACGGGTTCTTGCAGAATGGGCAAGCGAGTTGGAGAAGTGGTGGGTGGTCGCCTTGGGCGTTCACTATTGGAACTTGGTGGCAACAACGCAATCATCATTATGGAAGATGCTGATCTTGATATGGTGATTCGAGGCACACTCTTTGGCGCAGTTGGTACAGCTGGCCAACGATGTACATCAACCCGCCGTCTACTTTGTCACGAATCAGTCGTTGACGAAGTAACCAATGGATTACTGAACGCCTACAAACAAGTGTCAATTGGCAATCCACTCGAAGATGGAACATTAATGGGACCCCTCATCAATGATGCAGCAGTTGCAAACATGCGATCTTCTATCGAACAAGCGATGGCAGAGGGCTGCGAAGTTCTCTGTGGCGGGCTAGAAGGTCTTGAGCGGATGGCAGAACGGGACGGGCATTATGTGGAACCAACGATCATTCGTGTTCCCAAAGGCACAATGCCAGAAGTTGTCAAAGAAGAAACGTTCGCTCCAATTTTGTACATCTTTACAATCAGTGATCTCGACGAAGCCCTTGCAATGCACAATGATGTTGACCAAGGGCTCAGTAGTGCGATCTTCACAAACTCGATGCGGAACGCTGGTCGATTCCTCTCACCCGAAGGTTCCGATTGCGGTATTGCAAATGTAAACATTGGTACGAGTGGCGCTGAAATTGGCGGCGCTTTTGGTGGCGAAAAAGACACAGGTGGTGGTCGTGAGTCTGGTTCGGATGCATGGAAAGCATACATGCGCCGTCAAACTTGTACGAGTAACTGGAGCGACGAAATGCCACTTGCGCAAGGTATCGAATTCGGTTGATTCACTTACGTCGCCCAGCTACGTTGCACATACAGGAAGGGGTGTGGGTTCCCCCCGCAGTAGAGTTGGACGAAGTGAACAGGCGATGGGATGCAATGTGTGCATCGAACCCCGCTTGTTTTGATGGGGAACTCTTGCATGTTTTAGGTGCGCAGAGAAACGGCTGTGGGGGCGCGAATGTACACGTCATTCCATGTTCGTACAGGTTTTTTGCAGTCCAAGACGACACGTTTGACCTTGGTGTTCGAACCTTAGGTACAAAGGGCATAACCAGATTCGAACATCGATATCTTTGGGGCAAGCGAAGTCAAGACGTCCTGCACTATCAAGGTTGTTGGGAACTTGCACCTGCAGGTTGTGTTGAGCCTGCGAAGAAACCAGCTCAAGTTATAGAGCAAGAGTTGCGTGAAGAAACAGGGTTAACACTCGTAAGTCCCCCCAAAGAACGGGCGCTTATACAAGACCATGTGGCGAAAACTTGGGAACTGCTCTACCTCTTGGAAGTCGAACAATGCGAGCTCAGCGGAAATGACGAATACACCGAACTCGCTTGGTACGAAAGTGGTGGCGCACCAACACCACGAAGCCCCATCACAGAGGAAATTCTGAAATTACTTAATGTCTAGATACTTCGAAACACTTTTCAAATCGTTGACGATTTGAGGTGTGACGCGAAGGGTGAAGCTTGCGCCTTGTTCACATCGAGCAGTGCGTGTTGCTCGTGGTCGATCCAACCAAACGCGACCAGCTCGAATCGTATGTTTGATATCCTTTTGCTTACGGCGGCGTTGAAGCATTTTGAGATCACGTTTATTGTCATCTTGCATCCACATCAGGCGTTCAATCGTCTTCTTCGCAGCGGGCGTTTTTGGAGCCGTTGCAATTGTGAACGTCATTTCGGTATTCGGGATAATTTGGTCTTTTGTTGCTGACATGGTGTTCTCCGTTTCGAGCCACGTATTGTATCAATCACACGTAAATTGGCAAGGTCTTGGGCGAATACTCCCCTAGCGGGTACAATACTCCGCTTGTAGGGGGCCTATCAGCGGCATTTTTATGGCATCAACAAAGTCAAACCAGACCACTTCAGTTTCTGCTGTTTCCGTTCGTTTTTGTGGCGACAGTGGGGATGGTATGCAAATGGTGGGATCCCAGTTTACAGATTCAGTTGCATTGGCTGGCAACGATTTTTCTACAGCGCCAGATTTTCCTTCTGAAATACGGGCTCCAAAAGGGACAATCTTTGGTGTTTCAGGATTTCAAGTGCAATTTGCAAGTAAAGATATTCACACCCCCGGCGACACTGTGCACGCAATGGTGGCGATGAATCCTGCTGGGTTTAAAAGTAATCTTGGTGATGTCGAACACGGAGGACTCATCATTGTCAATGAAGATGAGTTTGATAAAAAACATTTAGAAAAATGCGGGTACGAAGAGGGGTACTCTCCACTTGATGACGACGAATTGACAAGCAGGTACAAAATTTGCCGAGTTCCGATGAGTAGGCTCACAAGGGAAACGCTCGAGAGCGAAGCGCACATATCCGTCAAAGACATCGATAGATGCCGAAACATGTTTGCGCTTGGGATTGTTTGTTGGTTGTATTCACGCGACATTCAGCCAACTATTGAACGGCTGCAACAGTACTTTGGTGTGGTGAAAAAGAAACCACACATTGCCGAATTAAATGTATCGGCATTGAAGGCGGGGTATTATTTTGGTGAAACAGCGGAGTTATTTCCAGCTCGATATGAAGTAGCGCCAGCGGAACTTCCAGAAGGAACATACAGACGTATTTCAGGCAACGAAGCCACAGTACTTGGACTGACAGTTGCAGCGAACAAAGCAAAACGTGAACTTTTTTACGCAAGTTACCCAATCACACCAGCGACAGACGTATTGCACGGACTTGCACGACTCAAACACCACGGAGTTCGCACGTTTCAAGCAGAAGATGAAATTGCAGCAGTAATGTCTGCGATCGGGGCATCGTACGCAGGAGATATTGCAGTCTCTGGCACATCGGGTCCCGGCTTGGCACTCAAAAGCGAAGCGCTTGGGCTTGCTGTGATGATGGAATTGCCCCTCATCTTGTTGGATGTTCAACGGGTTGGCCCCGCTACTGGGATGCCAACAAAATCAGAACAAGCAGACCTGTTGCAAGCAATGTTCGGGCGTTCTGGCGAAAGCCCAGTCGTTGTACTCGCTGCATCTTCTCCAAGCGATTGTTTTGCTATGGCGATTGAAGCAGTCAGGTTAGCGACCCGCGCAATGTGCCCAGTTGTTTTATTAAGTGATGCCACAATCGCAAATGCAGCAGAGCCGTGGAACATTCCGAATCTTGACTCAATCCCGAATATTGTTTCTAGTTTTCCAAACGATCAAGATGGATCGTTTGAACCATACAAGAGGAATCAAGAAACACTTGCCCGAGGTTGGGCAACTCCAGGAACCCTTGGTCTTGAACATCGAATTGGCGGTTTGGAAAAAGAAGATGGTTCTGGCAACGTGTCCTACGATCACGACAACCACGCTCGGATGACGAAGTTACGAGCAGAAAAAATTCACCTATTGCAAGAGGCCATACCTGAACTTGAAGTAGAAGGAGCGGGTGATACCCTTGTTCTTGGCTGGGGTGGAACAAAGGGCTCGATTTTGTCTGCGACAACCCTTCTCAGAGAAAAAGGGTTGCATGTTGCCTCTGCACATTTGCAATACATTAATCCGTTCCCTCGAAATGTAGGCGATGTTCTTTCAAAGTACAAACGAATTGTGATACCTGAATTGAATTCAGGACAATTGCGGATGCTCATTCGAAACGAATTTTTAGTTGATGCAGTAGGGATCAACAACATTACGGGTCGTTCATTCTTTGTCGAAGATCTTGCTGCAGAAATCGAAACAGTAATGAAGGGAGCGTGCGATGGCTGATTTGCCGCTCCCAACATACAAACCAAAAGATTTTGCGACCGATCAAGACGTGCGTTGGTGCCCCGGTTGTGGTGACTATGCAGTTCTTACTGCGATGAGAAAAATGGTTGCAACTCTTGGTGTGAGGCGTGAAGACATTGTGTTTGTTTCTGGTATTGGATGCGCTGCGCGTTTTCCGTATTACATGAACACATACGGGGCACACACGTTACATGGACGCGCTCCAGCTTTTGCTACTGGTGTGAAACTTGCAAACCCTGATTTGACAGTTTTCGTTGTTTCTGGTGATGGTGACTTGCTTTCAATTGGCGGGAATCACACAATTCATGCAATGCGTAGAAATATTGACATGAACATCGTGCTTCTGAATAACAAAATATATGGTTTGACCAAAGGGCAGTACTCTCCAACGAGTGAAGTGGGGAAAATTACAAAATCAACACCGCATGGCTCTCTCGATGCGCCGATGAATCCAATCGCGTTGGCATTAGCAAGTGGTTGCACTTTTGTTGCAAGGTCCCTTGATGTGGATGTAAAACTGCTTACGCGAGTACTTGATCGAGGCGCTCGTCATCGAGGAACATCGTTTGTTGAAGTCTATCAAGATTGCAACGTGTTCAACCACGAAGCATGGTTTTACGCCTCCCAAAAAGAGACACGACTTGAAAACACAATTCTTTTAGAACATGGGAAGCCGTTATTGTTTGGTAAAGAAAGCGAAAAAGGTATTCGAAGATCCGAGCATGGTATCGAAGTGTGCGAAGCTGATGCAACAGACATTCTTGTGCACGATGAATCGAACAATGAGCAAGCGTATCTTCTGAGCCAACTCTTTCAACCTGAGTTTCCAGAACCACTCGGCGTCTTCTATGTTGATGAAACGCAGCCAACATACAACGATCTCTTGCACGAACAAATTCAAGATGTACAAACAATTCATGGTGACGCAGATTTGCAATCACTCGTTGCAGGTTCGCACACGTGGACCATGAAGTAATGCAACGATCTTTTGATATTGTCGTAATTGGCGGAGGACACGCAGGCGCGGAGGCTGCGTGGGCAGCATCATCACTTTTGCCAAATGGAAACATTGCATTTGTAACAATGGATCCCCGAAATATTGGGGTCATGAGCTGCAACCCAGCAATTGGCGGGCTTGGAAAGGGACAAATTGTTCGTGAAATTGATGCTCTCGGCGGCATCATGGCACGAGCAATCGATGCAACTGGCATCATGTTCAAAATGTTGAATACGTCTAAAGGTCCAGCGGTTTGGGGACCACGCGCACAAGCGGACAAAGACGCGTACCGCGATGAAAT
>JASMLY010000075.1 GCA_030748455.1 Phycisphaerales bacterium | reverse complement strand
CTGCGATGGCAACGGTGTCCTTGACAGTTGCGAACCCGATTGTAATGAAAACGGTATCGCTGATGCCTGTGATATCGCAGATGGAACTTCAAGTGACGACAACGGCAACGGCGTACCAGACGAATGTGAAGTTGGCAACCTCGTCTACACCAGTTTTGAAGAACCTCTAACAGGTGCCCAATATGTTGATACTGGCGATGCTGCTGTAGATCACCAACTCGTGAACAATGAAGGTCAAGCGATGGTCGAATGGGTGGCTTCTGGCGCTGAAATGGGATTCACTGCTTGGTATTTTAATACTCGAAATAGCGTAGGGTTAACTGATGGCGATTACGTAGGTGTAACCGATTACACAGGCGGCGGTGTTGGCTCCTATCCAGACGGTTTCCAAGGGTATCAAATGAGCGATTGCGACGGAATGATGCAGGTTGTGTTTGATACTGTAACTAGCACTGGGTCTTGGAACGTATCTCTTGACTTGTTCGTCGGAAGTACTGGGTACGAAGCTGAAGATGCAATTGTTGTAGACGTCGTCGTAGACGGCGGTGCAGTTCTCACTCTCCTAGATACCACGGGTCAAGACATTGATGACCTTGGTATCGAGGGTGTGTGGTTTACTCTGCTTCAAGACATGTCTGGATACTCAGAAGCAACACTTCGCGTTTCCCTCGATTCAAACTCTGGATCTGAAGCTATATTTATGGACAATGTTGTCTTTAGCACAAATGCAATTGAAGATACAGATGGCGATGGCGTCCCTGATTCTCAAGATAACTGCTACTTACCAAACCCAGACCAACTCGATTGCAACAACAACAATGTTGGCGATGTTTGTGACTTAGCAGATGGAGTTTCGTTTGACTGTAACCTGAACGATATTCCTGATGAGTGTGAAGCGGATTGCAATACTAACGGAGTCCCAGACGATTGTGATATCGCAAATGGAACTTCACAAGACGCTGATGGCAATGGTATTCCAGATGAATGCGAAGTTGTCAGTGGTTCTTTAGTTATCACTGGAATCATTGATGGTCCACTATCTGGCGGAACCCCTAAAGCAATCGAACTTTACGTCATCTCAAACATTGCTGATATGAGTTTGTTTGGATTGGGTTCAGCAAATAATGGCGGTGGCAGTGATGGCCAAGAGTTTACTTTTGAATCAATTAGTGCATCTGCTGGTCAATTCATTTACGTTGCAAGTGAAGACGTGGAGTTTACAAACTTCCTTGGCTTCGCTCCTGACTATACCCATAGTGTTGCGAACAATAATGGCGATGATGCTGTCGAACTCTTTGAAAACGGAAATATAATTGACACATTCGGTGATATCAATACCGATGGAAACGGAGAACCTTGGGAGTATATGGATGGCTGGGCATCACGCCTGAGCGCAACCGGACCTGACGGCGTCTCCTTTGTACTTGGTAGTTGGTCCTTTAGTGGAGCCAACGCCCTTGATGGCGAAACATCCAATGATACAGCTGCGGTTCCATTCCCCGTTGGCGTATATGTTCCTTAATTAACAATGATTCACTAAAAAAGGGATTCGACTCTGTCGAATCCCTTTTTTTATATTCCCACTACACCCGCTTACCTCTGAGGCATCCTCTGTGGTCACCTCTGAGGCATCCTCTGTAGTAACCTCCGAGGTAACCTCTGAGGTTACCTCGGAGGTTTTTCTGGGAAAGGAGTTTTTTCTGTGAAGTTAGTTTTGGAATGAGTTTCGCGGTATTGCTCGAAAGCTACTTAAACTGCGAATATGAGAAATAGAAAACGAAATATTGCAAACAATTCTTACTATCACATCACAAATAGAGGTGTTGCGAAACGCACTACTTTCTTAGATGAAGAGGACTACAAAATGTTTCTTACTCTGATGCGTAAGGGATGTTTAAAATATGAAGTAAGACTGATTGCTTTTTGCTTGATGCCTAATCATTTTCACTTACTGGCATGCTGTTCCGAGGGAAAGGATCTCAGCCTTTGTTTACAGTGGATAACCAGTATTTACGCAAAATACTTTAATAGAAGATATGGAAGGCGTGGACATTTATGGCAGGATCGTTTTTATGCAAAGAGAATCAAAGATGGTTTGCATTTAGGCGTATGCTGGCGTTACGTTGAACAAAATCCAGTGCGTGCAAATCTAATCGGCAAAACGTATGAATGGAAATGGTCAAGTGCGTACTGCCGCCGCTTTGGTCACAATACTAGGTACCTAATTGAACCACATTGGTGGGAAACTTCAATAATGTCTAAATGGTGGTCTGACGACATACTTGATGAAGACTTATTAAACAAAATTCGTCGCTCTATACGAAAATCAAACATGTACGACGAAGACGAGGAGGAACTCTGGGAGTGACAAACAAGATATTACCTCTGAGGTCACCTCTGTGGTGACCTCTGAGGTGACCACAGAGGAAATACAGAAGATGGGAGTTATATTGCCTAGATTAACCTGAATGGTTCTTGTCTGTTATTACAGTATTAATCGTGTTTTCTGCTGATATAAGCACGGATTGAACAATTGGGTAATACCCCTGCTTCTCAAGAAGTTCCAATAACCGTAATTCATTGCAAAAAGTTCAATCTAATCCTTGACAAACCCACTGTTTTAGGGCAAATTACAGTATTGACTCCTGTTTTCTCTTGGAATTAAGGCATCAAAATGTTCCCCAACGATTGTCTTACTTCAACAGTAACAGGTTCAATATTCTACTACTGCAGAGTGTTGCACCGCTTCCGTCCCCTTTGGCACCGCAACACAAACCAGTGGAAGAAGGTCGAGAGAAGGATCGACTGACATCACATTCGTTTTGTTACGTTGTTTTTATTCTTAACTCGGTACCCTTATTGTTTCTTAGCGAAAGCGCTAAGAATTCGTGATTCGTGAAATCTTTTCACTCAATCCTCTAGGAGGGGATATTAACTTATGAAAAATTTTACAACATGTATTTGTATTTTGGGTCTAACAGGCACTGCCTTTGGCGGTACCGTGTTGGACCAAATCGGTCCAGATGACGGATCAGGTATTGGCACCGGGATTACCGGTAGCCAAGACTTTGAAGCCGCATACGATATCTACGATATCGCAACTCTGGACAACTTCACCGGTGGTGGAGAAGACATTGATGCAGTGGAAATGGTCTTGAACGGTTGGAACGGCTTTGTCGATCCTTCATCCGTTGCTGGCTATACTGCTAACCTTCACTCTGATCCTTCAGCAGCAGCTGTGGATCTTACAGGTGATATTGATTCTAGTTATGCTGATGCTGCAGACGCAACTATCAGTGGCACATGGGCAGGCGATGGCTTCAATGTAAGCATGCCTACCGCTATGATTGCCGCAGTTGGTACTAACTGGGTCAGCGTTGTTCCAAGTAACGACTTTGCAACTGGTGGACAAACTGGTTGTGCAGATAGTAATCTTGGTGATGGTACATTAGGCTGGCAAGCCAACCCAGGTGGTGGCTTTGGTATGCCTGGTAACATGCAGGAAATGACTGGCGAAGCAGCTTACCGTGTTCACATGGCAGGCATGGCTGATCCTTGTTCACTTCCACTACCACAACCTTGTCCTACTGACATCAATCAAGATGGCAACGTTACTGTAAGTGACGTTCTTGCTGTAATTGGTACTTGGGGCACCTGTGGCGACGGAACTTTCCGTCCTGAGGGCGATGTTGCTCCAGCTCCAAACGGTGACTGCTGCGTGAACGTATCTGACGTTCTTGCTGTTGTCGGCGCATTTGGTGGCGACTGTACTGTTTACGGTGCTTGCTGTGCTAGCGATGGAACTTGTGACGATATGTCCAACTCCACTGACTGTGCTGCAAATGGCGGCGATTACTTCGGCGACAACAGTCTTTGTGCTGACAACTCATGTGTAGCAGCAGCTTGCTGTATCGACGCAAACACTTGCGCTGATATTACAGAAGATGCTTGTGACGCAATGGGTGGTACATACAAAGGTGACGGCACTTCATGTGCTGGAACTGACTGCGCTGCTGTAGAAGATGGCGACGAATGTACTAATGCTATCCCAGTAGTCGATGGTGCTAACGCATTTGATACTACGAACATGACTCCATCTGGAAATCCTCCAACAGACGATTTGTGCCCAGGCACATTCCTCGACTGGGGCGCAAGTCAAGACGGTTGGTACGTATACGTAGCAACTGGTGGTTTAACCACATTTGACACTTGCGATGCGTCTTCATACGACACATCAATGGCACTCTATGAAGGTTCATGTACAAACCTAGTAGCATGTAACGGCGACGCAGCTGATTCATCAGGCTGCCAACCTTTCAGCTCCGAAATCGCTATGTTCGA
>JASMLY010000074.1 GCA_030748455.1 Phycisphaerales bacterium | reverse complement strand
GGAACGTATTCTCGAACATCCTTCACTGATTGCATGTGCCCACGAGAAGACAAGTTTTCGAGATACCGGATGATTTCTAAGGTGAACTCACCTAATTGGTCGGGGGTGCTGCAAAGAAAAAGTAACTCTGGAAGTTTTCCGCGTGCATCAGCATCAAGTGGGTTTGCAAAAACTCGATCTTGAATATCGATTGTTCGCATCACATCACCTTCCAAATACCGAAGGATTCCATTCTTGTGGAGTGTCTCTGTACTTTTACTTCCAGAGCGACCAACAAAACAATCTGCTTTTGCATGCAGATAGAACGCCACACCAAGCGCGCCGGGCGGGTGAATGCCAAGTTTGCCTTTCGCTAGCATGTTGGATTGTTGTCCTTTCTACACATAGATCTACTTTTATGGGATCACAATTGATCTCAGCGAACTTCCTTCTTTCATCACATCAAATGCACCTTGAATATCATCAAGTGAGAAACGATGTGTCACGATTTTTTGCAGGTCAATTTGCCCGTTCTCAACCATCTTGATTAGAGGAACGTACTCGCCTGGTGGGCAGCCAAGCGACCCAGTGATTTCCATTTCCTTAAACATGATTTTGCCAGCCACGATGTTAATTTTTTCGTGGGTGTATCCAACCACGCAAAGACGACCACCGATTCGACAACATTCAAACGCTTCTTCGATTGTTCTTGGATTACCGATCACTTCAATGGCAATATCGGCACCACCACCAGTCATTTTCTTTACCGCTTTAGAGACACGTTCAACCTCACTTGCATTAATCGTATGCGTCGCACCAAACTCACGAGCCCATTCGAGTTTTTTCTCACTCATGTCAACCGCTATGACGGTCGCGCCACACGCAGTCGCTATTTGCACAGCGTTAATTCCTACGCCCCCACATCCATACACGACCACGGTATCGCCAGGGCGAACCTTTGCTCTATTTTTAACTGCGTGGAATGGAGTCGAAAGTGCATCTGCAATAATGGAAGCTTCTTCAAGTGGTATACAGTCAGCAAGAGGAAGAACGTCTTTGGCATCAACGGCTACAAACTCTGCATACGCGCCATCAAAGTGATTTCCGAGCATTTTCATGTCGCTGCAAATGTTTTCTCGACCACTTCTGCAATAGGAACAACGTCCACAAGATAACACTGCGGGAATCAACACACGTTGACCCTCGGCAAGATGTTGTACGTTTGCACCAGCCTTGTCAATCACGCCGGATGCCTCATGCCCCAAAACAAGTGGCGGGTCTTTAAAAGTAGGAGTTCCGTGTTCAATGTAATGCAGGTCTGTGTGGCACGCACCACACGCTGCTACTTTCACGAGGATGTCGTTTGGTCCAATTTCTGGAACAGGAATATCCTCAATGAGAAGCCCCTTGTCCATACCATGAAATACTGCTGCTTTCATCTTCTGTCCTTTTAAGCGTGTGACCAATTCGGGTCACGTTTTTCTAAAAATGCTGCGATGCCTTCATGTGCATCGCCAAGTTTCATAAGTTCTTCGGTGTAGATTCGTTCTGCTTCATCAAGGCGCTGCATCACCTCAGCTCTGTCTGCAACAGTACACGCCTTCTTCGCCTGACGAATCACAGGTCTTGATAATCCCTTCAGGTTCAACAGGTACGTTGCAACGTCTTCTTCGAACGTTTCAACATCGAAGACGTGACTAGCAAGCCCAATTTGTTTCGCTTCATCTGCTTTTATTGTGTCGCCACAAACAACTAGTTCAATCGCTTTTCGTGTCCCAATTTGTAGGGGCAACATTGCTGCTGCAACTGGTGGAAACACACCAACTTTAACTTCTGGTTGACCAAACTTCGATTTTGCAGAAGCAAGCACGATATCACAAAAACAAGCGAGTTCCATACCACCGCCAAGAGCTGCCCCGTTGACTGCGGCGATTGAAAGTGCATCACTTGAAGCAAGGCGTCTAAAAATGCCATGAAATTGTTTCACCATTTCATCGACTTTATCTTCTGCGTGATCGCCTACATCAACGCCTGCGCAAAATGCCTTGTTCACTGCGTTAAAAACAATGACCGCAACATCCTGCGATGTAATGTCATCGAGCGCCGCATTAATTTCTGTCATCATCGGAATGTCAAGTACATTCACGGGTGCGTGATCAAGTGTGATCGTAGCCATTCCATCATGTATGACACACTGTATATATTGATACGTTGTTGTTGGCATCAGATGTACTGGCCTCCATCTACTTTGAGAACTTCACCTGTGATAAACCTTGCACGATCGCTGCATAAAAACGCAACAGCACCAGCAACATCTTCAACAGTACCAATGCGGCCGAGTAGTATTTCGCTCAACGCTGCTACTCGCTGTCCATCAGACATCCCTTCAAGAATTTTTGTGTCGATCATTCCAGGGGCAACCGCGTTCACGGTGATGTTAAATTTCGCTGTTTCTTTAGCGAGTGATTTTGTCAAACCAATGACACCTGCTTTTGCTGCAGAGTAGTTCGTTTGACCAAACTTGCCTCGCAAACCATTAATAGAAGCAATATTGACAATAGAACCTTTGTTTGCCTTCCGCATAGAGGGAATTACTGCTCTGCAACAGTTGAAGACACCGGTAAGGTTGACATCAAGTACGGATTGCCATTCCTCGTCGGTCATTTTCCAACTGACGTTGTCACGGACAATCCCAGCATTATTCACAAGCACATCGATTCCATCAGCAGCAAACTCAGCAATAGCCACGTTTACCTGCTCAGAGTCTGCAACATCTATGAGCTTGCCCCAGACTTTTTGTGCCTCGTCGAGACGCACATCAAGCACACCTACCTCAAACCCATCACGTTCAAGCATGGAGACGATGCCTCGGCCAATGCCGGTACACCCCCCTGTTACTATTGCACGAGGAGCTGTCACTAGTACCTCACTTACGCGGTTGCTGGAACAGCGAGTGCTGCACCACATTTACCGCAGAATTCGAATGAACTTGGAATACCTTTTGCACCACAATCGGCACATTCTTGTGCGTATGGTCCCCAAAGGAATTCGCTTGAACCATTCGGATCTGCTGCTAAATCTCGCAGGCCTGCATAATCCGCTTTTCGTTTTTCGACAAATGCTGTCATACCTTCGTATGGCTCTAAACTTGTGTAGTGCACAGAGAGCCAATCACGAGCGTGGCCTACTGTTGAGTGCCAAGCAAAATCTTTCCAGAAGTTTACTTGCGTTTTGGTGTAACGAGTGCATTCGAAGAATTTGTTGATAACAATGTCGCAAAGTTCAGCGACTGCTTCATCAAGCAGTGAAAGGTCGAGTGCATACCCATCCTTGCCTTTCTTTGCCAATGTGATTTGCTCTGGGGTTGCTCGTGTTTCGAAGGGTTGATCCCATTGATCTGTATTCCATTCAGCAAGGTATTTCCTACCGTTAGTGAACTTCGTCACCCATTCTCCATCAGGTCCTTTTACAGTAGGTACGACCATATTGACTAAACCCATACCTAGGGAAGTCCAAGAGGGATATCGCTGGTTAAGCATGAGAATGCCACGTGCTGTTCGGTCACCAACTGTGACAGGAAGCCATTGGGTGGATCCACCACACGCAACAGATCCAACATTTGTTCCAACCTGTGCGATAAATGCATGCTCTCCCATCACACCAAGGTCACACGCGAGTTGGCTTTCATTACCACCACCAACTGCCATACCATTGAGCCGAGCGATCACTGGCTTTGCGCAATTCAACATGGATTCAATGTATGCCTTAAAGCAGCACATGTATTTCCAATAGTCTCGTGGTCGTTGCGTGTAGCTTGATTGGTATTCTTTGACGTCACCGCCTGTGCAGAATGAAGAATCACCAACACCGGTAAAGACAACAACCGCAATACTGTCATCCCAAGAAGCATCTTGAAACGCAGAAGCAAGCTCTTGCAAAGCGGGTGTGCTGTACGCGTTGTAGTTAAATGGACGGTTGATCGTGATATACGCAACACGATCCTCTTTTTTGTAGTCCACTTCGTCGAAGCCGAAATCAGCGGCACACTTAGAAGGAAAAAGACTCATTTTGTAATACTCCTCTAGTCTAGAAACGGTACATCGTACCCTAATTGGGCGTGAGAGCCCGCTACGACGAGTCGAACGGGCGTTCGACAATTATACCACGAATTTTGGCTAATTCTACTGTCATTTTGTCTTTTTTAGGGTATTATAAATCCTATAGACACTGATTTTTGCGTAAAAACGGCGTTTTTTTGCACAATACGCAAGATCACACAGGTATCCCCATGGGCAAGACTATTCCCGAACAACCGTTCGTTTCCCGAGCCAAAGATGACCGAAGTACTGCTCACAACAGCAGTTACAACGAACGCAACGATGCAATCCTCAACGCTGCAACGCGGCTGATCGCACGTGACGGATATGAAAAGGCGTCAATGCGGGCTGTTGCAGCTGAAGCGGGCGTCAGCCCAGCTTCGATGTATCATTATTTTGATGGAAAAGAAGCCATGCTCTTTACGATTCTTTTTAGAGCTTTTTCTGGGCTAGAATCGAATTTACGGATGAAAACGCATCTTGTGGGAGACCCGTTGGAACAAATGCGAATCATGATTTCTGAGCATGTTTTGTTTTTTGCCAACGATATGGACGGCTTAAAACTCTGTTCACACGAACTCGATTCACTCACTGGTAAAGCGTACGAAGAACTCCACCGAATACGCCGCTCGTACTATCACCACACAAGAGAAATCGTGAATGCGTTGATCAATAAATATGACCTAAAGGTTACTGATCCACACGTTGCCACGATGTCACTTTTTAGCAGTTTGAATTGGCTCTACCGATGGTACGATCCCTTTACATCGAGCAGATCCCCCGCAGTGTTGGGTAAACTATTCTTTGAACAATTTGTTGGTGGGCTCAGCGGTAGCGACTTGTTGCAACAAGGCAACGGAGAAGAACAATGATAGGAACATGCTTAGGTGGATTAACTGTCCACAAACCAAACACGCTCAACGATGCATTCGCAATTCTTTCCGAACATGGAAGCGATGCAGCAATTCTTGCTGGAGGGACGGATCTCCTCGTCGACCTTCGGGTGCAACGCCGTGATGAACACCACCTCGTCTCCCTTGCAGAGATTGATGCAGTACGGGGAATTACTAAAACTGAAACTGGTGTGTGCATTGGCGCAGCCACAACACTTAATGATCTCTTGCAATCCGATCTGATCCAAACAAATTATCCCGCAATGATCGAAGCCGCTGAAGTTATGGGGTCAAACCAGATTCGTAACACCGGAACAATTGGCGGGAACATTGCAAGCGCAGTTCCTTCTGCAGATTTACCACCTGTTTTGCTTGTTCTTGGCGCAGAAGTCGTCATTGCAGGCCAAAACGGTGAACGGGCCGTTCCGATTTGCGAATTTTTCCAAGGCGTACGCAAAACATGTGTAGCAATTGGCGAAATTGTAAAGAGCATTTCTTTGCCTACTCCCATCGGCAGTGCTGTCTATGAACGGTTTGACCTAAGGCAAGGAAATTCGCTCGCTGTTGCAGCAGTTGCTGCAAACATCACGATGGATGGTGGCACGATTACAGATGCTAAAGTTGCTCTAGGTGCCGTTGCCCCAATCCCCGAAATTGTTGAAGGTGTGAATGACATTCTTACAGGCAATTCGTGCAACGATACTTTGCTGCATGAAGTTGCAGGGATTGCAATTGAAGCATCGAATCCAATCACAGATCTTCGGGGGAGCGCAGAATACAGACGCGAGCTTGTCGGCATTTTGACAATACGTGCGATCAAGCGAGCGGTGGAGGCGGCACAATGAAAACACCAGTAACACTCCATATTAATGGTGATAAAAGAGAACTCCTTGTTGAAAGCGGTGAATCACTGCTCGACGCAATTCGATATGGCGCTGGATTAACTGGCACAAAACGTGCTTGTGGTGTTGGAGATTGTGGCGCGTGCACAGTGATCCTTGATGGTGAACCCGTCAACAGTTGTCTAGTCTTAGCAACAATGGCTGATGGCTGTGAAGTACGAACTGTTGAGGGCTTAGCAAACAATGGAAAACTTTCGGAAGTGCAAGAAGCAATGGTCGAAGAGGGTGGTATTCAATGTGGTTTCTGCACACCGGGCATGGAAATGTCTGCAACTGCGTTGCTTGAAAAAAATCCTACACCAACCACAGATGAAATCAAAGATGCGCTTGCCGGTAATTTATGCCGTTGCACTGGGTACGGTGGGATCATGCGGGCGATGGATCGTTGTGTGAACCAGAATAACGACGGAACATGTTCCAAAAAATCCGCGCATGACTCTTATGAAAAAGAAACAAAAGAAAAACACGACACGGTCGGTGTTTCGATTCCACGAGTTGACGCGACGGACAAAGCGACTGGTCGTGCAATCTATACGGGCGACATCGTGCTTCCCAACATGGTGCATGGTGTTATTCTCGGTTCACCAGTAGCACACGGAATCCTAAAAAATGTTGACACATCCAAAGCACTTGCAATGGAGGGTGTCCTCGCAGTAATTACTGGCAAAGATGTCGATGATACGCTCTACGGTGTTTCTCCAGCACGGTACGACGAACATCTGCTTGCGAAAGATAAGGTACGCCACGTCGGCGATCCAATTTGCGCTATTGCAGCAATTGATGAAACAACTGCACGAAAAGCGATGGATCTTATTGAACTTGACATTGAGGAGTTGCCTGCTGTTCTTAATCCCGAGCAAGCAATGGCACAGGGCGCGCCTCTTGTACACGATAGATTTGCAAACAATGTCAACACGCATGTCAACCAAGAGTTTGGTGATGTAGAGAAAGCATTTGACGACTCGTTCATGGTGAAAGAGGAAGAATTTACTGGAAATCATATTTACCAGTGCCCGATGGAACCAAACACATCGGTTGCAACGTGGGACCCTGATGGAACGCTTGTTTTATATTCTTCAACACAAGTGCCACACTATGTGCAATACATGATGGCGCATGTTTTACATGTTCCACTTGGCAAAATTCGAATCATCCGTCCTGCTGTTGGCGGCGGTTTTGGTGGCAAAGCAGCAACAACTCCACTCGATATTTGCTCA
>JASMLY010000073.1 GCA_030748455.1 Phycisphaerales bacterium | reverse complement strand
GTGTTTTTGTACAGGAACAATGGGCGAGCTTGCTGCTATTACAAAAGTTGATGGCAGAGTAATCGGCTCAGGTTCAATTGGCCCAATAACATCACGTCTTACAGATTTATTTAAATCCCTTGTTGCAAAAAATGGCACTTTGATTAACTGCTGATACTGTGACTAGTGCTATAACTAAATGACAGGACGAACCCATTCACCCACTTTTTCAAGACCGGTGCCTTCAGCCGCTTGGCCACCTGTCCAGAGGGATGGGCTGTTTAGCAGAAAATGAACACACGTTTTGGATCTATTGAGCCGATATAGTTTCTACTTTTAGCGAGCGGGGATTCGAAGATAGATCATGCCCGAAGATACCCAGCCACGCAAAGATCCCCAACAAGAGATGAAGGTCGTCATCCTGAACCAATACTATGCCCCAGATGTCGCCTCTTCGGGACACCTACTCTTCGAGTTAGCAGAAGAACTCGCCCGCCTCGGGGCTGATACTTCCGTTGTAACGTGCCGACCCTCCTACGGTCCACCCGAATCGTGGCAGAAGTGCCCCCGAAAAGAAACTAAAAATGGCGTGAAAACATTACGGATGAATGCGACCCGATTCAGTAAGGATAGTCTCATAGGTCGACTCGTGAATATCGTTAGTTTTATGGTACCCCTTACACTCTTTCACGTTCTACCAAAACGAAAAGGGAAGGTTTTCCTTTATACAACAAATCCCCCCTTCCTCGGATTCGTTGGAGGGTTCAGTTCGTTTCTATTTCCGCACAATTACGCGGTCCTTCTCCACGACTCGTACCCTGAAATAGGTGTCTGGCTCGGGAAGTTACAAGCAGGCGGGTTGATAGATCGCGTTTGGCGATGGTGTAACAAAATTATGTACCGGCGAGCAAAACAAGTCATCGTGCTGAGTCATGCAGCAAAAGAACTTGTAGTCAATCATTATGGGCCTGACCCTGATCGAGTCCACGTGATACCAAACTGGGCAGATCCACATGAATTAACCCCAAAGCCGAAATCTGAAAGTACCTTCGCAAAACAACATCAACTCGTCGAGCCCTTCACTGTGCTCTATTCAGGCAACTTAGGGTTGTATTATGAATTTGACATGATTCTTGAAGGTGCTCGACAATTACTTGGTGAAAATTTTAAACTCGTCATTACAGGAGCAGGTGGTGGTAAAGCGAATATCGCCAAAACAATCCGAGATAAGAATCTGTCAAACACCATACTTCTTGGGTATACGCCACAGGAAGAATTCAACGATGCCCTCAATTGTTGTGATGCACTCATCGTTACGATCGCAAAAGGAATTGATGGTATTAGTTTCCCTTCCAAACTCTATACATGCCTGTCAGTTGGGCGACCAATCATCGCCTTTTCAACGCCTAAATCAGAACTCCGACAAATCGTCGAGGAGAAACAAATCGGCCAATGGTGCGACATCCACGATACAGATGCATTTGTTTCTTATGTTCGGCATCTCATGGCGAACCCAGAGGAGGCCAAGAGCGTAGGAGCAAAGGCTAGAGAAGTGTTAGAGACGCAGTACACGATCGAAAAATCGGGGAAAGCATATTATGACGTGTTGGAACTTGTGAATAACGAATAAGATATAGAGATGAAACCGATTTTCCATCAACTGACTCCTTCTCAAAGGAACCCACTATGCCCCTACTCGTGACAGGTGGAAGAGGGCTCGTTGGATCTGCAATCACGGGTGATTTCAAACCAACGAGACAAGAACTCGACTTAATGGATCTTGACGCGATAGTCGCCTATCTCCAAGATCATGCCATTTCAAACATTGTGCACTGCGCTGCCAAAGTTGGTGGGATCAAAGCGAATATGGATCAACTTGGAGAGTTTTTCTATGCAAACACAGTGATCAACACAAATGTCCTTGAAGCAGCAAGGCTCTGTGGAATTGAAAAAGTAGTTTCGTTTATGAGTACGTGCGTTTTTCCTGACGATGCCACATATCCTCTCAGTGCCGATCAGATTCATCATGGTGAACCGCACAACTCCAATTACGCCTATGCATATGCGAAACGGATGCTCGATGTACAAAGCAGAGCCTATAGGGATCAATACGGATGCAATTTCGTAACGGTCATCCCCTGCAACATTTATGGACCACATGACAATTTCGACCTAGAGAGTAGCCACGTGATCCCTGCACTGATCAGAAAATGTGATGCTGCGATTGAAAATGGGACGGACTTCGTCATTTGGGGGTCAGGAAATCCTTGGAGAGAGTTCATTTACGTCGGTGATGTAGCCGAAATAACAACGTGGGTTCTCAAAAACTACGATGAACCCACACCATGTATCATGTCCCCAGACAATGAAGTACAAATTTCATCGATTGCTCAAACCATTGCATCAGTCATGGGGTTCTCTGGAAACATTGTCTACGACGATCAATACCCAGATGGGCAACTCAGAAAACCATCAGATAATTCTCTTTTAAAACAACTGATGCCAGATTTTACATTCACTCCAATTGAAGAAGGCTTGCAGCTCGCCATTGATTGGTACAGAGCTCATAAGAAAGAACTTACAGTATGAAAAAAGCGCTCATTACAGGAATCAACGGACAAGATGGTTCATACCTCGCAGAGTTTCTACTTGAAAAAGGGTATGAAGTTCATGGCATTTTGAAACGTAATTCAGTTGCTGAAAATCAAACTGCTCGACTTGATTCTGTCTTTAAACAACTGCACCTCTATTACGGCGATCTGACTGATCTTTCCTCACTCATTGCAATTATGCAAAAAGTGATGCCTGATGAAGTGTACAACCTCGCAGCTCAATCACACGTTCGAATCAGTTTCGACGTTCCAGTGTATACCGTACAAGCAGATGCTGTTGGTGTTCTCAATGTCTTTGAGGCAGTCAAACTCATTAAACCAGATTCTCGTATTTATCAAGCTTCCTCCTCAGAAATGTTTGGAAACTGCATCGATGACGATGGATTTCAGCGAGAAACTACAAGAATGTTACCCGTGAGTCCGTACGGATGTGCGAAAGTGTTTGCGTATAACCTTGCAAGGAATTATAGGCACTCATATGACATGTTTATCAGCAATGGAATCCTTTTCAACCACGAATCTCCTAGGCGTGGTTCGAACTTTGTAACGAGCAAAATAGTGAAAGGCGCAATAGCAATTGCCTCTGGTAAAGCGACTGAAATCAGAATGGGGAACCTCGATGCTCGCAGAGACTGGGGGCATGCGAAAGATTACGTCGAAGCGATGTGGTTGATTTTACAAGCCGATAAACCAGACGATTTCTGCTGTTCTACAGGTGTATCTCACAGCGTGCAAGATTGCTGCGAATACGTGTTTAGCAAACTAGGCATGGACTATCGAGATTATTATGTCTTAGACGAGCGGTATCTTCGCCCAGAGGAACTCGAAGATCTTAAAGGGGACTCCACAAAAATTAGAACTGAACTAGGATGGAGCCCAAAATACACTTTCGAAACGTTAATGGATGACATGATTGAAAGTGATGAAAACTACCCGAACATCAATCGTTAATTTCCTGAGTTTTCCAAACCGCTAAGAAATTGCTGTATTTTTATGATTTTTTGTAAAAATACAGCAATTTCCTGTATATGAGCCTTGTTGGTTCTTATTTTTGAAACTAGGATTCCCAACAGTGTGCCGGAGATTCGCCAAGTGTTGGCGGGAGAGCACAAAAAACTAGTGGACCAAGAAAGGAATCGAATCCCATGGCCAAAAAGAAAACCAAAAAGAAAACGACAAAGAAAAGTGCAAAAACAACCGAGTTGAAACCACGCACAAAAACTCAAATCATGGCAGGTATTGCTGAAGAAACAGGATTGAGTCGCAAAGAAGTTGCGTCCGTATTTGATTGCATGTCAGGAATGATCAAGAAGGATCTTGGTCGCCGTGGACCAGGTACTTTCACAGTGCCAGGACTCATGAAAGTGAAGAAGAAATCAATCGCTCGCCGACCAGCTCGTAAGAATGTATGGCTTCCACTCATGGGTGAATTCCGTGACATTCCAGCAAAGCCAGCACGCAAAGCTGTCAAAGTTACACCACTCAAAGCACTTAAAGATATGGTCTAAACCTAATTTTTCTGATCTTTACAACGCCCTGCATTTGCGGGGCGTTGTTTTTTTACTGCAGTTTCGTTTATTCTTCACGTATGACATTGCCAATAGATCGAAGTCATATTGAAACAGAGGTTCAGAATCAACGGACATTGGATCTCGATTTGTTCGATACAGATTCGTTGGTTTCCATACTTGCACAAGATCACCAGCAAGCGATTACAGCTGTTGAAGAAGCCTCAGGTGCGATCGCTTCACTCGTTGACACCCTTGTAACGAAGTTTCAAGCAGGTGGCAGACTGCTCTATCTCGGGTGCGGAACTTCAGGTCGTCTCGGTGTCCTTGATGCTGCAGAATGCCCACCGACGTTCCAAAGTGATCCGGGCAGAATCATTGGACTTATTGCCGGAGGTGATCGATCGTTACGTACTTCCTCAGAAGGAGAAGAAGATCGTTTCGATGGTGCAAAATTCGAACTTGAACAGCACCAAGTTTCAGTACATGACACAGTCTTAGGTATTGCTGCGGGTGGAACAACACCCTGGGTCATTGGAGGACTTGAATTGGCAAGGAAGATGGGCGCATATACCGGATTCCTCACTTGTAGTTCTCAAACCCCTGCGTGCGATCTTGTGATTCAACTACACACTGGGGCTGAACCCCTCACAGGGTCCACTCGGTTGAAAGCAGCTACTGCAACAAAACTCACCCTCAACATCATCACAACAGCGCTGTTCACTCGCCTTGGGAAGGTGCATGGGAATTTAATGGTTGACTTGAAAACATCCAACACGAAACTACACGATCGGGCAATTCGAATCGTTGAACATTTCTGTGAACTTGACCGAGCCGCCATTGCACAACTCCTTGAGGAGGCTGGTGGCGTCGTGAAAACTGCAGTCGTTATGCACTGCCAAAAAGTAGACCGCAAAACTGCAGTAAAACTACTAAGTGATGCACATGGCAACTTACGCGACGTACTATAATTCTGCCCATGCCACTACTCGTCACAGGTACTATTGGAATAGACACCGTGCACACGCCTACGGCTCAAGCAGAAGCTGTTTCTGGAGGATCTTGTGCATACTTTGCTGCTGCTGCCGCGTTTCATCATAGTCCAGTCAGGATTGTTGGTGCCGTTGGCGGGGATTGGCCAGAGGCTCATGCAACCCTGCTAGAGTCGATCGAAGGTCTTTGTCTCGATGGTCTAGAACGGAGGAATGACTCAAAAACCTTCGCTTGGGGAGGCAGGTACTTTGACAATATGAATCAACGTGAAACGCTCTTCACAGAACTTGGGGTACTAGAAGAGCCCCCACCAGAAGTCCCACATTCATACGCTGATAGTCGATTGATATTTCTTGCAAACTCCCATCCGAGTGTTCAGCTTGATTTACTCAATACATTTCCACATAGGGAACTTGCGGTAGCAGACACCATGGACTTGTGGATCAATATCGCACGTGATGAGCTACTCGTTCTCTTCAAAGAAATCGACGGGTTGATTATCAATGATTCTGAAGCAGAACAACTCACTGAAATCAGTAATCCGATCACAGCTGCACGAGCGATTATTGAAATGGGCCCAAGTTTCGTGATTGTGAAAAAAGGTGAACACGGCGCAGTTCTCGTACATCAAGATGGGATTGCAGCCGTTCCAGCCTTTCCACTAGAGCAAACTGGTGTTGTCGACCCAACTGGCGCAGGCGATAGTTTCGCAGGTGGCTTTATGGGATACATCGCTGCTTCTGGAAGGCTCGATTTCCCTGCGATGCAGGCAGGCATGGCTTGGGGAACTGTCACCGCTTCTTTTACACTTGGTTCGTTTGGGCTTGATGGATTGTGCTCGACAACCAAAGAAGATTTAGAAGCACGGATGCTCGATTTCCGCCAAATCGCCAAAATTTCTTAAAGCAAAGAGCACAATTCCTACAGTACCTTTCTATAATGTTTTTTTGTGATATTTTTCACTATTTATGGAGCCCTCTATGTTCAAAGCACTCGCCATTTGTATCCCCATCTTCTTAATCCTCGGTTGCGGTGAAGAGAAGCAAATAGTCCAGCAACCTAGTGTTTCTATAGGTGAAACCCACTGGAAATCTTCCTGTGCCTCTTGCCATGGTGCGAATGCTTTAGGAGTCCCCGAAATTGCCCCAACAGTTGTCGGTAGTACGTTTGTAGCAAATTCGAGTGACAAAGAGCTCAGCGCGTACATAACCGTTGGCAGAAAAGCTGATGATCCACGCAGTGTCATGAACCTCGAGATGCCAGCCAAAGGTGGCAATCCAATGCTCAAAGAAACTGACATACTGAGCATCGTTGCTTACATTCGTTCGATCCAATAAAACCATTGACAGGTACCTAAATAGCCGACATAGTTGACATATACATCCTCTTATGTCAACTCCCTTTCCTACCCGTGAGCAAATTCAACAACGCAGCGCTCGTCTGAGTAAACGACGAGCGATCATTTTAGCGTCCCTCTATGTGCTGTTCCTCGTACATTTGGTGCATTGGTGGACAGTTGGAAAAACTGTTGCACCAGTTGAACTCAATGAAACAATGTTCACCATCGAGCAAGGTGTTGTCACTTTGGGAACAATCTTGCTTGGGTTGATTCTGATCAGCATCGTGTTTTTTGGAAGGTTCTTTTGTTCATGGGGATGCCACATTCTTGCTTTAGAAGACCTCGCCTCTTGGATACTTGGCAAGATTGGGATCAAGCCAAAACCTGTTCGGTCTCGTTTACTCCCACTCGCTGCACTCGCGGCTCTTCTTTATATGTTTGTTTGGCCCACTGCTCTACGTGTCTACGAAGGCCGTACTTGGCCGGGATTGCGGGTACTTACTGATGAGGAGGGACTTGGCTCTTTTACTACAGAACACTTTACACGCAATCTTCCCGGGCCCCTGATGACAAGTGTGACGTTCCTTGTTGTAGGAGGCGTAATAGTTTGGCTCATGGGTGCTCGTGGTTTTTGCAGGTATGTCTGTCCCTACGGCGCACTCTTCGCAGGAATTGATCGTGTATCCCCTGCTGGTATCCAACTCGTTGGAGATTGCGATGGTTGCGGGGAATGCACCGCTGCTTGTACTTCACACATTCGAGTCCATCACGAAATTCAAGCACACGGACGGGTTGTCACACCTGGCTGTTTGAAAGATTTAGATTGTGTTGCATCATGCCCGCGTGATGCACTCAAGTTCGGGTACAGCAAGCCACCATTGCGTTCATCATTCGACAACTTCACGAAACCAGATGTCCCTTGGGCTTGGACTTGGCCACAAGAATTTCTAGGTGCGCTCGTTTGCCTTGGAACGCTCCTTGCAACACGTCAACTCTATGGAGAAGTTCCTTTTTTACTCGCGATTACGTTCGGTGTTATTGCGGCGTGGGGGGCTGTGACCACCTGCAAACTTTTCCTAGATGAGAATGTACGAGTCGGTAGAGTACAACTGAAACGCGCAAGGGCATACACGCCTGCCTCTGCGCTGTGGGTTCTTGTGGTAACAATCTTCACCATACTTATTGCACATAGTGGTTGGATTCGGTTTCATGAAGTCAAAGGACAGGAAGCATGGAAACGAGTGCAACAAGGTGACTCCACCGGTATTGAGCCTATGGTGGAGCATTTAGAATTTGTGATTGCGTACGGTTTGTATCATCCCCCCTATGCAGATCGTATGCTCGCAGATCTTTGGGTAGGTATTGGTCAAGAGGAACGCGCGATCCCCCACCTTGAATATCTTCACGAAGTCTGGCCTGAGAGTGAAATTTGGAAAAGACAATTAGATTTGGTCAAACAATCTCGCCAAAAACCCTAGTTATTGCGTAAAAACAGCACAAATGCAAAAAACTTCACATTTTGTGAAGTTTTTCACGTTTTATTTGGATATTCAGGTTGACATAACCTAATTCTCGGGTATTCTACCTGCGTGGACATGAAAGCCACACTAAGTAGAACTCTCTTTTTTCTCTCTTCTTTTCTTATACGAATCCCTCAGGCACCCCGCCGTTTCCGCCAACCTCCCTCCCTCTGCCTCACCTCGGCGGGAACCATCGGCGGGGTGCCTGGGGGATTTCCATATCTATACTTGGGTGCCTTCCGAAACATAAAAACCTTTTAGTTGATATGATTATCTTAGATATGTTTTTTAACATAGGAAATACATACAAATGCTTTCAAAAACTGCTGAATACGCTCTTCGGATTATGATTCTACTCACTGAGCGAAAAGAGACATCACTGACTGCAATTCAAATTGCAGAAGCAACACTCGTCCCCCCAGGGTACACCGTCAAAGTGCTCCAACAACTTGGTAGAGCGAAGTTATCAAAAGGACAACGAGGCCGAAACGGCGGTTTTGTTCTAGCCTGTGATCCAAGTACAGTGCACTTGCTTGATGTTGTGAATGTCATCGATCCTCTGAATCGAATCATTGACTGCCCACTTGGTCGTACCGAACACCAACATGCACTCTGTCCATTGCACCAACAAATCGATAACGCGATCGCCGAGTTAGAAAAAAGTCTATCTAGCATGACGTTGCAAGAAATTATTGATTCTGCAAAAGGAAGTTCGCTCTGCCAAGACCACGCCGATGCAACCGCTACGCTGAGCATCAACGCAACAGATTAATCCTTATCACCAACGTACGATCTCTGCGTTCTCTATTGTGAATGGTCGCTCTTCGCGCGCACCTCCCACTTCGATCAACCAGTACAAACCGTTCTCAGATAGGTTGTCAAATTGCATTGCCGATCCATCCCCCACTTTCCGAGCAAGAACGTTCCAACCCTCCGGAGTCCAGGAGTTCAATTCGTACGTTTTGCCTTCTTTTAGTGGGACTTGTACTGATTCATCAGTCCAATCGTCGTAGGCGACTTTCCGATCAGTAGATTCACTCGTTGCTATTGCAACTTCCTTTCCGGGTACTGCTACAAAACGAAGTTCACCGTTTTTTTGCAGGACAAAGGGCGTCCCCGCTTGCACAATCTCTCCATCTCGAAAGTATGCCGGCAAATACAAAATGTCTCGACCCATATCCCGAAATATGACACCGTTCTTCTGAAGTTCTCCCCATTGAATTGCTTTCCAGTGACCAGAGTTAAACACGCAGAGATACGCAAAACGATCCTCACCATGATCTCCTCGCAGCGCTACAATGACATCAGAAACAGGAACGTAACTCTCTGTCACATCCTTGTAGTATTTCTTCTTGAGCCAACGCGGGGCTTCTTCGCCCTCTTTTAATTTTGCACCAAGAGAATCGAGTTGCTCTGAATATGTTTTCCGGTATACCTTTGCTGCGACCCCTGAAATTGGGGCGTACCCTTTGCCGTCGGCGCCAATAATCACACTCCAAGCGTGATTGTTCCCCGACTTCGCCCAATGGGGCGTGTAATCGCTCGCAACAGCAACACCGCCCGCACGACTTGCATACATCTGCATGTTTGTAATATCTTCACAACGACCCAAACCGCGGCGTTTCATTTCTGCAAAGCCTTGGTCAGTTGGGTGCAAGTAAAAGATCGGATCAAACCCAATAATTTCATTCGCTTTTTGTTCAAGCAAACGCCCTGCTTCTTTCGGATCAGTTGGATCTTCCATTTCATTTGCAAGGTTCGCAAACTGCTGCATCAATTCGCCTCGCCAATTTTCAATTGGCTCGTTACTACCTCGATACGGAAGTATATATTCACAAAAATCTTCAAAAGAAACATCTTTGGACCAAGGGTTCGATTTCCAACTCTTAAAGGCAAGGTCGATATTTTCGATGAGGTATGACGCAGAAATCGTTTGCGTATCCTCCACTACGTTCCCCTTTGCGTAGTGCACCTCGCCGCGTTCTTTTTCGATAGAAGACATCGCTTCAGCTGCTGCCTCATAATTTTCATACGAAAGTGCATCGAATTCAACAAGTGCATCTTCAGGATCGAAAAACAAGAGTTCTGCATAATAATGCCCTGACATATTTTCAATCAAGAAACGAGCAGCAGCGTGTTTTTGCTGCTCACCTGTTTGTGTATAGTGATCGAGCACTGATTGCAACTCTATGCGATTGCCACCAGCTTGATCCAACGCAATGTCAAGTCGATCATTTGGAAACAATGAGACAACAGTAATCAAAAGGTTTGTCAATACCATAGAAATGTGATTATAGGCAACTCTGCACCCCCTATATATGACTTGAACCTGCCATTATTCGTCTAAACAAGTATAAAAGGGTGTTTTTTATCTTGCAGTTTCATTTTGCAACCCATAGGATGGAGAAAGGAAATTGAGCACGCTCACGAGAAGGAGAGATCAATGTATTCAAATAATGCTTTAGCAAGTTGTTTTATTGCTGTATTTTGTTTTCTATCACATAGTTTTGGACAGGCATCACTCCCTGTTGATTGCGGCGAGGTAGTCACGACTCATTTCAGCGGACTCGACCCAAGCGATCTACCAGATCCCGATGGCGCAGTGATCACCCTTGTTGACTCTCGCATTCCACCTGTTGGCACAACGCCTTGGCCAACTGCTGGACAGCTCTGGAGTCCCCCGCTCTTTAGTAACTTCGGCGCAGGTCCTGACGAATGGACTGCCAAAAACCTTGGATTAATTTTCGGGCTCGCTTACGCAACTGGTACCGACCCAGACATTTTTGTCGCTGCTTCGCCTGGAAACTATGGATATTACGACCCCGGCGCAGCAGGCGTAATTGGACCAGCAGGACCGGGCGGTATTTATAGAATCGATGGAACTACTGGTCAAATCAGTACGTTTATACCCACTGGCTTTAACGGCACAACTGAAATGCCAAACCTTGGTCCCGGCATTGGCAACATTCATATCGAAAATAATGGACCAAACCAAACCGACCAAGTATATGCAACAAACTTAGATGACGGAAAAATTTACCTCATCGATTCCTCTGGAACAATCGTACAAGTATACGACCCATTTGGTGCAGGACAAATTGTCGATGGGCAGTACGCAAACCTTGGCGAACGGCCGTTCGCTGTTGCAATCAATCCACAAGGGACGCGGCTTTATTTTAGCATTTGGCTTCGTGACAATGGCCGACAAACTA
>JASMLY010000072.1 GCA_030748455.1 Phycisphaerales bacterium | reverse complement strand
AATGCACTGCCTGAATTAGTGCCGTTCTCATCCTCTCTGTATGCTCCAATGATGGCAAGGTTTCCATCTATTGCAACGCACCAGCCGAATCTGTCATCGCTTGCCCCATCACTTGCTAATAGTTTTGCTGATTCATGTGCGATTGGTGACTGGGCGTTTGCCACGCCAACACCCAACACGACCAACAAAGTGGTAAGTACGATTTGAATCGATTGTTTGTTCATTCTCTTTTCCTTCCTCGGCGGGGCACTTGTTGTTGAAATTCGCGGAATTGTGTCCCGTACTATCTATGCGTAACCCTACCGAAAAACGGCAGATAATTCAAGGAAAACTTTTTTGGGGTCTGACCCCCGACCTGACCCCAAAGAAACAGAGCCCCTCTTGCGAGGGGCTCTGCAAGGAACCACAAAGGGTTCCAGAGGGAGGGAGGTAAAGAGAGGAGTTATTCGTCGTTTACTTCGTATTCAGCGTCGATGACATCATCACCGCAACTTCCGTCGCCGCACGAATCGTCACCGCAGCATTCGCCGTCTGAGTCAGCGTTTGCAGTTGCTTCTGCTGCCGTTGCTTCGTATACAGCCTTGCCAAGTTCTTCAGCGGAAGATGCAAGGGTTGTAAGTGCAGCTTCGATTGCTTCCTTGTCGTCACCCTTAAGGGTTTCTTCAAGATTGGAAACAGCAGATTCAATAGAACTTCGTGTTTCTTGTGAAATCTTATCGCCGTGTTCTTCGAGGCTCTTGTTCGTTGAATGCACCATCATCTCTGCACGATTTTTCAATTCCACTGTTTCACGTCGAACCTTGTCTTCTTCAGCGTGTGATTCAGCATCGCGTTTCATCGTTTCAATTTCATCTTCGTTCAAACCTGAAGAATCTTTGATTTCGATTCGCTGGCTCTTACCAGTTGCTTTATCAGTTGCAGAAACAGCGAGAATTCCGTTAGCGTCAATTGCGAACTCCACTTCAATTTGTGGAGTTCCGCGAGGCGCTGGCGGAATGTCTGTAAGATCAAAGCGACCAAGCGATCGGTTGTCTGCTGCAAACTCTCGTTCACCTTGAAGAACATGAATAGTCACAGATGTTTGGCTATCTGCAGCTGTAGAGAATGTTTCCTTCTTTGAAGTCGGAATCGTTGTGTTTCGTTCAATCAATCGGGTCATCACACTGCCAAGTGTTTCAACACCGAGTGAAAGTGGTGTGACATCTAAAAGAAGAACATCTTTGACATCACCAGTAAGAACGCCGCCTTGAATTGCGGCACCAACTGCAACGACTTCGTCAGGATTGATCGACTTGTCTAGTTCAGCAGTTTGGAAAATTTCTTTGGTAATTTCTTGCACTTTAGGAATCCGCGTTGAACCACCAACCATCACGATGTCTGAAATATCCGAAGGTGATAATTTTGCGTCTTTCAACGCTGCCTCACATGGTTTGCGGAGGCGGTCAAAGAGATCCTTACAAATTTCTTCGAAAGTTGCACGAGTAATTGTTACTTGCAAGTGCTTAGGACCACTTTGGTCAGCAGTAATGAATGGCAAGTTCACTGATGTTTCTTTTTGTTGTGAAAGTTCGCACTTTGCTTTTTCAGCCGCTTCTTTTAAGCGTTGCAACGCCATTGGATCGTTTCGAAGATCCATTGACTCTTGCTTTTTAAATTCGTCAGCGATGTAATCAATGAGGCGTTGATCAAAATCATCACCGCCAAGGTGCGTATCACCGTTTGTTGCCATTACTTCAAACACACCATCACCAATATCGAGAATCGAAACATCAAATGTACCGCCGCCTAAGTCAAAGACTGCGATTTTTGAGTTTGTTTTCTTTTCAAGGCCATATGCGAGCGCGGCTGCTGTTGGCTCGTTGATAATTCGTTCAACTTTTAAGCCAGCAATTTCGCCTGCGTCTTTTGTTGCTTGCCTTTGCGCATCGTTGAAGTATGCTGGCACGGTAATGACTGCGCGATCAACTTTTTCTCCGAGATAATCTTCTGCAACCTTTTTAAGGTCGGCAAGAATCATCGCAGCAATTTCTGGCGGCGTGTATTCGTTATCACGAACGCCAATTTTTACAAGATCGCCTTCACCACCAAGAATGCCGTAGGGCACCAATTTTTCTTCAGAATGAACTTCGTTGTGTCGACGGCCCATAAACCGCTTTACTGAGAACACGGTGTTGGTTGGGTTAGTCACTTGTTGGTGACGTGCTGGCTGACCAACGAGGCGTTCATCCTTGTCGGTAAAGCCAACAACGGATGGGGTTGTTCGGTTTCCCGAACTGTTAATAAGAACCTTTGGCTGGTCGCCTTCCATCAGCGCGACAACCGAGTTTGTTGTTCCAAGATCAATTCCAATAATTTTAGACATAAAGTAAGTCTCCTTCTGCAACGCAATCCATTCGTGGGATTTTTGGCTGCCATGTACTAGGTGCAAGAGGTATGCCAAACAAGAAGATTTTTCGCAAAGATAATTGCCGTTTTTTCGCTGTTTATTGGCAATTTTTTGAGAAAAGTATGCCAGAATGGCACAAATGCACATTGGAAGCGTCAAACTTGAAACGCCCGTCTTTCTCGCCCCCATGGCGGGAATTGCAGACCTCCCATTCAGGCTCTTATGTAGAGAATTAGGTGGTGTGGGCTTAGCAGGCTCAGAGTTACTCAATGCGCGTGCAATTGTGCAAGGAAGAGACGCAATCTGTAACAAGGCGTTGCCGCCACCAGAGGACAGCCCGCTTTCGGTTCAGTTGTATGGAAGTGTTGAGGATCCCCTTCCCGAAGCGGCTGCGTGGGCTGTTGCGCGAGGAGCAAAAATCATTGACATCAATATGGGTTGTCCAATAGATAAGGTTTGCAAAAAAAACGGTGGTTCACTTTTACTTACAACACCAAAAAGAACTGCGAGCCTTGCAAAACAAATTGTTGAATCATGCGATGGCGTTCCGGTTACTGCTAAGGTTCGCCTAGGGTGGGAAGAAGATGAGTTAACTGCGCCAGCAATAGCGAAGCGGCTTGAAGATGTAGGCATTTCTGCAATCACCGTACATGGGAGAACGACGCATCAGATGTTTCGCGGAACCGCGTGTCTTGATGGGATTGCGAAAGTAGTTGAGGCGGTTTCAATTCCAGTGGTTGGCAATGGTGATATCAATTCACCTGAAAGTGCAAAGAGAATGTTTGAACATACACATTGCGCAGCGGTCATGGTTGGTCGTCACGCCATGAAGGAGCCATGGATTTTTGATGACATCACGAAACACTTGCGTGACGAAATGCCGATCTTCCGGGGGCGGAACGACAAAATAAAAATCATTCTTCGCCACCTTGAACTGATTTTGCAACACCGAAGTGAACGAGCAGCGCTGCACTGCATCACGAATCGTATTGCGCTCTACGGAAGAACACTCGGTCACATCAAACCATTAAAAGAACGCGTCCGCCTTGCAAAAAGCGCTGATGAAATTCGGGGAGCACTTGAGGCATGGTTGACGCCCGAAACTTCTAACGTTTAAGAAACCAATTGCGAATCCTCTTTGGAATTTCCTTTTTTCTCACAACTGCGGTTTTTCGCTATTACGAAAAACCGCAACTCGTAGAAAAAGTGCGAAAGGCAAATACACGCGACGGGACTGCAAAAAACAAAAGTATGTAAAACCTACATGTTTAGCATGGTCCACTTGGAATTGGATTCCAATTTGCAACAAGCAGAAGCAAGTCGTGAATATCTACAATGCCATCTCCATTGATATCGCCGACTCCGCTTCCGCCCCAGTTGCCAATGAGAT
>JASMLY010000071.1 GCA_030748455.1 Phycisphaerales bacterium | reverse complement strand
TGTGGTTTCTCATATCTGGAAACTCCGCAACATGTGGGTCGTGATATTCAACAATAGCACCACGCTTGCAAAGGTCGTCAATAATCGCAGCTGCAGGAGTTTCTCGTACATCATCCACATCTGGTTTATACGCAATACCGACAACTAACACGTTGGAGTTTTTCAAGGGTTTACCATCATCATTGAGTGCGCTTGCAACTCGGTCAACCACAATATTTGGCATGCGTTGGTTTATTTCGCCAGCAAGTTCGATAAATCGTGTTGGCATACCAGCTTCTTGCGCTTTCCATGTTAGGTAGAAGGGATCAATTGGTATGCAGTGACCACCCAGTCCGGGTCCTGGATAAAAAGCCTGAAAACCAAACGGCTTTGTTGCTGCCGCATCAACAACTTCCCAAACATCAATGTGGAGTTTGTCAAGAATAAGTTTCATTTCGTTGACAAGCGCAATGTTGACAGCCCGATAAACGTTTTCAAGAAGTTTTGCAGACTCTGCAACTTCTGCCGATGAAACAAGGTGTGCGCTTTCAATAACGGTCGAATAAAAAGCGTGTGCAACTTTGCCGCTTGTTGCATCGATGCCGCCAACGAGTTTGGGTATTGACTGCGTGGTCTCGCTTTTTCGGCCGGGGTCTTCTCGCTCAGGACTATAGGCAAGGAAGAAGTCTTCACCGTGCGACAAACCACTCTCTTCAAGAATTGGAAGCATTTCATCCCGAGTTGTTCCGGGATAGGTTGTCGATTCGAGTACAACAAGTTGGCCCTTGCGAAGAATTTTCGCTACTGCGCGAGTGCAATCCAAAACATACGAAAGATCGGGTTCGTTATGAACGCCAAGTGGCGTAGGGACACAGAGAGAGATAATGTCTGCACCGGACAAGTCGTTTGGGTTTGTTGTGCCAACGAAACGGTCTGACCCAACAAAACACTGTGCAAAATCGCTTCCGAGGTGTTCTAAATAAGGAGTTCCACTGTTTAAGTTTTTTATTTTGTTGTCGTCAACATCAAAACCGATGACGGGAAACCCGGCATCAAACACAGCCACCGCAAGCGGCAACCCAACATACCCCATACCAACAACACCAACCGTAGCGGTTCTGTTTTCAATTTTAGCCTGTAGTTCAGCAGAAACAGCTGTTATTTGTTCGATACTCATATCTTTGGCAACAATTCTTCGGGATTTTCTAAAAGTTCGATGACGGTACGAAGGAAGCGTGCTGCCTCTGCGCCATCAACAACGCGGTGATCACAACTTAAACTTAGCGGCAAAACTTTGCCTGCGTAGAACGCGCCGTCCTTTGTGAGAACCTGTTCTTTTGCGCGTCCAACACCAAGGATTCCAACTTCAGGGTAATTGATTATTGGTGTTGTAAACATGCCACCATAACTCCCAACATTCGAGATGGTGAATGTGCCACCAGTGAGTTCTTCTCGGTCAATGGAACGATCGCGACACGCCTTTGCAAGGCGAGCTGTTTCTTCAGCGAGTTGGACTGGGGACAGCGAATCTGCGTTTTTAATAACCGCAACCATCAATCCGTTGTCAGTGTCAACTGCACACCCAATGTTGATGTTCGAGTGAAGCAAAATTTCTTCAACGAAATCATCGACTGTCGAGTTCATTGATGGATGTTTCTTTAGGCCTTTTGCAACCGCCATCATGATGAAGGGAAGCAGGCTAAACTTGCGTCCAACGAGATCACTCAACCCTTGCCGTCTTCGATCAAGCGCCGTGACGTCTGCTTCGTCAACCACTTGGAAGTGGGCAGCTGTTTTTAGACTATGTGTTAGTGCTTCTGCAATTTTTCTTCTAATTCCCCTGAAAGGAATACGTTGCATGACACCCTCTTGAGGAACACTAACTCTTGTCGCAAGCGGAGCAGCAGGGGCCTGTTCAACAACCGGAGTTTGTTGTGGTTGTTGTTCTGTTGTCATATGCATCTCAATATCCGAAGCCGTTACCCGACCCCCGCGACCAGTTCCTTGAACAGCGTTAATATCAACATTCTGTTCTCTGGCGATGCGTCGAACTGCAGGCGTGGCAACAGACTTTTTCGATTGAGGTTCTGAAGTGGTTTCGGTGGTTCGCTTAAAACTCGTGGGTACCGACATGCTGTCATCAACTGCACCGACAACGCACCCAGTATCGGGCGGTGTATCGGAATCAGGCTGGTCGTTCGTTGGTGTATCTCCCCCCACCTTGTAATTCACCAACTTGCTTCCGACTTTTACAATTTCACCCTCAGTTGCATTGAGCGATTCAATCGTACCTGTCCAGGGGCTTGGTACTTCAACCAAGGCCTTGTCAGTTTCCATTTCAGCAAGCGTTTGATGTTCTTTGACAGTATCTCCAACAGCAACGCACCATTTGATAAGTTCAGCTTCGTGTACACCTTCCCCAAGGTCTGGAAGGATGAAGTGCGATTTGTCTGTTGGTTGTTTTGTGGCCATCTTAATATGCCAAAGTCTCGTGAATCGCCTTCCCAATTCGTTCTGCGTCAGGAAGGTATTCAAGTTCTAGTTTGTAATAGGGCATGATGGTATCGAAACCACAAACTCGTTGCACTGGTGCTTCAAGGTGAAGGAAACAATGTTCCATAATTCCAGCAGCAATTTCCGCACCTAGACCTGCAGTTTTTGGTGCCTCATGCACAACAACACAACGACCAGTTTTACGTACAGAGTTTGTAATGGTATCCATGTCGATCGGAGAAATGGTTCGAAGGTCAATCAACTCGATGGATCGATCAGCCTGTTCAATGGCGTTCATGCATTGCACGACCGTAGCACCCCACGTCACCATTGTGAGTTCTTCACCCTCACAAACGGTTCTTGCTTCACCAATGGGAACGGTGTATTCATCTTCTGGAACATCTTCTCTAAACGCACGGTATATTCGCTTGGGCTCAAAGAATATGACGGGATTTGGGTCGCGGATCGCGCTGATTAACATCCCTTTTGCGTCATATGGGGATGAGGGCATGACAACCTTTAAACCAGGTGTGTGTGTGTAAATTGCTTCAGGGCTATCGCTGTGTAATTCTGGTGCGTGAATTCCACCACCAACTGGCACACGGAGAACCAGTGGACATGTAATACCTCCCCGAGTTCGGCTGTTAAAACGAGCGGCCTGATTTGTTAGTTGATCAAAAGCTGGACCCAAAAAACCCTCAAATTGAATTTCTGGAATAGGACGTAAACCGGCCATCGCTAATCCAATTGCTGTACCCACGATTCCGGATTCTGCAAGCGGGGCATCCACGACACGATCACCACCAAAGCGTTGGAACAACCCTTCAGTTGCGCGGAAGACACCACCGTTGAGCCCAATATCTTCACCAAGTAAAAGCACGCGATCGTCTTTTTCCATTTCTTGGATGAGCGCTAAATTAATTGCTTGTACGAGTGTAAGGTTTGCCATTAGTGGTTTTGCCTCACTTCATTTTCGTTTGTAATTTGTGAAGGATTCTGTCCTAAACTGCTTGTTCGCATCGTTTGCCGTTGTTTGTGAAGTTCTTTTGATAGATCTGTGTACATCGAATCGAAAATATCGGTTGCGGCGGGAGCGTCAATCTCTTCAGCATTTTTGACGACTTGCGAAATTTCTTTTTCGGCAGCAGCAAGTTGTTCTTCTTCCTTTGTGCTGTTCCACAAATCACGCTGCTCTAAATATTTTCTTGTCCGGATGATCGGGTCTCGTTTTTGCCACATTTCTAATTCTTCAGCATCGCGGTACCGACGAGCATCATCAGCAGTTGTGTGATCCCCAAGCCGGTACGTGAGCGCTTCAATAAAGGTTGGACGGTTGTTTTCACGAGCGTTCTTTGCTGCGTCGCGTACAACCCTAACCATTGCGAACAAGTCATTACCGTCAACTTGTATGCAGTCCATCCCATACGCAAGACCGCGCTGGGCAACCGTTGGGGCAGAACACTCTACCTTTGTTGGTGTTGAAATGGCCCACCCGTTGTTTTGGCATACAAACACAACGGGGATGTCGAGGTTCGCCGCAAAGTTCGCGGCTTCGTGGAAGTCGCCTTCACTTGTTGCTCCATCACCAAAGAATGTGCAGGCAATTGCCCCATCGCCTCGGTACTTACTTGCCCACGCCAACCCAGTTGCGTGCAACATTTGTGACCCAATAGCGATCGCAAGGGGAGTTACGTTGCACTCATCAATATGGTTGCCACGCTCGTCACCCATCCAGTGCAGCAAAATTTTTTCTTTTGGAAGACCTCTCCAAAAAAGACCAGCGTTTTCACGGTAACACGTAACCATCCAGTCGTTTTTTTGCAACACATATGCTGCAGCGAGTGAAGGTACTTCCTGCCCACGATTTTCTGGGTATGTTCCCATACGACCTGACCGTTGCAATTTAAATGCAATTTCATCAAAGTGTCGGCACGTCAACATGTGTTTGTACATGGCAACGACATCCTCGTCTGGAATCAAACCCTCGCCTAGGGTTTGATCAAAGTTGCCCTGTTCATCAAGGATACTGACGTGCTCAATAGTTGTTGAAAAAACGGGTTCAAGGGGCATGGCACTGCGCCTCTCCACTCGCAATTCGTTGTTGGGCTAAGTTAACTGCTGCGGCATAGGTAGAAGTTGTATTTTTTCCATCTTCTAGAATACGAACGGTTGTATCAAAAATTTCATCGTTCTTCTGTTGCAACTGTTCGTCCGTCATTCCCAAATGTAGTCCAGCTAAGTGGATCAGACCACCCGCGTTTACGACGAAGTCTGGCGCGTAAATAATTCCAGAAGTTTTTAATGCAACTGCATCTTCTTCAGGATCACCAAGAATGTTATTCGCAGCACCACAGAGGATCGAACATCGAAGATGTGGAACCATTGTTCCATCGATAACATTTCCAAGAGCACAAGGAGCGAGAATGTCACACTCTGTTTTGAGTATGTCGTCGTGGTGAACAACTGAGCAATCATACATGTCGACAGTCTTGTCAATGTTTGCCCTGTTTATATCTGCAACGACAATCTCAGCACCGGCGTCAGTGAGTAAACGGCAAAGGTTTTGCCCGACGTGACCTACTCCTTGAATCGCGACCTTGACCCCTGCAAACTCATCGCTTCTACCAGAGTGGAGAAGTGATGCTCGCATTCCAAGAAACGCACCCATCGCTGTCCATGGAGAGGGATCACCACCCGTTGAAACTTTTTCCCCACCCATGACATGATCTGTTTCCATTGCCATCCAATCGATAAACTGGATATCAACACCGACATCTTCAGCAGCAATATATGCACCACCAAACGTGTCGACAAAGCGACCCATGGCTCGAGCCTCTGCTTCTGTTCGCTGTTGTTCTCGGTGGGGCAACATAATGACGCTCTTCGCTCCCCCCATTGGTAAACCAGAGACAGCCGCCTTGTATGTCATCCCCTTTGATAAGCGAAGAACATCAAATATTGCGTCTTCTTCACTTTCATAATACCAACGACGGGTTCCACCAAGTGCGTTTCCAAGTGCAGTGGAATGAATCGCAACGATTGCTTTCAACCCAGTTTCGTGATCGTGGTGGAAACACAATCGTTCGTGTCCACGATCTACAATTTGTTCAAAGATGGAATCTTGTTCGTGCATGGGTGAATTATAGGCTTAGTGCGAAGTGGCTTCTTCTTGAAGGTATAACGAGCCACCACCAAATTGTTTGAGTGCCTCTTGGTTGCACACTTTTCCAGTGCCTCTTACAGCGAGGTCTGGCGTTCTTTCTGGTATGTAATAATCCTCATTTGGCAAAGATTCACCAAATTCCCAGGCTTTTTCCGCCGCTTTTAGCATTGTTGCATCTGGATTTTGGCGAAGGGCACGCAGCCAACCATTAATTTTATAGGTGCCGTACGAGAGAATAAAATCGACCATCACTCTGTCGTGGGCAAGTTGTTTTTCATCAATCCCTTTTCGAATATCACGATCGAGTTTTGAGAGTGAACAAGCAATTGCGTGAATCCATGTTGCAATCCAACTTAACCGATACTGCGTTGTTTGGTTTGTGATGAGATCTTCACCTTTTTCCTTGAACATCAATTTCACTTGGTGTGAAAACTCTCGAATCAAATTCGACAGCGTTGTGGCATGATTTCGAAGCGATGGGTCAAGCTTGGTAATCTTAGGGGCGGGCTTTGTGATGCCCAAGAAAAGTTCAAGTGCAATCTTAATTGCTGCACCGATGTGTTTGTGAGGAGCAGCTTTCACGCCAAGCATGTATTCGCCAAGTTGCTTTGAACCATAGGCAAAGATGAAGCTGTGCATGACTTCGTTTGCGCCTTCAACGATTGGGTTGATGCGAGAATCTCTCCACAGTCGCTCAAGTTCATTTTCGGCCATATATCCTTCGCCGCCCATGATTTGCATTGCCTCGTTTGTGCACCGAAAGCCATATTCCGAACAGAAAACTTTGCACATCGCTGTTTCAAGCATAATGTCTTCATCGTTGCGATCAACCATTCCGGTTGTGACATACAGCATTGCATCCATGGCGTAGCGGAACGCACCCATACGTGCGATCCGTTCCTTCATCAATTCGAACTCGCCGATTGGGCGATCAAATTGATATCTGTATTGTGTCCACTTTATAGCTTGTTCGTATGCAACTGCGCCTGCACCGACCATGCCTGCTGCAAGTGTACAGCGACCCCAATTCAAACAAGTGAGAGCAACAACAATTCCCTTGCCCTCTTTGTGGAGCAGGTTTTCGCGTGGAACTTTGACGTTCGTAAACCGAACGCGACCTTGCCATGTTCCACGGATACCGCACTTTGCCCGGTTTCTACTGAATATATCGACACCTTCCATGTCGGGCGAAACAATAAGGGCGTTAAAACGATCTTTTGTTTTCCCTGTTTTTGGATCGGTCATTGTGTATTTTGCCATCACGGTAAACATGCATGACTGGGCTGCTGAAGTGGCCCACTTTTTTTCACCATTGATGATGTAATACTTTCCGCATTCAGAAAGTTCACACGTCGTTTCTTGACCTTGCGCGTCACAGCCAACGTTTGGTTCTGATAGGCAGAAGGCACTGAGTGCTTCGTTTGAAATTTTTGGAAGCCAGTATTGTTTTTGTTCTTCGGTACCAAAGAGCGTAACAGCGTTGCAACCAATCGAAAGGTGTGCTGAAATCATCACTGCAGAGGAACCGCACGAACGCCCGATTCGCTCAAGTACTCGGTTGTAACTTGTTACACCGAACCCTTGCCCACCATATTCCTTGGGAACAATCATTCCACCAACGCCCATTTCAAAGAATCGTTTGATGACCCACTCAGGGATCTCTTGGTTTTGGTCGATTTCTACAGAAGGGTGTTCATTGCGGAAGTACGTGTCAAGTTCTTCGAGCAATGCGTCACAACGTGACCGTTCTTCTGCACTTTCCTCCGGAAAGGGGAAAATCATTTCTTCACGTAGGTTTCCCCAAAAAATATTCTTGATGAATCCCATAGTATCTGGATCAGGACCAAGCATTTCTTGAGCTTTTTTGATTTGCTCAATGTCTTTCTTGGAAACATTTTTCAATTGACTTGTAATGTCTGGTTTACTCATGTCTTTGGCTTTCTTTAGATTAACCTTTTGATAAAAACGCCTCTAGTTTTTTGCGAGCTACAGCGGTGTTTCGCAATCGGACAAGTTCACACTGTTCAGTTGCAACCGCATCTACCCAACCTTTTTCAATTCCAGTTTCAACAGCAAGAAGAACCGCGCTTGTCGCTTGCGTGCTACTCAGGTTTTCTCTAGCAGAATGTACCGCTTCAGCGTAGCTTTTGTTTGTATTCTCAATGCAGCAGGGGATCCGTCGATCAACCGACGGGTTCGATTTTAGCCAAGTTTCTGCTGCAGAAACGAGTTCGGTGGGTGTTTCAACAGTTGTAGTGGCAAGTCCCTCTGGCATACTGTTACTTTTGAAAAGACTTCCTGTCGCGGTTGCTTCAATTGCAGTTGTGGGGTCAATTCGTGCGGGTAACAGTTGTGTTCCACCCCAACCGGGACAAATGCCAAGTCCAGCTTCTGGCAAACCTATTGGATAAGGCTTTTCGTTCCCACCAATTTTGCTCGCGATGATTGCATCGCAGTGCATCGCAATTTCAAGCCCACCCCCAAGTGTAGCTCCCTCAATGATCGCAACACTTGGGTAGGGGAGTTTCGCGAGCCGACCAAACACAGTTGTGCCAAATGCAAGATACCCATGCAAGCCCTGGTCATCAAGCGCATCAATTTCTGCTAGGTCTGCGCCTGCTACAAACACGCGTGCGCAATCTGACCGTAAAAACAGTCCCTTGATGTTCTCTTCGCGCTCAATCGCATCGAGCGTTGCGTTGAGTCGTTGAATGAGGTTTCGATCGAGTACAACGACAGGCCTACCACCACCATCGAGCCACAGGGTAATGACCCTGTTTTCATCGATTTCGTACTTGAGGAGTGAGAGTTGTGTGGATGTAGTCATGCGTTTCCTTTGTCAAAACCCCAGAATTTCTGTAAAAACAGCGATCGCGCCGCGCCCCGTATTCTACATGAAATCCGCCCCTCTATCCGCCTCCCTATTTGCCCCTATCCTCCCCACCCAAACACCCAAACCCCTCGCCCCGCTCTGAGCATACCTCTGAGCATACCTCAGAGGTATGCTCAGAGATATGCTCAGAGGTATACACAGAGGTATGCTCAGACGTATACACAGAGGTACAGGGTTGGTGTGGGAGCGGTTTTTGAGTTTTTGATGAAAAATGCCCGTGTTGTAGTGTTAGGCGAATATTTTGCGGAGCCGAGTTTGCGCTTCTTCAGAGGCGATGACTTCGGCGGAGAGATTTGCTCCTCGAGTCAATAGCGCATCATCAAGGGATCCGTCAACTTCGTTCAGCCACATTTTGGTCGTGGCAAGAGCCTCTCGCCCACCCCGCGTGAGGTTGATGGCGAACGCTTCAGTTTCTTCGATTAAATGATTAAGTTCGCAGAGGTGCGTCGTGAGTCCAGACTCAAATCCCTGTGCTCCAGAAATCGTGCCTCCCGCGAGGAGCATCGCCCTTGCTCTACTTGGGCCGATTTTTTTGATTAACCAAGGAGCAACGACAGCAGGACAAATACCAAGATCAACTTCAGGATATCCAACCTTTGCTTCAGGGTGTGTAAAGGAAAAATCACAGATGACCATGAGTCCACAACCCCCACCAATTGCGGCGCCTTGTACACGCGCAATGGTGGGCACTGGTAAAGCGCGTATTCTTTGCGATACTTTTGCAAGGTCACGCAGCATGTCGCCCATTGCCTTTGGGTCATCGATGACACCTTTAAGATCCATTCCCGCACAAAATGATTGCCCTTCACCAGCGAGAATAAACACACGCATGTCTGTCTTTTTTTCTATTTCATCAAGACCGCTGTGCATCGCTTCAAGCATTTCCCTAGACAATGCATTTCGTTTTCCGGCGCGGTTTAAGGTCATGGTTACGATGTTGTTTTGTTCAGTCAATCGGATCATGTGTCAGGGGTACCTTTTTACATGCAGTTCATTCGAATCAATGTAGCAAGTGCTTGTCCAGGGTCAGGTTCTTTCATGAGCGACTCGCCAACGAGTACGATGTGCACACCATGCTGTCTTAGTTTATCAAGGTCTTCTGGTTTCGAAATACCAGATTCACTTACAAGGACGGATTTGTCTTCAACGACATCAACCATACGAATCGTATGCGTAATATCAGTAGTCATCGTTTTTAAATTCCGATTGTTGATCCCCAACAAACAGTACCCCTTGTGAGGAAAACCAACGTGCGATTGAACCCTGAGAAGCTGGTCCATACTGTGTGCTTCAACAAGGCTTGTCATTCGCAGTTCGTGGGCGAGAATTAAGTAATCAAGCAATTGCCCCTCTGCCAACACCTCAGCAATCAACAGAACGGCATCAGCCCCAGCCGCCCGTGCTTCCCAAATTTGGTACTCGTCAACTATAAAGTCCTTTCGGAGGACAGGAAGGGAAACCGCACCCCGTATTTCTTCGATGAACGCAAGTTTTCCTCCAAAAAAATGCTCATCGGTCAAACAGGAGATGGCGGCCGCCCCAGCCTTCTCATACGCTGTTGCAATGGCAGCAACATCGAAGTCATCCCGAATCAATCCAGCTGACGGACTCTTGCGTTTTATCTCTGCGATTACGCTGGTGCTTCCACGAGTGTGTCCGTTGACAACAGCGCCGAAAAAATTTCGAGGTGGTTTCGCCGTTGCAACACATTCTTGTAGTTCAACAACAGGTCGTTCTTTTTTAGAATGCGTAACTTCGCCCTGTTTGTGTTTTACAATTTCATTGAGTGTGATCGGCATGGTGATGAGTGTCTACAAGAGTACCGTACTCCCGAAGGCGTTGGAAGAGGGGGGTGTTTATTTTTAAAGGTTCAGTTTTAAAAATGCCCGAACTTCCGATGCCACTTTGGGTCGCGGTTTTCCTTTTTTTTGGTTCTTTGGTGCTAGGGTCCCTTGGCGCCATGTTTGGAATGTCAAAAGGTGAACCTGACTCACTTCAGCAATTGGCGTGGATTTCTGGTGGGGCGGTTTGCGCACAAATACCCATTGTTTTTGTGTATTCGATGTTTGTAAAGCCAACCGAATTTAAGCAATCTGTTCGCACAATTCTGATTACGTTTTTTCTGTTTACACCACTTGCGTTGGGTACAGCAGGGCTAGCACACGCGCTCTTTTCAACAATTGGGTGGGAACGTCCAAACGAACTTGGCCACGAGACGCTACAACATTTGCAAAACGCCGAGTTTTCCCCCTCAGTGATCGTTGTTGTGCTTGCAGCGACCCTTGGGGCAGGAGTTGTTGAGGAAATTTGTTTTCGAGGGGTATTGCTGCCAAGCCTCCCCAAAATTTTCCCCCACATTTCTGTTTGGGGTGCCATCGTCACCACGAGTGTGATTTTCTCGTCAATGCATATCGGGGCAGTTCCACTCTCGTCGCTCTTGGGGCTCGTTGTACTCTCGGTTGGTCTCTGTTGGGCGCGAGCAAAAAGTGGGGGCGTGTTCGCACCAATCTGTATCCACATCCTCTTTAACGCCTTCAATGTTGCCTTCGTCCTTTGACGCGCCAAGCACCATTGGTACAGTACGCATCTATGAGCAACCGCGAAGTAATCTTGACAGGCGATACACCAACAGGTCAACTCCACCTAGGGCATTATGTGGGTTCAGTTCGGCGAAGGGTGGAATTGCAAGACACGCACGAATGTTTCTTTTTGCTTGCAAATATGCATGCATTTACAACGCGGTCATGTGAGCCAGCGGAGATTCGCAGCGACACGCTCGAGATCGTTCGCGATTATCTGGCCATGGGCATCGACCCCGAAAAAGCAGCGATTTTTCTTCAAACAGAAACACCTGCAATTGCAGAACTTACGTTTTTGTTTTCGATGCTTCTTCCGTTCAACCGAGTGATGCGAAATCCTACGTTGAAAGAGGAAATAAAAGTGAAGGGTCTTGGGGAAAATTACAGCTTCGGTTTCCCCCTGTATGCAGTGGGGCAAACGGCGGATATCCTTGCTTTTCGCGCGCATGCCGTTCCTGTGGGCGAAGATCAGATCCCCCACATCGAGCTGACAAGAGAGGTCGCTCGGCGATTTAACAAGCTGTATTGTGGGATTGATGAAAATGTGGAAGATGACGATCCCATCATGCTTGAAAAGGGTGTCTTTCCTATTCCAAGGGCAGATGTTGGCAAAGTGGGCAAATTGATTGGCACCGACGGCGTGAATAAAATGAGCAAATCCCTTGGAAATGCGATTCTCATTACCGATACGCCAAAGCAAGTGAAGAAGAAAATGGGCAAGATTTACACCGGCAGACAATCCCCAACAGACCCGGGCGATGGAGAGAATGCCCTCATGCAATACGTTGAAACGTTCATTTCTGACCATGAAAGGGCTGCCGAACTGAAAGATCGCTATGTTCGGGGCGACAATATTGGTGATGGGCATATCAAGGTCGAGGTAGCAGAGGCAATCAGCGAACTGTTAGAACCGATGCAAGCAAAAAGGGCGGCAGCTGGGGACGACGCCACCATTATTGACATCCTCAGAGATGGAACAGCTCGAGCGAACGCGAAAACCGAAGAGACCCTTGCGATGGCAAAAGAAGCGTGTGGACTGCATTTCTTTGGCCGAAAACTCGGCTTTTAGTACACCAAAACCACTCGGAGGGCTATACTTCTTAGGTCATATCAATAGCGACACGGCGTGTGGCCTTGTCGCAAGGTTATCAATCCCATTCCGGGTGTCCCTACGTGGGAAGGTTTAAGGAAGTCTTACATGTTTTCGACTATTTTTACACGAACTCTTCAATTCAAACGTAGCATCAGATTGTTTGTTGCAGCACTGATTACAGCGATGGTTGGATTTAGTAGTGCACATGCGCAACTGCTTGAAAATGAAATTCATTCACCACTGCGTGTCACAGAATCAAAAAGCGTCATTTTGGACAGTGGCTTGGTCGAGATGCAAGTCGACGACTCGTTGTTGCAAGACTTAGCAAAAAGAAAGGGTGAAATACTTGTAAAAGATTTCCCCGTGAATGACCATGAAACAGTTGATCTTGTTGTTAAACAGTTTTTTCCTTACAAGGGCGATATTCACGAAGCGTATTACACGACTGACAGTAGCGGTAATCGTGTGGTTCGGAAGCGACAAATTGACATTACAGCCAAGTGTTTCCGAGGGCACGTTGCTGGTTATCCGGAAAGCACAGTTGTCTTTGGTATGAACAAAGAAATGTGTAATGGGTTCATTGAATATAGCGACACAAGGCACGTTATTTCGACCGATCCCGCAACTCAGGTGATTGTCGTGAGCGACCCACTTGCCGAGCAACCCGGTCTTCAACTAGTACGTGAAATGATGCGCGAGACTGTGGCTAAGAAAACACGAAATCAAGGTGGAGAACAGCTTCTTGGTGATGATCGTGGTGTAGGCGAAACTCCCCCAGCTGGATGCGCACAAATTAGTTTGTCTGTCGTTTATGGCGCAGATTTTCTTGCTTTGTTTGCCGGGGACCAGCAAGCTGCATATAACTACATCATTACGCTTGTTGGACAGGTTTCTGAAGTGTATAGAGGCAACGGTATCATTTGGGTAGAACCTGTTGTGAGCACAATATTTGATGGGACTGGTTCAGTCGATGATGACGCTCTTCCACAAGTACTCTGTGACTTTGTTGAAACAAGTATTGGTACCACTATTCCAGATGTTACGGCTACCGGAACGGGTGTATCTGATGGTTATCTAATTTTGCGAACTGGTGCAGAAGGTGCAATAAATTTTCAAGGCGCCCAAACAACAAAGCAGAGTCTTGGGTATTTTGGTGGGCTTACAGCAGGTATTAATCCTGCTGCAGGAAATCCTCCTCCAGGTCCACCCGACCAAGGATGCCCGAGTGGTTCAAATGTGAACGCTGTTGGAGCGGCAAGCGGGTTGCTTGGTGCAACCGATACGACCGGATACGACACATACATTGTTGCCCAGGCGCTGGGCACACTTTGTGGTGCAACACCAACAGGCTCTTTCGGTAACATTACTGCACTTGTTTTTAACCCGCTAGCCGGCGTTGCTCTACCGGGTGTTGCGGCAGGCCTAGCTTTTGATTCGTGTGACACAGGTAATGCTGGTGTTGGCACAATTATGAGTAGTTGCATGTTGCCCGGAGGCGCCACGATGGCGACCAATATTGATTCTCGATTTGCTACTTCAAATGTTGTTGCGATGAATGCGTTTCTTGCAGCAGCCCCACTGGTTACCGGTGGCACACTGGTGCCAGTACCAATTGTGGATGTTGCTGCTACAAATGGCGGGGGTGCGGCGAACTGTGCCGCAATTACTGTGACGTGGACACCCGACCCAGCAGCAACTGCAGAATATGTGTTTCGAAATACACAGAACGTATTTTCTCCGGGACAGGTTGGTGGTGCGACACTTGTTGCAATGCTACCCGGTGGCACAGGCACCTACACCGACACCCTTGTTGTTGGTGGACAACAATACTATTACTGGGTCGCTAGTACAAACGCATGTAATATTAATGAACCGTTTTTAATTGCTGACCAATATAACCCGAACATCATGCAGCCACCGCCCGCTCTACCAAATACACCTGGGCGGGGTGTGACTGGGACAATTGGAAACAACCCACCCCCTATTGAACAGGTAATGGCAACTGTGTACACAGACTGTGACACCATTACGGTTACATGGGACTTGTCTCTGCCGAACCCCGGTGGGTACCCATCACCCAATCCAGACAGGGCCATTATTTGGAGGAGCGCAGACGATCACTTTAATAATGCTGTTCAATTAGCTGAAGTTGCTATAACTCCCGCTACTTTTGATGATACAACAGTTCCGGAGCAGGACGTTGCCTATTATTATTGGGTTACGCCAAGGGACTCTGCTTGCGATCCACCCGACCCACCAATAGTTGGCGGTTCTGCCGCAGGAATCTTGCAACCAAACATTGCCCTTGACACAATCCGAGCAGGTGCAACAAACGGTTCTCATTGTGATGGTGTGGAGATCTCTTGGATTGCAGATTCAACACTCCTTGGACCGCCTGTAAGCGTACCATTTTATGCTGGAGATGCTTACGAAATATGGAGACAGGGACCACTTGATGTTGCGGCACTTCAAATTGGATCGGTACCAGCAACAACAAACGGCGTGCCAAATACAACATTCCTTGATGGCAGTGCTGAGCCAGGTGTTGAATATGAATATTGGGTGCTTGGCCAAAATGAATGCAGCACATCGATGATGTCATTAATTGGTGCATTTGGAACAACCGGAGAACTAGAGATTCCTGCGGGAGTTTCTGTAACAGAAACAGACACTGACAACCCAGATACCACACCATCTTGTGGGGACCTGTTAATTTCTTGGGACACAGTCGCGCACGCCGATGAATACGAGGTTTGGCGAAGCGACAGCAATGATTTTTATGATGATCAAAACCCACCTACAAGCCTCGGGTTAACAACAGACTTGTCATTTGTCGATACACCTCCAGTATGGGGGCAAGTGTTCTATTATTGGGTAGCAAGCGTCTCTCGCCACTGTCCAGATGGTGGGAATATTTCTTCCTCTGTGTTTGGTGCAGCGCTTCCTCCCCTTGTGCAGCCTACAAACCTTATTGTGTCTAAAGGCGAATACTGTGACCGAATTCACATCTCTTGGGATGGCGCTTTTGATGGAACGACGTATACCGTTTCTCGAAGTACAACAGATGATTTCAGTGGTGCGGTTGAAATCGGCTCAATTGACGACCTAGGTTATTTTGATGACCCCCAGCACGGGGACGGCTCTCAACCAGATCCCGTTGCTGGTGTTAACTACTACTATTGGGTAGTTGCAGATAACGAATGTGGAACAACGAGTGAAAGCGACAGTGATTCGGGTAGTCTGGGTGTTCAGTTGGCTGCGCCAGATGGGCTTGATGCAACATCTGGCACGTACTGTGGTGGCATTCAAATTACTTGGAACAGGCGTGTGTTGGCCAACACATACAGAATCTACAGAGACATCAACAACGATCCGGGTAACGCTGAAATGATCGCTGAGGTTGCTCCCGGCATTTCGACATATAACGATACAACTGCAACTGTTGGTGTTCCATACTATTACTGGGTCGAAGCGGTGAACATTTGTTCTGCTGGGGAACCACCTGTTTTGCAAGCGGTAGCTGCAGAAGGACTAAATGGTAGTTTGCTTGGCCCAGGCGGTATGCTTGCTTCTGATGGAGAGGACTGCGGTTTTGTAGAAATTAGTTGGACAGAAATCGACTTGGCAAACAATTATGTTGTGTGGCGAAACACAGGCGATGATTTTACGACAGCAGTTCCCATCGGAAATACAAACTCTGGTTCCTTTACAGATAACGGCGTGGTTGAAGACACCCCTTACTATTACTGGGTTACTGCAGATAGTGATTGGTGTGTTGGGGCAAATGAAAGCGCAAGTGTTTTGGGTTCTGCACTACCCGAACTTCCAGTTGTCACCGGCATCGATGCTGGGCAGGGGACAGAGTGTGTAGGAGTAATGGTTACTTGGGACGTACTAACCAATGTTGTAGATTACGATATTTACCGTAACGAAACAGGTGTTGAACCGACGCCAGGTGGTCTTGATCCTGATGACACGCCTGTTGGTACAGTTACTGAAGCTTTGTTCCAAGACACAACTGCTATTGCGGGCGTTCAATACTATTATTGGGTACAAGCAGAAACGTCGTGTGGCGAAGGTGTTTTAAATGAAGTTGCTACTGGTTACCTTGCAGAGGCACTCGGGGCTCCACCACTGGTTGGCCAAGAAGATACACAATCGTGTACAGACATTACGATTATTTGGGAACCTGTGTTCGGTGCCGATGACTATTCTGTTTATCGTGGTACAAGCGATCTGTTTAGTGAATCAGAACTCTTGGTTATCGGAGTCGTTGATTCTACATATACGGATGGTGCAGTAGTTGGTGGACAAACATATTACTATTGGGTGAAATCTCGCAACGCTTGTGGTGATAGTGTTGAAAGTGTTTCTGCTACAGCAGAAAACCATACGCTTGATAGCGCACTTATTACCAGTGCTTCTGATGATCAGTGCGGGACAGTAGACCTGGCTTGGTCTTCGGTATTGGGCGCAGACGAATATCACATTTATTACTCCCAAAATCCGGACCCTCAAAACCCAACTCCAGCAGTCTTTTTAGGATCAACAACAAACACGGTCTATTCAGATGTAAGTGCGCTTCCAGACACCCCGCTCTATTATTGGGTACGCGCTGTTGTTAGTTTGACCAGCGGCGACTGTGTTTCGGATTGGGGAGATTACGCCAACGGTATCGCGCTTGGTCCAGTTGTGATTCCAGAAAACCTTACCGCTTCGATTGAAGAACACTGTGATCAAATTTGGCTCTCTTGGGATATTGCTGGTACAACAGATACCACTTACAGCATTTACCGAAGTGAAACAAACGATCCCGCGACAGCCGGCGCTGCAATTGGTAGCACAACAACGACAGATTTTATTGATACAACGCCAGTGCAAGGAACGGAATATTTTTACTGGGTAACAGGTGAAACAAGTTGCGGTGTTGAAAGTGATTTTAGTGCTGAAGTTGCTGGTTGGACAGAAATTACTCCAGTTGAACCAACAGATGTTGTTGCAACCGAGGCGGGAACATCAAGTTTCTGTAGTAGTGTTGAAATCACGTGGACAGCATCCGAAACGGCGGACACATATACCGTTTGGCGATCTACAACCGATATTAACGACGCGACTCTACTCGCAGAGACACCAGACTTATTCTATTCTGACTTAACGCCTGTTCCCGGAACAACCTACACCTATTGGGTGACAAGTAAAAACGAATGTGGCGAAAGCAATATCGGCGATGCAGATTCGTCAACTGGATCAAGTGGCGAATTGACCCCACCAACAGATGTGAGTGCAACGGACGCTACTGCGAATTGCGGTCAAGTAGACTTGTCGTGGACCGCAGTTGACCTTGCAACTGGATACTTTGTCTATCGAAGTGACGATGCCAACTTTGCAAACGCAGTGCTTATTGGTGTCGCGGACGGTCCGTCTTACACAGATTATCAACCTGCAATTTATGATGAACCCGCATATTACTTTGTGTCTTCTGTCACAGACGCGTGCCAGACACCGTCTCTACACTCACCAGCAGAAGCAGGAACATCACGTCCTCCGCTTACAATTCCCACAGACATCCTAGCTTCTCTTGGTACTGATTGTGGTGAAGTTCAAGTGACTTGGACTGAGACACCAAATGCTCAGTTGTATTCAATCTACCGAAACGAAACAGGTGTTGCCCCAACACCAGGGGGCGGAGAACCAGACGATACGCCGATTGGATCAACCCAACTTCCACCATACGTAGACACTACAACTGTTGGTGACACCGAATATTACTATTGGGTGCGGGCTACCAACTCTTGTGGCGACAGTAATCTAAGTTTGGCCGCGATGGGTCTTGGCGCGGTTCCAATTGCAACCTCGCCAACGGCGTATGCGACCCAGGGATCTATCTGTGATGCTATAGAGATTACGTGGGAAGAATTGCCAACAGCGACCCTCTATTATATTTATAGAAATACGGTTGATAACGCATCTACAGCTTCTGTTATTTCACAACAAGTTCTTGGTACAAACACGTGGCAAGACACAACGGCAATTCCAGGAGAAACCTATTATTATTGGGTCTCTGCAGAAAACGGTTGCGGAGAAAGTCCAATAGCTGGAGATGGAAGTGTTGGAACAACTGCTCAGACAACTCCGCCGGCAACAGTAGATGCAACTGACGGTGATTGTGGCGTTATTACTGTGACATGGAGCGATTCGGAGGGTGCTTCAAGTTATGACATTTATCGTAATCAAACGAACAACTTTGGTACAGCAACGCTTGTCGGATCAACCGGCGAGCTAACATTCGATGATACGACAGCGTTTCCGTTGATTCCATATTACTACTGGGTGACTTCCACGGCCCCAGGTTGTAATGCAAGCGTTGCAAGCACATCAACCCTTGGTTCATACACTCAAAATGTAGAAGTTCCAATGAACGTTGCGGCGACGAACCTATCAATCTGTAACGATATTCTCGTTTCTTGGTCACACCCAGGGGCTGGAACCACTTTTACTGTGAGTCGAAACACGGTTGATGATTTTGCCACATCATCACCTATCAGCCAGGGTGCCCCAGACCTATCATATTTGGACACGCCACCTCTTCCTAACACGCAATATTTCTACTGGGTAGAAGCAAACAACTCTTGTGGTGATAGTGATCCGTCTGATTCTGTGTTTGGAGAAGCGATCGGCGAAACTGTAGCTCCAACAAATGTTGAAGCTACAGATGGCTCAAGCGATCTCATTAACTGCTCTTGGGTAGAAATACGATGGACACCAGTTGCCGGTGCAGATTCTTACAACATTTATCGAAGCACAACAGATGACTTTAATTCTGCTGGTGTTTCAATAGGATCCGCCTTGCAAGATGAGAACACCTATACAGACGCAACTGCACAGGGTGGCGTGACATACTTCTACTGGGTTGTAGGCATGAACATTTGTGGTGAAAGTGCGAATGTGTCAAATTCTGATAGTGGGTATAACGGCTTGTTAGAAAACCCATCCAATGTTCAGACATTTAATGATCCGGCAGATGGTGTTGGGTGTGGCGAGGTCCTCATTACGTGGGATCCCGTTGTTGGAAATACTGGATATCGAGTTTACCGTTCTCTAGACGCTAATGATCTAAACCCGTGGTTCCTTGGTACAACATCCACAGAATCGTATGTAGACACGTCTGCTGATCCTGAGGTTTCATATTATTACTTCGTTGCAACAGACAACAATTTGTGCGTTGAAATTCCTACAACAAGCGAATTTGGCATGGCACTTCCATACAACTCGCAGGTACAAGGCGTAGTTGCATCAAACATGTCTTGCGATTTAATTCAAATTAGTTGGGCTGCAGAGTTGTGGGCTGCTACTTACAACGTGTACAGAAACACGGTTGATGATTATGACACGGCGGTCCTCTTGGGGTCAACGACCCTCACAACATTGGTGGACACTGATGTCATTGCTAACGCCGAATATTTCTATTGGGTTACGACTACTCATCCGGTTTGTGATGAGAGTATTGAGAGTGATGTTGCTTCTGCCTCCGCATCGATTCCAGTTGTTGTTAACACAATTGCAACGTCTGGATTGTGTGAAACAATAGAAGTAGATTGGAACAATATCAATCAACAGGCGACATACCACATTTACCGTAACTTGATTGACGACCCATTTTCCGCTACCGAAATAGGAACAGCAGATGGTGGTCCGTATGTAGACACAACTGCAGTTGCAGACACAACCTACTATTACTGGGTAACAGCAGAACCAACCACGTGTGCTGGTCGAGAAGGCGAGTTTGGGAGTTCAGCTGTAGGCCTTAGTGTTGGTGACCTTGCTTCACCTCTCAATGTCTTTGCAAGCCAAGGATCACAGTGTGGTTCGGTGCTTGTGCAGTGGACCGTTGCGGGATATCCAGACACTTTCACGATTTATCGTGCGGATGGCGAGGCAGCCGACTGGGCTGATGCCCAACCACTTTCTGGTGCGGTAGTTGTTCCTCCGGCATCTCAATACGCAGATTTCACAGCCATTCCCGGTGTTACATACACCTACTGGGTCGTTGCAAACAACGCCTGTGGCAGCAGTGATTCTTCAGCCGACGGCGTCTCTGGTTTTATAGGCGAACTTGCGAATCCAGTAAACTTGGTGGCAACAGATGATCAGTGTGGCACAATCATTCTTTCTTGGGACAGCGTTCCATTGGCTGACACGTACATCGTGTCACGAGCAGAAATAGACGACTTTACACAATCAACCGTTTTGGCATACACAGGTATCGACCCAACGTATGTAGATGAGGGTACAACCCCAGACCAACAGTTTTTCTATTGGGTGCAAAGTGTAAGCAACACTTGCGAAACACCAGCGGGTAGTTCAATAAGTGGCGTAGCTTTGGCAAACATAGCAATCGCAGACAATGTTGCAGCAACACAGGGGACGCATTGTGAAGAAATTTGGGTCTCGTGGGATTCGGTTGGAATAGATTCAGACTACGACGTGTATCGTTCTGATTCAAACGTCGAAGGCGACGCTGTTTTGATTGGCAACACAGATAACAACACGTTTGTAGATGACGATGTAGCTCTTGTTGAAGGTGACACGTACTACTACTGGGTAACTACTACAAATAGTTGTGGCGAGGGACCAATGAGTCTTGTTGCTGCAGGTTATTCAAGCGACACACCTGTTGGACCAACAGAAGTCTCTGCAACGGACAGTGGATTGTCGGCCTATTGTGACTCCGTTTTTGTTGAGTGGTTGCCCGCTGCAACGGCTGCAGAATATGTAATTTGGCGATCATCCACTGGTCTTCTTGCAGATGCAGAAGAACTAGCCTCAACATCTCTTACTTCCTTTGATGATACAAATGTAGAACCAGACCAAGTCTATACATATTGGATTTTGACCAGAAATGCATGCGGTGATAGTCTGATAGGGGCAGCAACTTCAACGACTGGTTCGGCAGGGCAACTTGCTCCACCAAGTGACGTGAGTGTTGATGCTGGTCCTTGTGGCCAGGTTGATCTTTCATGGACACCCGTTACAAACGCAACAGCCTATGAAATTTATCGATCACTTGATCCATATTTTCCCGGAGCAAATGGGCTCATCGGTATGTCCGACGGTCCATCTTATTCTGACTTTTCACCAAGTGATTACGACACACCGCTCTATTACTTTGTGAAATCGATGGGTGCGTTCTGTCAACTTCCAGACGAAGCATCTGTTGCTGTTGAAGGAATCGCATCCCCAACACTCGCAATTCCAACAGACACTTATGCTTCAGTTGGAACAATTTGCGAAGGCATTTGGGTGAATTGGACTGAAACTGCTGGTGCTACTTCTTATGACATCTATAGAAACACAACAGGTGTTGAACCCGACCCCGATGATCCCGGTACCTATGATCTTACTGCTACAACAGACATGCCGCCTTATACCGATGTGGTTGGTAACGACACAACGGAATATTACTATTGGGTGCGGGCTACCAACTCTTGTGGCGACAGTAATCTCAGTATTGAATCAAGGGGTGTTGCTGGTGTAGAAATTACAACGTCTCCCGAAGCGTTTGTGACCGGGGGATCGGTTTGTGATGCCATTGAAATCGGTTGGAACGAAGTTCCAACAGCATCGCTTTACTATGTATACCGAAACTCTGAAGATAATGCTTCAGAGGCCACAGAACTTGTTCAAATTCCTATGGGTACCAATGTCTGGCAAGATATGACTGCTGCAACGGGTCAACAATATTACTACTGGGTTTCTGCCGAAAACGGTTGTGGGAACAGTGATATTTCCTTGATTGCTGGTACGCTCGGCTGGGTTGGGCAGTCCTTGCCTCCTGTAAACGTAACAGCGACTGATGCAGCTTGCGACACAGTTACTCTTACTTGGGATGCTGTTACCAATGCTGTGGAATATGAAATATTTAGAAACACAACAGATGATTTCCTTAACGCTGTTTCGGTTGGAACGACCGGTGAATCGACATTTGTTGACACTACAGCAGTACCAATGATTCCCCACTATTACTGGGTAACCTCAGCGACAGCTGATTGTCCAGCAAGTATTGCTAGTTCTGTCGCAATTGGTTCGACTCTGCAAGGCGCAGAAATTCCTTCAGACATTGTTGCCTCTCAAAGCGAATGTAACGAAGTGCTTGTGACTTGGACACATCCAGGTAATGGCGTGACGTTTAGGGTTTCTCGAAGTGAAACAGATGATTTCGATACAGCAGGTGTATTGGATTCCGACTTTACCGACCAACAATATGTTGACACCACCGCTGTTGCTAGCACAGAGTACTTCTACTGGGTCGAAGCAATTTCCACAAATGGTTGTGATGACAGCCTTGAATCCGTATCCGCAGCCGGTGAAGCAATCGGTGTTTTAGATGCCCCATCGTCGGTTGATGCGAGTGATGGCGAAGCGTGCGATGCTGTCCAAATTCAATGGACACCCGTTGACCACGTGGATAATTACAACATCTATCGAAGTACTACAGACGACTTTAATACAGCAGGCGCTGCAATCGGTTCAGTGACGCAAGATCTAATCGTGTACGACGATGCGACAGCGCTTAGTGGTATTACATACTTCTACTGGGTTGTTGGCGAAAACTCTTGCGGAGAAGGTGCCGAATCAGCAGACGGTGTTTCCGGCTTTACCGGTACGCTTGTAAATCCTGAGAACATTGTGACGACCCAAGAGTGCGGTGCAGTTTCCTTAACTTGGGATGCTGTTTTAAATAACAACGGGTACCAGGTATATCGAGGCACAGATCCGTTGACTCCGATAGTTGATCTTGGTTTTGCAAATACAGAAACATTTATTGATGTGACTGCAGATCCTAAGGTGCCGTATTACTACTTTGTCACTACGCACAATGGAATTTGTGAAGGACTTGCGACAGTTGGTCAATATGGCATGGCGCTTCCAGA
>JASMLY010000070.1 GCA_030748455.1 Phycisphaerales bacterium | reverse complement strand
TCTTGTTGAAGTTGATGATGCTACCGCGTTTCTTGATCCAGATGCTCCACCACGAGCTGGTGCGATTGTATGTCCCGCTTTGCACGGCTCTCGGTGTTTACTTATAGAAGTACAAGCTCTTGTTGCGCAGGGAACGTATGGACAAGCGCGAAGGCGAGCCAATGGTCTTGATGGTAGCCGCCTCACTATGCTCAGCGCGGTGTTAGAAAAGCATGCAGGTATTGACCTTGGCGATCAAGACATCTATACAAGTACGGTCGGTGGGTTAAAACTTACGGAACCAGCGGTTGATTTAGCACTCTGTGTTTCAATTATTGGCGGATATACCGGTATTGCTTTGCCATCTGATGTCTGTGCGATTGGCGAAGTTGGGCTCGGAGGCGAGGTTCGAAGTGTTCCGCAGATTGAGCAAAGAATTGCACAAGTAAGGCGAAGAGGATACAAAAAATTATTAGTTCCGATAAACCAACAAAAAGAGTCCGGTATTGGGTGTATTGGAGTGGCTTCTATTGGCGATATAGGCGCTTTTTTGCAAGAAAACGCGATAGAGATACCGTCCGATACTCGGTTATCGGACCAAGAAAAAACAAAGTTTGCCAAATGCGGTTAACTCCCTATATAACAAGAACTTACACAGGTTTTTGCGACTTCTTTGTTGTTTTTTTTAAGGATTTATCTGGTGGGTGTAGCCAAATCTTGAGAAGTGGTTACTATTCCGCCTTCAACTTTTCGGTCACAGTAGACCGATAGGGAACAATCGTCCGTTCCAGCCGTGTTGGTTGGAATGATGCGGACGGATGGATGGTTAGAACGCGACGCCACGGGAGTCGGTTGATGCGTTCGAAAAATACAGGAGAGTTGACTATGAGTCACCTTTACCTTCTCGGCGTCGCAACACTGACGCTCACTAGTGCTAGCTTTGCAGGTACCGACACGAACGCTGACCTGCAAGCCCGCCTCGAGGCCGCTGAAGCTCGAATCAACGAACTTTCAGCTGCTACTAACAATAACTGGCTTAACGATGCTCGTTCCGACGAAATTCGTGGCCTCGTACACGACGTTCTTGCTGACGCTGACACTCGTGCAAGCCTTCAAGGTTCTGGCGCTACTGCTGGTTACAATGGCGGTTTCACAATCGGTTCTGCTGATGGCAACTGGTCGATGAAGATCAACGGTCTTCTACAAACTCGTTGGGTTTATGTGGACGATGACGATCCAGCAGTTGATTCTGCTTGGGGTTTTGATACAAACCGAGCGCACATGACTTTCTCTGGCACAATTGCTGGCGACTACGGCTATAGCATCCGTCACGACCTAACTAACGCTGGTGCAGGTTCTGAAGAAGAATGGGCATACGGAACAGTTGGTCTAGGTGATGGTTGGACACTCGCAATGGGTGACATGCTTTGGGCAGAAAGTCGTGCACAATTGATCGATGATGGTTACATGATGGCACTTGACCGTGCTGAAAGTTGGGCTCGAACTACTGGCACAGGTGTTTCATTGAACTACGAATCAGATGATATCCGTGCATGGATACAGTTGTTCAATAACACGACCGATGTTGGTTCAGATAACGCAAACGCTAACGTATTACTCGGTCGTGTTGAATTCATGGTCGAAGGTAATTGGGGTCAATTTGATCAAATCCATAGCAACGCAGGAGATGCTGATGGCATGCTCTTCGGCTTGACCTACTGGACAGCAGATGGTGGCGATGCAGCTGCTCCAACAGTCGCTGATGGCGATTCATCATGGACTGCTGATGCACTTTGTCAATGGGGCGGCACAAGTCTATATATTGGTTGGACAAACTTTGCTGATGATGACACGCCAACTGGTGACGAAAATCAACTACAGGCTGTATTCTCAATGGATCTTGATGATAACTGGGAAGCCTACGTTCGATATGCGGATCAGGATGATGATTCTGGTACAACAAATCTTGATGGTGAAGTTTGGTCCCTCGGTGTGAACAACTACTGGGCAGGTCAAAATGCTAAGTGGACCATTCAAGTTGATTGGGACAATGAGCACGCAGCTGGTGATTTTGATACAACAACAGTGAGCACTCAACTTCAATTCATGTTCTAATCAGAACTTGATTTGAATGTCAAGTAATTGACACAAACGCAGGCCGGCTCTTTGAGCCGGCCTGTTTTTTTGCACCACCCAACGGATCTGACCATTTCCCTAAAAGGGCAATTTCTACTGGATGTGTCGCTTAGAAGCCGATTAGGTACACTGTACGTAGTACATGTTAGGATAACGTAGTATAAGAAAGGTCTACAGAAGGTCTAAGGATGGATCGAAGCCGAAAGCAATGGATTGCCATGGCAATTGCATCACTCGCTGTGCATGCAAGCGTTCCTATGGTCTGTGCTCAGGAAGGAGCCAGTGGAGACAGTTCAGGGGTTTCGGGGGTTCCTGCTAGTAAGGACATACAAACCCAACTTCAAGACCTGCAGCGGGCACTTGATGAAGCGGTGTTGACAAACTCTGCTGTTCGCACCGAACTCAATGAAGCGAGAGATTCATACGACAACGATTCGTGGCTCAATGAACAACGGGCGGCTTCCGTGATGTCACTTGTGAATGATGTCCTCGCAGATGCTAGCCAACGCGTAAATCTGTATGGCGATGGCTCCATGATGGGCTGGTCAGACGGTTTTCACCTCTCAAGTGCTGATGGGCAATTTCGTCTCAACATCGGTGGACTCATGCAGACGCAGTTCATGTCGAGATGGCAAGGAACTGATGCAACCTCTGGTTTTGGACAATATGATGAGTGGAGATACGGGTTTGGAGTATCTAGAACACAACTCTCTTTTGATGGACACGCGTTTGGCCGCGGCCTTACATATTTAGTTGAACTTGGCTGGGGAAGAAATGATCCATATAACCACACAAGTAACGCCAATCAAATGACACCAAGGATGTGGGATGCATGGGTTGCATTTCAATTAAATTCTGAAACTAAAATTAAGCTGGGTCAATTTATGCTTCCATTTACAAAAGAAGCAATTATTAAGTCGCCCTACCAAATGGCAATTTTTCCATCCCTTGTTGAATACCGACTGGGATTGGAGAGATCACAAGGTGTTGAACTAGACTGGAAATCAAACGATCGGCATTTTTCCTTAACAGTTTCAAATGGTTCAGCAGCATTGCTTCAAGGATTGATATTTGGAAGCGAGGACCCAACTCCACCATTGTCCGCTCTTGGAAGCGATACGTTGTACTCCGTAACGATGCGCCATGAATGGAAGCTTCTTGGTGAATGGGACCAGTTCGACCAATTTACAAGCCCGCCAGGAAGTGAACGAGGTGTACTTATTGGGGTTGCTGGTCATAGGCAGAACACAGAATCTAATAGCCCTGTCCCGGTGGGAGGATTTCCTCCAGGAATATTCTGGGGTGTGACTGCAGACATGGTGATGCAGTTCGATGGGGCGTCACTTTTTGGTGCGGTTATTTATGAACGCGTTCTTGATATATCTGTCGCCCTGCCAAGACTAAACCTTCTCGCTTTTGTTGCTCAAGGAAGCACATATGTTACTAACCAAACAGAGTTGTTTGCTCGGTGGGAATCTGGTGGACCAGACAGAGAAGCGATAGCTGGTGGAGACCACCTGCAAATATTGACGGTGGGTATGAATCACTATATGGATGGACAAGATTTGAAATTTACTGCAGATTTAGGGTTTAGTTTTGGAGAGGTTTCTGGATTCATGGCAAATACTCAAGCCGGCTGGATAACAGATGTTCGTCGGAGAAATCAGGTTCTCGTTCGAACTCAGTTGCAACTAATGTTCTAAGGAAATGAAATGATATTCAGTGACTTCAACTTGAAACAGCACCTAACAGCAATGGTATCACTCGTTACCGCGGTGATCTCTGTGAATTGTTTCAGCCAGAGCCCGAGTTTCCAACAACAACTAGATGAGATGCGTCAGCAACTCAATGAGGTGCAATCTGAAACGGATGAGATGCGGGAAACTCTTGATGAACTAAAAGCAAAGGATTTGGATTGGCTTTCTCAAAAACGTGCTGATGATATTAAAGCCCTCGTGCAGGACATTCTTTCTGATGCAGATTCTCGAAATTCACTCATTGGCGATGGTCTTCTGGGTGGTTGGTCTGATGGGTTCTTTCTTGCAAGCAGTGATGGACGATTTCAATTAAAAATTGGTGGCCTTTTCCAAGAGCGGTTTGTGCAAAATTACCTACGAAGTGATACTGGTGACCGTTGGCGAGGTGGTGTTGAAAATACCCGCACGCGCTTGAGTTTTAGTGGGCACATTTTTGACCGAGACACAACTTTCTTAATTCAAGCGGGGTATGGTTATTTGGATCCAAATGCAATTCTTCCAAACACAAGAATTTCTGCTAAGTTGTGGGATACTTGGATCAAATTCAAATTAAACGAGAAATGGTCGCTAAAAGTTGGTGTATTTATGCTGCCTTTTACAAGAGAATCACTTGTGTCAGATAAATACCAACTCGCTGTAGACCGTTCATTGATAGATTACCGACTCGGTTTGGCACGGTCTCAAGGGCTTGAACTTACATGGCATCCAAATGACAGCACGAGAGTCTTCCTTGCAACTTCAAGTGGTTCACCGACGCTTAGAGGTGTAAATATATCTGGAACAAATCCAACGCCTCCATGGGCGACATTAGCAGAAGATACTGATTGGTCTGTAACAGCAAGAGCAGAATTTTTGTTGGAAGGTTCGTGGTCTCAGTTTAATCAGTTCACATCGCCGGTGGGTAGCGAGCAAGGGGTGCTTTGGGGAATTGCTGCACATGGACAGAATGGCGAGCGTATTGGACGTGGTAACCCCAAGCAAGATCAATATGGTATTACCTCGGATATTTCCATTCACTCTGATGGAATGACATTTTTTGCTTCTGGGACATTTCACAATCAGAAGAACCCCTCCTCATCCGTACCAAACGGTGATTGGCTTGGATATGTGGTTCAAGGAAGCACATACATGACTGACACGACCGAATACTTCATTCGATATGCGAGCGGTGGAGTCATTCAGGACTCTCTTGGGAACAATGATGTGCATATTCTTACGAATGGAGTGAATTGGTACTTAGATGGGCAGGGTCTAAAGGTCACGAGCGATTTCGGGGTGAGTTTTGGTGAAATTAGTGCCGGGCAAGGCGGACAAGACAGTCCACCTGGAATGGCAAACCAAATGGTGGGGTGGCGGCCTTCTCCCAATCAAAATGCTGAATGGCTCTTCAGAACCCAACTGCAACTTGCATTTTAGGAGTTTGGGGCACTTCCTTTTTTTCGGCGCCTTTTTTGGCTCAGAGCCAACTTGGCTCAGAGCCAAGTTGGCTCTGAGCCAAAAAATCCCGGAGCCGTTTCTGGGTAGATTTCAAACTCATCTAGTGATGTGATTTTTATCTAATTTCGATAGTAGAAACGCCTTCGGAGAGCATTTCATAGACTTGAGCAACATCTTCAGCATGCATTCGGATGCAGCCCATGGAGGACTGTGTCCCAATTGTCTCTGGTTCAATTGTGCCGTGGATACCAAGACCCTCAAGATCATATGTTCGCTCCTCAGCACCCTGAAGTCCAATCCATCGTTCCCCAATTGGGTTTTCTGGATTATCTGCAGAATAAAATGCTCTAGTGCGAGGATTAACCCATGTGGGATTTACAAGTTTAGAATGCTGGCGAACTTTAAATAGTCCGGTTGGGGTTGAATTGAACTCCCCAAGACCTACTCGATACGATCGGACAAAGACTTGCTCATCTCCATCACCAAGAAACAGGTCAATTCGATATGACTCTTTGTCAACAATGGCATGAAATGGACCAGAGATAAGTTTTAGACTTTGCCCAGGCCGAATACTACTCGCATGGCTAATGCCGTTGATTCTCTGAATGAACCGCCAATCAACTTGAAGACCCATCTTGTTCACAATTCCGCTGAGTGTATCTCCACCCTGAATGATATATTCAATGGCATATGGGTCATCGCTTGTCATTTCTGGTGAGAAAACAAGCAAATCTGAAATATCTGTCAAGACGCCGCGAAGTTGCGATTCCTCAGTGTCTGTGAGCCCCCCGCTTTGCAGGGTGGCTGACAATTGCATTCTTGCCTTGTTCAACTTCCCTTGATCAAGTGACTGCAAGCCCTCATTAAAGTTTGGAGGTGTTCCAACAACTACAGACAATGGCTGAAGTGGAGTGGTTTCGGGTATTGTGGGATTTGGTTCTTCAAGAGCAACCACAGTCTTGTCTGGTGACTCTTCAACGACTTGTGGGTTCTCACTAGTTGAATTGGTTGAATCGCTCCAGTTGCCATCTGGCCACAATATCCAAGTTCCAACAGCGGCGATAAGAATGACAATAAACCAAGTCGCACTTCTGCGTACTCGGTGTCGTCTATACATTCCACCTCGATTTGAATTTCCGCCTTGACTTGGTAATGCCATGTTGAGGATTGTAGCGATTATCGAGTGAAAATATTTCCTTCGAGGAATTAATTGAGCAAAGTTCTTGTTGGTGTGACTACGGCAGTCATCGGTTGGTCGTGAGTGTCGCATTGGACACATTCAAGAATTTGCTGGTCAAATGCAATTCCAATGACAATCGGTGGTCGAGAAAGGTCAAGGTATCGGTCATAAAACCCACCACCTCTGCCGAGGCGACCACCCGAGGGGTCAAATCCTATGCCAGGGACGAGGATTACATCGATGATATCAGCTGGAATAGGATGTCTATGAATCGGCTCTCGAAGTCCGTACCGCGTGTTCTTTAATGCGTGCTCATCGAGGGAATTCAAGACTCCCGCTCGCATGGTCTTATTTTTCCACGAGACAAGCGGTACCCCAACAGTTCTTGACTCGTCAATCCACTGGTTCAGTAATTGCAAGATATTAACTTCATTATCAAGTGGGAGATAAGCAAAAATTGTATCTGCAAAAATGACCGAAGCAATTGACATGAGTCGATCGCAAATCAAAGTGCTGGCATGACACTTTTCTTCAGTCGTCATTTCAGCAATGGCATCAACAATGTACTTGCGCTGTTTTGTTTTACTCATTCGAAGTATGTTGCATTAATAGTTGGCAGTGCTTGTGGGTCGTGATCAGATGGAGCAAGGATTGCGCGTTGATTTGAAACATCATCTCGAGCAAGAAGAATAGCATCGTAAACAGATCGCGACTTTGGGGCTTTAGATAGATAGATGACAAGTTGGCTTAAAGAAAACTGGCATTCGGGCATGCCTACTCGTTCTACAATGTGCCACGTTGCTGCAGCTTGTTCAACGGCACGTGGATCCTCAAGACCAACATCTTCACTTGCAAAAATGGACATGCGACGGGCTATGAAACGCGGGTCTTCGCCTGCTTCAAGCATACACGCAAGCCAGTACAGCGCTCCATTGGTATCACTCGCACGAACAGATTTGATAAGAGCACTTGCGTGATCGTAATGACCATCACCAAATTTGTCGTATCGAACAGCTTTTCGCTGCATAGATTGTTGAGCCGTTTCTAAAGTAATAATCCCGTTCGTGCTGTTGACTGCAATTTCTAGGGCGTTTATCGCACGCCTTGCGTCACCCTCAGAATATTTCGCCCAATGCGATATCGCTTCATCAGTAACTTCAATTGAAAGAGCTCCGTATCCAGTTTCGCAACAGAGAGCACGATGTAGAACGCGTTCAACATCAGAGTCATTGAGTGGCTCAAGTTTGAACAACGTCGACCTACTAATAAGCGCATTGTTTACCGAGTAGGCTGGATTTTCAGTGGTGGCACCAATAAGTATTAGGATGCCTTGCTCAACTGCTCCAAGAAGAACATCTTGCTGGCTCCGACTGAACCGATGTATCTCATCAAGGAAGAGAATGGTTCTTCTATTGTCGTTTTCAATTCGCTTTTTTGCTTCATCAATGATTCTGCGAATGTCCGCAACACCAATCATCGCAGCGTTGAATGACTCAACAGCTCCATTTGTTTCATGAGCAATTACATGGGCAAGCGTTGTCTTTCCAGTTCCCGGAGCACCCCACAAGATGACTGATGTCAATGTATCCCCAGTAATCATTCTTCGAAGCAAAGTGCCTTCGCCTAAAATATGCTCTTGCCCTACAACCTCATCGAGAGATGTTGGACGAATTCGATCAGCGAGTGGGCGGACCTGATTTCGTTTTGTGGCGGAGAGTTCAAAAAATAAATCGGGCATATCGTGATTGTAAACGCTTATGAGTTCCGATAATTGAATCAGTTTAAGAATTAGAGTTCCAATACTGCCGTTGTGGTGTATTCTTCAACACTATGTGTGGAATAGTTGCGTATATCGGATCCAAACCAGCGAGAGAACTCCTCCTTGAGGGGCTCAAGCGACTGGAATACCGCGGTTATGATTCAGCAGGAATTGCTGTTTTGAACGGCAAACTTAAAGTCGCAAGATCGAAGGGTCGCGTCTCTGGTTTAGAGGAAATGGTCATCAATGACGACAGCTTTGATGGAACCATCGGGATTGCGCATACAAGGTGGGCAACTCATGGCGAACCATCAGAGCGAAATGCGCATCCCCAAGCGGATGATGAAACGAACGGCCACGGCATTCGGCTTGTTCACAATGGGATTATTGAAAACTACGCATCACTAAAACAGTACTTGAGCGGCAAGGGACATACTTTTACAAGTGAAACAGATACAGAAGTGCTTGCGCACTTAATTGGTGAATTGTATGACGGTGATTTAGAAACCGCCGTGCAATCAGCGCTTAGAGAAGTCACAGGGGCGTACGCAATAGCTGTGGTTTGTGAAGAGGAACCAGACGTACTAGTTGTTGCGAGGAAGGGGTCTCCACTGATTGTTGGCGTTGGAAAAGATGAGTATGTTGTTGCTTCTGATTCAAGCGCAATCGTCGCTCACACAACACAAGCTTTTTTGCTTGATGATGAAACAGTTGCAAGGCTGACTCGTGATTCTTTTAGAACAACAACAGTTGATAATGTTGAACTTACTCCCGAAATACAAGAACTTGAATTTACATTAGAGCAAATAGAACTCGGTGAGTTTGAACACTTCATGCTGAAGGAAATTCATGAACAGCCAGAGACATTGCGAACCTGTATTCAAGGTAGAGTTGATGCTTTGAATACAAAAATTGTATTAGGCGGGGTTGCAGATTTTGAATCAGAGTTAGCCAAAGCAAAACGTGTTTTACTTCTTGGGCAAGGAACGGCACTGCATGCTGCAATGATAGGTGAATATTTGTTTGAAAAACTCGCAGGCATTCCAACCGAAGTAGAGTTTGCAAGTGAATTCCGATACCGTAATCCTATTGTTGAAGAAGATACCGTTGCAATTGCAGTGAGTCAGAGCGGTGAAACTGCCGACACACTTGCTGCGGTGTTAGAGGCAAAGCGCAGGGGTGCACTTACGTTTGGCGCAGTAAATGTTGTGGGGTCAACTATCTCTCGCGAGACTGATGCAGGTGTGTATTTGCGTGTAGGTCCTGAAATTGGAGTTGCTTCTACGAAAGCGTTTATTGGTCAAGTTGCAGTGTTAACAATGCTTGCAACATACATAGGACGACGTCACCATCTTGGTCGAGAAGAAATGTCCGAATTACTTTCTTCGCTTGAACAGATTCCCGAACATATTAAAACAGTATTAACACAATCAGACCATATTTGCGAGGTGACAAAAGGCGTTGTCAATCGTGACAATTGGCTGTTTCTTGGTCGTGGCACGAATTATCCTGTTGCACTTGAAGGTGCTTTGAAGCTAAAAGAAATTAGTTATATTCACGCTGAAGGTATGCCGGCTGCAGAAATGAAACACGGTCCAATTGCGCTGATTGATAAGGGAATGCCAGTAGTTGTTGTTGCAACGAAGGGGAGCCAGTACGAAAAAGTGATTGGTAACATGGAAGAGGTTCGCTCACGTGGTGGACATATTATTGCAGTTGCTACTGATGGCGATGTAGAAATTACGAAGCATTGCGACGATGTCTTCTATGTTCCTGATGTGCCCGAACCACTACAGCCACTGCTCACCGTGGTTCCTTTGCAGCTTCTTGCGTATCACGCTGCAGTCCTACGCGGGAAAGACGTTGATAAACCACGAAACCTCGCAAAATCAGTCACAGTGGAATAATCTCCAACGGTGGTTGAGGACCGCCTTTTCTGGCTCAGAGCCACTTTGGCTCTGAGCCAAAGTGGCTCTGAGCCAAAAGGTTATGGTTAATGTGTCTTTGCGAACTTCATGCGAATTGTGGCGGTGTGGTCAAGGAACACTGCACCGACGAGCACTGCTAAAGCAAATGGAGCAGTCAACACTCCTGCCCCAAACAAAAGTGTAGCCATGCAAAGTTGAGACACGCCTGCGTCGACAAGAGGTATGGCAAGTCGCATCGAATTGTCACTGTTTCTTCCCCCGAGCAGTTTGAGACCGATGATTCCTCCAAGCCACCGAGCATCTGCACAAAGCAAGAGAACGACTACTATTGGCCAAAGTGAAATTGATTCGATTGGGTTGAGAAGAACGAGCGCCGTTGCCATTACACTTGGAATGGCTGCGTAATCTACGAATACTGTGAGCCAACGCCAATTTTTTATTGGAACAATCCATATCACAGGTAAAAGGAGAAGCGGGAGTAGCCAAACCAGCGACATGGCTCCATGAAATTGCCATGTCGCATAAAGAGCTATGGTACTTGCAATAACCCATGCAACTCGCCCACAACGAATCATCAGAGAAGATCCGCCTTGCTCAGATGTTTCAGCAACTCGTTGTTCCCAACGTGCAAGTGTCCATGGGCCTGTAGATATACATGCACCAAGTGCAAGCGCACTTGAAACTTCAGAATCCCAACACCAGAGAGCAATTAGCGCAATAATTCCACAGGGGATAAGAGCTGCCCACACACCTACAGATAGAGTCATTAAGGGAGGTGCAGTTCCACGCACTCTATTTCGAATACTTCCACTTAAGAAAATGAGTGCAATGAGTACGATGGCATAATCTCGAAGAGTACGTTGGTCTTTCCATTTTGCTTCTTCCCAGAGAGCGTGTTCGAGTGATTGCTCGTAGTGATTATCAGCCTGCATTTGCAGAAGTATTGCTTCACTTGCACCGAGTTGCTTTGCTGCGAGTAAATCTGCGTTTTGTGTCCGAACAAATTTATCATATTGTTGTCTTTCGGTGGTTCCTCCCTGAAAAATACCCTCCCAATACTCAGGTGCAACGGCTCCAAATACAGCTGGACCGAGCAGGATGCCACCAATTACTCCTGCAACCATTGACCAAGATCTTAGTCTTGCTATTTTAAGAATGAGAGCAAATAGTAGTGGTACGAACAATAACAAGGTGTGTTGGATAGTGCTATTGATGACAAGTTCTCGCATTTTCTATACTCTACTTTCTGTGAAACAACCAGCCACATCATGGCAATGCCGCACACGTGTAGTATCGCTTGAATCAACTACCATTGTGGGCATTTTGAACGTGACCCCCGATAGTTTTAGTGACGGTGGGAAGTTTATGGGTGTGCGTCAAGCTACTGAGCAAGCAGTGAAACTTGAAGAAGAAGGCGCGACTATTATTGATATTGGAGGTGAATCAACACGACCAGGGGCGATCAGAGTGTCAGCCAAAGAGCAAATTAATCGCATCGAACCAGTCATTCGCTCAATTCGAGAACAAAGCAAAGTTTGTATTTCGGTTGACACAACTCTCGCAGAAGTTGCTCGAGTAGCATTAAATGCGGGAGCGGACATAATAAATGATGTTTCTGCGGGCACTGAAGATGTCTCAATGTTCCAACTTGCTGCTGAAACGGGAGCAGGGCTTGTGCTTATGCACCGTAGATTACCTCCCGAGTTGGACCAATACTGCGATCAATATGAAAACTCCCCAGAATCGGATGACATTGTGAAAGAAGTCTTGAATTGGCTAGAAACTCGAATCGATGCTGCGATTGCCGCTGGCGTCTTTGCAGAGGCCATTGCCATTGACCCTGGGTTGGGCTTCGGAAAAAGTGTCGAGCAAAATTGGCAACTCGTTCGTGAGTGCCACCGTTTTATTGCACTTGGTTATCCTGTTTTTGTTGGGGCGAGCAGAAAGAGTTTTATTGGTTCGGTGTCTGGAATAGAATGTCCAGAGATGCGTGATACGTCTTCAACGTCTGTGGCTTTGGAAATGAAATTGAAAGGAGTTCAGATTTTTCGAGTTCATAATGTATTAGAGCACGCTCGAGTGCTACAATCTCCTACTCAAATCAATCCCAACAGTAGGAGTTAGAACGTGGCACTAGAATTTACAGACGCAAATTTTCAAGATGAAGTATTGAGTTCAGACCAACCAGTCTTAGTTGACTTTTGGGCAGAATGGTGTGGTCCATGCAAAATGCTTGGTCCAGTTATTGATGAACTTGCGACAGAGTTTGATGGTAAGGCAAAGATTGGAAAAGTAGACATAGATACCAATCGAGATGCCGCGGTGAAGTATGAAATTCAATCTATTCCGAGCATTATCATTTTTAAGGATGGTAAAATTACGAATAAATTTGTAGGTATTGCATCTAAAGATGATTTGTCTGAAGCGATTAACGCTGCAATGTAAAATTCTTCCTGAATATTTGGGGCCGTAGCTCAGTTGGGAGAGCGCTTGCATGGCATGCAAGAGGTCGTCGGTTCGAGCCCGATCGGCTCCACTCGTTTCGAAAAAGCAAGACATTCGTCTTGCTTTCTTCTTCACTGCGTGGATCCGTGTCCCGGCTTTGCCGTGACTGGATGCCGTTGGCATCCATCGTCTCGAGGGGCGCACAATCACTGTCGTGATTCTGCGGCCACGAGCCCGCATCCCCCTCCACTCGTTTCGAAAAAGCAAGACATTCGTCTTGCTTTCTTCTTCACTGCGTGGATCCGTGTCCCGGCTTTGCCAGATTGATAAACATTGGGTTAATTAAACACGCTGGAATTCTCGGTCAACTCGAGGTTATTAAATGTAAACTAACCAGATGCAAACAAAAACAGCACGTGTAATGGCGGGGAATCCATCGGTGAATAAATCGTTGTATCGAACAGTTAGATTTATGGTTCACGACGCGATGATTGCAGTTGATTTGCCAGATGGAACTCGAACGCTCATTCTTCGAGAAATCGAAATGGATCGCGCAAAAAAACACGCAAGAGCAGATCGTGTCTATGGTTACTCTGACTTCACGCCAGCAAGTGGATTATCAGGAGATAGAGAAACCGCGGCAGCACAAGCAACCACAGAGTGTCTAAGTCGAAACGGAATCACGAATGTCATAGGAGACCGAACGCTTCCTCTGATTTATGTTGATGAGATGCAGGCAGCAGGTATTTCGGTTGAACTTGATTTAGACATGGGTGTCACTGACCGCCGAGTAAAAGATGAAGAAGAAGTTGCCCACCTTCGCCGCGCCCAAGAAGTCACTGAGGAAGTTATGCGGATGGCGTGTGAAACAGTTGCATGCGCAATTGCTGATGGCGAAGGCAATCTTCAGGTTGACAGTAAACCACTTACAAGTGAACGATTGCGAACGATGATTGATACGTTTCTTCTTGAGCGAAACTTTTTTAATCCGCCGTGCATCGTCGCTGGAGGAAGTGATGGCGGTGATTGCCACGAACTTGGCAGTGGTGTTCTTAGAACAGGCGAACCAGTCATCATCGATATTTTTCCACTAGATAAAACTTCGATGTACAACGGGGACTGTACACGCACGGTTGTGCATGGCGATATACCTGAAGAAATTCAAAAGATGCACTTGGCAGTTGTTGCAGCAAAAGAAGCAGCTACCAAAGCAACAAAAGCCGGTGCAACTGGTGAAGTTGTTCATCTTGAAACAATTCGCGTGTTACTTGAACATGGATACCAAGAGGGACTTCCAAAGGAAAATGATCCCGCAACATTTTGTTCAATGCCACATGGCACAGGGCACGGTATTGGTCTTGATGTGCACGAGCCACCTTTACTTGATCGAAACGGCGCAGTTTTACTTGCTGGAGATGTTGTGACGATCGAACCGGGACTATACAGCCACGCCATTGGCGGGGTTCGAGTTGAAGACATGGTGCTTGTGACTGAAAATGGTTGCGA
>JASMLY010000069.1 GCA_030748455.1 Phycisphaerales bacterium | reverse complement strand
TGTTGGTATTTATTTTGCGTTTGATTCACTAGATGACTATGAAGCGTACGTGAAACACCCAAGCCACGTTGGTTTCGTAACCGATTGGAAATCAAAACTTCAATCACTGCGGGTCTATGATATTTCAGGAAATTAAACGACCCGCGGGATAGTTTATGTTTTGCATGGGAATAAACGACCCGCGGGATAGTTTATGTTTCGCGAGTGAAAAAATTTCCCGCGGGATTGTTTTTGGATTGTTTTTTCGGGGGGAAACACGCGTGGAGGGACTCGAACCCCCAACCCTCGGCTTCGAAGGCCGATGCTCTATCCAATTGAGCTACACGCGCTCGGGTAGGGATGCGAATTATACTCTGTATAGCCCAGAGTCGTTTGTGAGGGTATCATGCACGCCATGACAATTATGCAAGGCAAAAAAGGTCTCGTCGTTGGCATTGCCAATGAACGAAGTTACGCTTGGTACATCGCAAAATCGCTCGTTGAAAATGGTGCAGAGTGTGTATTTACACACTTGCCTGGAGAGAAAATGGAACGGCGATGCCGAAAAGCACTTGAGGCAATTGGCATCAGCGAACCAAATCTTATTTCGATGGATGCTGGATCCGATGAGGACTTGGACAAGGTCTTTGGAGATCTTGGTGAAATCGATTTTTTGGTTCACTCAATTGCCTTTGCAGATAAGGACTGGCTCAAAGAAGGCAAATTTGCAGCAACCCCGCGCGAGGTCTACACGCAGGCGCTTGACATTAGCGCGTACACATTGATGGCGATGGCAAATCGAGCGGCTCCCCTTATGAAAGATGGTGGCTCAATCATTTCGATGAGTTACCTTGGTGCAGTCAAAGCAGTGCCCGGCTATAACGTCATGGGCGTTGCGAAAAGTGCGCTTGAGTCAGCAACTCGGTACCTTGCGATGGAACTTGGTGAGAAAAATATTCGGGTGAACTCGATTAGTGGCGGTCCTTTGAAAACGCTTTCATCGATGGCAGTCGGCGGGTTTAGTTCGATTCTTGACTGGGTCGAAGAAAAAGCGCCACTCAAGCGAAATGTGACGGGTGAAGATGTTGGGAACTCTGCGGTTTACTTGCTTAGCGATATGTCTTCGGGCGTGACGGGGCAGGTTTTGTACGTGGATTGCGGTTACTCATCAGTTGGACTGTAACTGCCGGGAAAAAACCACGGACCATCATGATTTAATACTTCCGAGGGAACAATTGCATCGCGAATGAGAAGTGTAAGTTCTTGCATGTTTTCGCCAGTGTGTGCACTGACGCAAAGGGCTGCATCTGTACGCTTTTGATTATCAGCTTTTGTCGCAATTTTAATTTGGCTCTGAGCCAAGTTGGCTCTGAGCCAAGTTGGCTCTGAGCCAACTTGGGCAGCAGAGCCAGAATTGGTAGCAGGGTCAGAATAGGCAAGCCAATCGTGTGTGTCATCGGCAATAAGAATTGTTAGGATGGCTTGGGTAGCGATTTTTTTTGCAATTGTTATTGCTTCTTGTTCGACGGCATCATCGGAATCGCGAAAGCCGGGAAGGTCGTACAAGTCAAGCACGAGCCCGCCGCAGTTTATGCGAGCACCAACAGCATCACGAGTTGCGCCCGGAAGGTCGTGGACTATGGAAGAGTCTTGTTTTGTTAGCGCATTCATCAGCGTACTTTTACCGGTATTGGGGGACCCAAGCAATACAACTTTTGGTGGGAAGATAAGATGGTTCAGAATCGCTGCACGCTTCAGATCGTCTTCTACTGGAGTTGTGCCTCGCAATTTTTCCGGCTGCTTAAGCAATAACTCCACTGCAAGTGGGCTCTCTGCAATTGAAAGTGTTTTGAGCATCACGGCTTCGATTTCGTCTTGCGCTTCAGGAAATTGTGGTTCATCTGTTTGCTCAATGCCAAGTTCGCTAAAGCGCTTGGCGAGTTTGCGTAGGATTTGCATCCCGCCGTGTGGCATAATGTGTGCGAGCTGATTGTTAATTTGCACAGCAACCGCCTCGTCGATTTCTGGAATGTCAACGAGGTAAAGTCTGCCCTCAATCCAATTCGATCGGTTTGCGATTTGAGAAAGGGTCGTCGTGACGTTCCCTGCTAATTGAATAATAGAAATCGCGCCTTGGCTTGGAGGCGTGAGTAACGTCCACGTTGTTTTAGACATCTTCTTCGATAGTCATTGCGTGTTTGACTGAAATTGCAATGCCTTGCAACTGCAAGCTAGGAATAATCTGCTCAATAAGTTCATCATCTTCGAAAAGGAGTTCAGCGTCACCACCTGTTGCAAGAATGCGTGGATAGGCGCCGTATCTAGAGGCGTATTGCTCAGAGAGTTGGCGGACCATGCCATGAATTCCATGGTAGACGCCCTGCAACATTGCTTGAGCAGTGTTCTTGCCGAATGCTTCTCGAAGTGGGCGCTCAAACTCAACATCTGGAAGGGCAGAAGTTCCATTGTGCATTGCTTGTAATTGCATCTTGGCGCCTGGAGCAATTGCGCCTCCGTGAAAGGTGCCCTCGCCATCAACAAAATCTACAGTGACACAAGTGCCCGCATCAACCACGATACATGCTTGGTTTGATAATTCCCATGCAGCAGCTGCGTTGAGAAGGCGATCGACGCCTGTAATTGTTTCAGGGTCGAGATGCCTTCCAATAGCAACAGGGACATCTTCGCCAATATCCCATATTTGTTTCGAAGTCTGGTCCGCGAGCATGCCTTTTATGGCGTCTCCAGCGGTTTCATTTGATGATGCCATCACGATTTGTGGGCTTTCACCATCAAGTTCGTTCCAATAAATCAATGCTTGTTCAACAATGTCACTTGTGGCTGATGAGTTGAACGAGGAAAGTTCATCGATCGCATTTTCTTTGAAGGTTGCGATTGAAGTTCGGGTATTACCGACAGTAATTGCTAAGAAGGGGTGATCTGTGCTCATCAAGGTATTGTATCGTTGGTATCCTGCCACTTCATGGCAAACGCAACGATTATTGATGGACGCGCTTTGGCGGCGAAGGTGAAGGACTCCCTTGCGGTTCGGGTGGATGGTTTGAAAGACCGCGGAAAATGTGTTCGGCTTGATGCAGTTCTTGTTGGGGGAGATCAGGGAGCACATTTGTATGCTAAAAATCAGGAGAAAGCATGTAACGCTGTTGGGATTGAATATAACTTGCATGAATTGCCAGAGTCAGCAAGCCACAAAGAGGTGGTAGCGACAATCGATGCCCTCAACGGAAATCCTATGGTGACTGCGATAATGGTGCATATGCCATTGCCAGAAAGCGTTGATACAGATGCCATTCAAACAATGATTGCTGTTGACAAAGATGTTGAAGGTGTGAATCCTGCGAATATTGGTAATATTGTTTTTGGGCGCAGGAGTTTAGTCCCTTGCACGGCACTGGCTGTGATGGAGATGATTGAATCGACTGGTATGGAGATTCGAGGCAAGCAAGCGGTTTGTGTTGGGGCAAGTACCATTGTTGGCAAGCCAGTCGCAGTCTTGCTGATGCAAGCCGAGGCGACGGTGATTTCGACGAACGAACATACTTCAAACCAAGAAACTTTAACACGGAACGCAGATATTCTTGTGACGGCTGCTGGGGTACACAATTTAGTTACCGCTGATATTGTGCAAGAAGGCGCCGTTGTGATTGATGTTGGTATCAACCGAATTGTTGGTGAGGACGGGAAAAAACGTACGGTTGGTGATGTCGATTATGAGGCAGTCAAAAAAGTTGCTGGCTTCATATCCCCCGTTCCAGGCGGCGTTGGACCGATGACCGTTGCAATGCTGCTCCGCAATACCGTGCAGGCCGCCGAATAACTTAATTACCTCCGAGGTAATTAGGGGTAATTAGAGGAATTAATGACCTCGGAGGTAATTAGGGGTAATTAGAGGAATCAATGACCTCGGAGGTAATTAAATGGGTGAGGAAAAGAGGCGGGTGGCGGCTTCGCGATAGCGGGAGACTGTGCCTTCGATGATTTCGGAGGGAAGTTCAGGCCCTGGAGGTGTTTTGTCCCAATCGCCAGAAGCGACTATTGTCTCAAGCCAATTACGAACATACTGTTTGTCGAAACTATCTTGTTCTCGTCCAACTTCGTATTCGTCTGCTGGCCAGAACCGTGAACTGTCTGGAGTGAGCACTTCGTCAATCAAGAGCAACTCGTCGGTTGCATTGCCCGCTTCATCAAGAGCATATCCAAATTCAAATTTAGTGTCGGCAAGAATGATGCCACGCTCAGACGCATACTCTGCTGCCTTTGTATACATTTCAAGAGAGACAGCTCGCAAACGTTCCATCACATCGCGTCCTGCAATCTCACACGCTGTTTCAAAATCAATGTTTTCGTCATGTCCTTCAACAGCTTTTGTTGCTGGAGTAAATATTGGTTCAGGTAATTTGCTTGAAAGTTGTAACCCCTGAGGGAGTGGAATCCCGCAAACCGTCCCATCGTTTTGATATTCCTTCCAACCGCTGCCCGCCAAGTACCCGCGAACGACGAACTCGACAGGAATTACTTCGCAAGCCCGCCCTAGCATCATGCGTCCCTCGCATTGATCATAGAGTGAAGGGTCAAGATCCGGAACATCCTCTGGATTCGTCGAAATTAAATGGTCTTGAATTATTCCGAGATCACGAATGAAATCAAACCACTTGCAACTAATTGTCGTAAGCTCTCGACCCTTTCCGGTCACTGGATTTGGCATAACGACATCAAATGCGCTGATTCGGTCACTTGCGATAATTAAAACCATCCCAGTTTGCCCATTTTTTGCAGGGATTTGGTAGATATCTCGGACTTTGCCTTGGCGGCGCTGGTCAAAAGGGAGGTGGGTTTCATAGACGGCGGATTCAGTAGTGTTCATGATTTGCATTGTAGCGTCCACACACCCTAAGAAGTGGAAACTACAATACTTGTAGACTCAAATGATTCGTTTTACCCTTTGTAGCCAGAATAGTATTGCCGAAAAACTCGTCAACGTTCACCTCCTCACGAGAGATAATCAAGTGATTCCGGGCAGGGTTACAATTGAAAATGGAATAATAACTGCTGACGCTGATGGGCATGCAAATTTCGCAATCGGTTTACTTTACGATGCTGGGAGTGCTGGTCGCTTGATGCTCCAGACTTCAATTCTTCCTCGTCGAGTGAAGCCATACATGCTTTCACTTGAATTGGCGAGGCATCGCATTAAGTCATTCCTTGATTTGAGTGAAAACTGGAGTCTTTTTCATCTTTCTGAAGACAACCCTGCAGTACAACTCTGGGAAGAATCTCGATTGATTTTTACGAAAGCCCTTGTGTGCGCCAATCAAAATAAGGCAAACGATTTGGCAAGACGAGCATTAGAAATTTCGATAGATGCTTCTGAACGCCTTGCGATGGCGCATGCACAAATTTTGTTACACCGCCGGTACGCTACAAAAAATGCTTCCAGCTCAACTCTTGGTGTAAACATCGCATCTCAGAGATTTGATGAACCGCTCCGAGATCTTGTAAGCAATACTATTGATATTGTAAAAATTCCAATGCAATGGTCGGAAATTGAACCAGAAGAAGGGGACTTTCAATGGGGTTCTATTGATCGTTGGGTAAAGTGGGCTCGTGATCACAAGAAACATATTATCGCTGGACCATTGCTAGACTTTACTTCAAAGGATGGAATCCCAGAGTGGGTTAAAAAAACAGAGCATGATTATTCTTTGTTTCGTGATAAATGTTATGACCATATCGAACGTGTAGTACAAAGGTACGGTGCCGCAGTTCTTTTTTGGAATGTTGCAGCCGGGTTAAATCTTAACAGGCATGTGCAACTATCTTTGCCGAATTTGGTTGACCTTGTACGAACTGCTCGCCTTCTAGTCAAGCAAGGAAGGCAAGAATCAAAGGTGATGATTGAAATCGCAGAGACATTTTCTGAATTTGTTGCGACGACGCCTGGTGCGTGTAATGCACACGTGTTTTTATCGAGATTAGCTCAAGAGGGCGTCTCACTCGATGCGCTGGGGGTTCAGTGTCTTGTAGGTGGTCAAGGTGGAAGGGCAACTCGTGATCTTATGCTCATGAGCGCGAAACTTGACGAATTTCTGCATGTAGATTTTCCGATTATTATTTCGGATTTCGGTACTCCA
>JASMLY010000068.1 GCA_030748455.1 Phycisphaerales bacterium | reverse complement strand
GGAACAATCGAAACGGTTTCAGATGTTACGGGTCAAGTGATTCTTCGTGGTCCAGATATTCCAGTGGAAGTAAAAGCGTACGTAACCGGCACCGTGACAGAAGTGAATCCAGAAATCGGTTGCACTATCGAAGCCGACGTTGCATTTATTCAAGGCATCTTCGGAATTGGCGGCGAAACATGCGGTCCAATTAAATTTGCCGTAGAGAGTTGCGATGAAACATTAACTGAGTCAAACATTTCGGCGGATATGAGGGGCTGCGTTGTCATCGGTGGGGCTCGCCTCACAGACGATGCAATCGAAGCAGCAAGAAAGGCAGGCGTTGCTGCGCTCATCGGTGGTGGCATGGACGACCAAGACCTCAAAGAATTTCTCGGGTATGACCTAGGTGTTGCAATCACGGGAAGTGAGAAAAAAGGAATTACTGTTATTATCACAGAGGGCTTTGGCGATATCGCGATGGCAAATCGAACGTTTGACCTCCTAAAACGGTTTGAAGGGCACGAGGCATCCGTAAATGGTGCTACCCAAATCCGCGCTGGTGTGATGCGCCCAGAAATCATAATTCCTTTAGAGGCAGGGGATTGCGAAGAAGAAGTAGAGCATGTCGGCGGGTATCTAGAAATTGGATTACCGCTTCGAATCATTAGAGATCCATACTTTGGCAAACTCGGTACGGTGAGTGGTCTACCACCAGAACCCCACGTTCTTGGCTCTGGCTCCAAAGCTCGCGTCCTTGAAGTGAAACTAAGTTCGGGCGAATCGGTTATCGTGCCCAGAGCAAACGTGGAACTAATCGAAGCATGATTCAAAAAACACCCCTTTACGTACTATTTCTCGCACTCCTTGTTGTGGCAAATGTTGGCTTTGCTCAATCGCCTTCTCCTCCAACTAGGGTGGTTGCAACCGACACCCCCGATGACGCAGGTCAATCAGTTGACGTTGCATGGACGCTTTCAACAAACGATATTTTTAACTCACTTGATGCGGACACCGAAGCACCCGACCCCGAATTGATTGTTGCTTCATACAACATCGAGCGAAAAACAATCTCAGCAAAAGGCGATGGGGAAATTACCGAAGAGGATCAAGTGTGGCGGAAAATATCCGAAGCCGCTGCAGGTGAAGCAACTTATACCGATCGCACCGTAGAACTGGGTTGGTCATATTCGTACCGCATAAATGCTATTGATAATCAAGGTGATACGTCAACATGGGCAGATTCTGACAAACCAGTAACGCCAACAATGCAATGGTTCAACGAAGCGAAGGTTTGGCTTGCAATATTCATGTTTGTGTTCTGTGGCTTGGTTTCATATTTTGTAAACTCTGCACGAAGCGGGAAAAAATTATGGGTTCGACAAATTGCAGGGCTCTCTGCAATTGATGAAGCCGTCGGTCGGGCAACAGAAATGGGACGACCGGTATTATTTGTTACAGGTATTCAAGACATCAACGAAATTCAAACCCTTGCTGGCTTAACAATACTTTCCCGAGTTGCAAAAACTGCTGCGGAATACGGCGCCCAAATCGAAGTGCCAACGTGTCGATCCCTCGTTATGGCAGCTGCTCGTGAAACAGTTGAAGCATCATATTTAGCAGCAGGGCGGCCCGACTCGTATCAGCCTGATCGCATCCACTACTTAACAGATGAACAGTTTGCATTCGTTGCAGGTGTGACGGGTTACATGGTTCGCGAAGAACCTGCGGCGTGTATTTACATGGGTGGTTTCTTCGCAGAGTCACTCATTCTTGCTGAAACAGGCAACCACATCGGTGCGATTCAAGTAGCAGGTACCGCAATGCCAAGCCAATTGCCGTTCTTTGTTGCTTCATGCGACTACACTTTGATTGGCGAAGAATTCTTCGCTGCCTCTGCGTACCTTTCTGGCGACCCATTGCAAATTGGTTCACTCAAAGGACAGGATTGGGGCAAGTTTGTCTCCGTCCTTGTTCTTGTCGTTGGGGTGTTTTTTGCAACGGTTGCTTCGATTACCGAAAGTGATGATGACATTTTCGAAAGTTCGCTTGGCTACATAAAAAGTAATATGCTCGGTGAAGAAGGGCTTGGTTCATTTGGTTCGGGCGATACTGACTTAGAGGGAGATGATTCGTGAAAAGAACTGTCCCACTTATCATTGCAATCGTTGCTGGCTTTGTCCTGCTGATTGCAAACTTTATTCCTTACGCTGAGGGTTGGGGACTCACCGCCCAAGAATGGTTTAACATTCTTGCAGTTGGTGCGATGCTCTTGGGCGGCGGCAACCTTATCAAACTTCATCTTATGAAGGTTTCCGGTAATCGGAAGGGCTGGGGATATTCAGTCGTCACTATTGTTTGTTTCTTTACAGTGCTAGTCGTTGGGTTGTTGCAAATGGGTGTACACCCTAATCCAAAGTACCCCGAATTTGTATGGTCCGGGTATGTCCTTGAAGAAGGCTCTGGCTTATGGTGGATTTACGAACACATGGTTGTACCGCTTACTTCGACAATGTTTGCGATGTTGGCGTTCTATGTTGCAACCGCTGCGTTCCGTGCCTTCCGCGCAAAGAACACCGAAGCAACGCTCTTGCTGGTAACAGCCGGAATCGTTTTGCTCGGTCGAACATACGCAGGTGTTTGGCTCTTTGGATGGTTAGATTGGTTCCCAGAAGAGATTACTCATTTTAATTTCTTCGGAATTAGTTGGCTTCCAATTGACCTATATGCCCTCCAGTTTGACCGTCTAACAGTTTGGATTATGGACATTCCAAACACAGCCGGCACGCGTGCAATCACAATTGGGATTGCCCTTGGTGTTGTAGCAACTTCACTTCGAATTCTTCTTGGCGTTGACCGTTCATACTTGGGACAGGATTAACAGATGTATCAAATATTAAAAAATCTTGATCGCCGCTGGATTTTCCTTGCAATGCTACTGGCAGTAGCAATTCCAATTTTGGCCAGGCTCGTATTCCCCGAAGTTGTTTCAAAACAGGCAAAAATGGTTTTTAATGCAATCGATGACTTACCAGAGGGCTCAAATATTCTTTTGGCATATGATTTTGACCCTGCCTCTCAAGGTGAACTACTTCCTATGGCTCAAGCGTTTACTAGACACTGTTCCATAAAAGGTCACAAACAATATTACTTAGCACTTTGGCCACTTGGTTCGCCGATGGTTGACCTTAGCATCGACACTATCGAAGAAGAGTATCCCGAACTGGTCTATGGCGAAAACTACATGAAGTTTAGTTACAAGGCAGGCGGCGAAGCAGTCATCCGAATGATTACGCAGGACTTGCGCGGCATGTTCCCGCTCGACTCAAAGGGCACGCCCCTTGATGATATTCCGATGACGAAGAACATTAAAAATATCCAAGACATGAATTTGATTATCAATGTTAGTGCTGGTGATCCGGGCACAAAGCAGTGGGTACAATTTGCTGCAACTCCGTTTGGAATAACTACGGTTTCTGGTTGCACAGGCGTGCAAGCCCCTCAAATGTACCCATACATCCCAGAACAACTTGCTGGTGTCCTTGGTGCAATTAAAGCTGCGGCAGAATATGAAGCCGCCCTTGATGAAGCGTATCCATCCATCGCGGCAAATAAAAAAGCACAAGAAGCCAAGAGACGAATGGGACCACAATTGGTCGCTCACAGTTTGATGATTGTCTTCATTATTGTTGGCAACTGGATTTTCTTTGTTTCTAGAAAGCGAGGGGATGCGTAATGAGTACAGATTCACCAAAAAAATCAAATACTTTAATCTGGTCTATCGTTTTCATCATTGGCGCAATTATGCTCGTATGGAGCATGTCGATTTCCAGAACTGGGCAAGTCTGGGTAACCCCTGACCACCACGCATTTACAGACACCGGCGAAGTAAATGATAATCAAGATGCTGTTTGGGAAGAGGTGGATGCGGCGAATGCGACCTCGGCTGATATTTCGTGGACAACATACGAAGTTGTGCC
>JASMLY010000067.1 GCA_030748455.1 Phycisphaerales bacterium | reverse complement strand
TTTTGATAGTGATTACAACTTGTTTGACCTCGCAGTTGGTGCAAGTGCTGGGTACTGGCAGGGCGAACGCGTGAGTGTTGCTGATTGGCAATCGGCATCTGTACAAGATGCAAGTAGTATTGAAGGCGACCCGCTGTTTGTCTCCATAGCTGGAGCAGATGGTGTGATGGGCGTCCTTGATGGTGTAGATCGCGGTCGTGATGACAACTTGCAAGTGCTCGCAGGATCGCCAACCATTGATGCTGGTGATTTATGGAACGCTCCATTAACCGACTTCTTCGGCCGTGAACGAGTTGACGATCAGGGCACCACGAACACAGGAGCGAGTGTTTACAACGAAACGCAACAAGCAGAAAGCGATTGGGAAGAAGTAGGCGATGCGATGAACTGGCGTCACCATAACAGTAGTTGGAACCTCAGTTTTGCAAACGACTTCATCTTCCCATTTGCAGGTACAGACTGGACAACAGTGCGAGTATCTGACAACGGTCTTCTACAATTTGGTTCAACAACTAATGTGACTGATACGACAAACACAACCGAAGAGTTGATGCAGTACACTCGAATTGCTCCGCTTTGGGATAACCTGCGAACAGATCTCAGTGGAGACGACATCTTCGTTAACCAATCTATTGAAGATGAAGTGACGATTCGTTGGGATGCAAGTCGATATTCAAGCGGTCACGATGTAAACTTTGCTGTCACACTCTACAGTGATGGACGCGTCGCGTTCCATTATGGTTCGGGGAACGAGTGGTTGAGTCCAACGGTTGGCCTATCGCAGGGTGATGACGGGTACTCGTACATGTCGATGTACGATGGCTTGAGTGACTTAGGCGATCTTCCAACGGTTGAATTTGGATTCGCTAGTGGCTATGCTGATATTGGTGCCTATGAATTCACGGGCGACAGCGATGACGAAACACCACCAACAATTCTCGGGACAACACCAAGTGGAGTGCATGATCAAACAGAAGTTGGTTTTACAAACACAATGATCGAAATTTCGTTTAGTGAAGAACTTGATGTCATCGAGGCTGTTGCAGTTGGCAATTATGATTTAAGAAACAGTGGTGAAAATGGATTCTTCGGTGATGCAGACGATATCGTGCTTACTCTCGTACCGGTTTATGAAATTGGTGAAACAACAGTGACTCTAGAAATTGCCGATCAATTCGTAGATGGTGAGTACCGCTTGACAATATATGGAAGTGATGGTCGCAGCCTGCGTGACCTTGCAGGAAATAAACTCGATGGTGATGGCGACGGAGTTGCTGGTGGTGATTATCAAAGAATCTTCTCGATTGATGCCCTAGGACCTGCTGGAGAACTGGTGAATCCAGTACAAGGTGCTGTACTTACAAGTGATCCAGGTAGCGTTGATATTCGTTGGAGCGATGAAGATTCTGGAATCGACGTGGATTCGATTGGTATCGATGACATCATGATCAATGACGGTGAAGTTGATATTGACTATGTACAGGATCTTGGCGAAGGCGTCTATCGATATGTCTACAACAACGATGGAGAAGTGCTTGGCGAAGGTTGGGTTTCAGTCGTTGCAGTAGCAGGTGGTGTGGAAGATTTGTCGGGTAACACAATTCTTGTTGATACGTTAATTGGTGACTTCATCCTTGATTACGATCTTGAAGGGCCAGCGATTTCGAATGTCACATTAAACGGAGGTATTGACCAGAGATCAAACATGTCAATCATTGAGATTACATTTGACGAAGCTACTAATATTGACACATTGATTAGTAACGGTTCAATTGTAAACGCAGTTCAATTAGCACGAACAACGCATGAAGGCGGGACAGTGAAATTATCTGCTGCTCATTTCTCTTGGAATAAAGCAACCAATACGTTGACGATAGATCTCACAAGTGACGGCTTTGGTGGAAGCGGCGAAACAATCTTGACAGATGCACGCTATGAATTGCAAATCGACACAACAATGATCACAGATGGTACTGGAAATGCAATGGAAGATTCAGATGGCACCCCAGATGGTGTCCTTGCAATTGACCGCAGTACGGGATCTAGCACACAAGACTTATTCCGACTTGCAGGGGATGCCAATGGCGATGCGGTCGTGAATGAAATTGACCTTGCAATATTGCAAGCAGCGTATTTGTTTGATCAAAACAGCAATGATTGGGATCCAAATGCAGACCTCAACGGCGATGGCAAAATCGATATCTTCGATGCTTGGCTCCTTGCCCTTAGTTATGGAAACACGCTCTAATGAAATATATAACACTCGCCCTTGTAGTTTTTTTGTTTTCTCTGTTTAGTGCATCAGCTTTAGCAGAATTGACAGTGGAAGTGTCAATGCAGATTGATGCTGAAGAACTTGAAATAGGTGAATCAACAGCAGTGCACGTGTATGGGTCGGTCGTCGAAGGTGTGACGGGTGAAGATGGCATTTTTAGTTTTTGTATGAATGTTACTTTTGATGTCCAGGGTGTATTCGAGGTTGTTCCAAACACTATTGTGCATCCAAATGCATCAAACTTTGATGAACCGATGAGCAGCCTAGGCATCATCAGCGCCGATGGTCTTACAGAAAGCTACGATATGTATTTCTTCGATGACACATATTCGATTGGGATTGGTTCGCCGGTTGAATTGTTGCGGTTTGATATTACCGCAGTGTCAGCGGGTACATGCAATTTGCAATCTTCAGCTGCAGATACTGATGGCAACCATGTCAGTGATGGCACGGTGACTGGATTCCTATTGTTTAGTGGTAGCGACCACTTGGTGATTTATGAAGACTCCACAAGGGTGATTGCGGGTATCACGACAGGTGCGTGCTGTGTGGATACTTCTTGTATGGAATTGACACCTGCTGATTGTTTTACAACTGGCGGATCGTATCTGGGCGATGACGTGTTATGTGAGGTTGAGAGTTGCGCACCGCCATGCCCTGCAGATCTTGATGGAAATGGTGGTGTTGACATTGATGACCTTCTCGCATTTATCAGTGCCTGGGGACCTTGTGGTTCACCCTGCCCAGAAGACTTTGACGGGAACGGAGAAATCGGAATTGACGACCTTCTCATTCTGATCTCTGCTTGGGGACCTTGTTAATTTTGGTATGATGCCAACCTTCTAAGAACCCTCTCTTTTAGTAGGAATACACCGTGCCAAAGACATTCCCATGTAAAATCGTAACTCCAAGCCAAGAAGCCTTTTGTGGCGAAGCAACCTATGTTTCATTCCCTGCGTGGGATGGGCAATATGGGATGCAAAAAGGACTTTCACCATTACTTTCAACGCTTGCTCCTGGCAGTCTTCGGATAGACGCAGAAGAGGGCGGAAGCAGGTGGTACCTCATCGAGGGTGGTTTTGCCCACGTCGACGGAGATGGACTAACACTCGTCACAGAGGGTGCTACGCCAGCAGAACAACTCCATCTCGATGAAGCGAAGGCAGAGCTTGCTGAGGCAAATGCTCGAGTGACTTCTGATCATAAGGATCGCGAAAAAGTTGAACGTGATCAACGTATTGCGATGGCAAAGGTAGCACTTGCTACAACAGCTGCAGCAACTGGCCGTGCTGTATGACTTCTGAAATACCATGTTCAGGTATCTCACTACAGCAGCGCGTTGAAGCACTGATCTTTTCAAGTGAGAGACCAATTTCCGAATCGAGAATGAAAACGGTACTCGGTATCGAAGATGATGATGCAACGAAACAGATTAAAGTTGCAATCGAAACACTTAACGAATCCTACGATACCAATGCAAGAGCATTTCGAATCGAACGAGTTGCAGGTGGATATCGTCCTCTAACAAGAGAAGAGTATGCACCGGTAGTGTCACGTCTGCACGCAGATCGCCAACAACAAAAATTATCTCAAGCAGCGCTTGAGACGCTATCAATCATTGCGTATCGCCAACCTGTGATGCGAGCAGAAATAGAGGTGATCCGAGGTGTTGCCTGTGGTGAAGTGTTGCGCTCGATTATGGAAAAACGCTTAGTGAAAATCGTTGGGCGTGCTGAGGAACTCGGGCGACCCATGCTCTACGGCACAACTCGAGAGTTTCTCAATATCTTTGGTTTAGCGACATTGGATGACCTTCCCCAAGTGCAGGGGCTCGCCCGAGAAGCTTCTTGGAAACCCGCTGCACCCCCTCCAGAGCCAGAATCGATCGAAAGCTCAGCAGATTCAACAGAAGTGGAGCGTGCCGAAGAGGCCACCACCTCAGAAACAGCACCTTCCAACGCAACCAAAGAGTAATTGATTTTCATCGCACCCTTCTCGCGACGTTCTGCATGGTTGCCTACATGCAGCCCACTATTCTCGTCAAAACATCGCCCTAACCCCTTTATTACCAATACCATCCAATCACCTCTGAGCATACCTCTGTGCATACCTCTGCATACCTCTGTGTATACCTCTGTGCATACCTCTGTGTATACCTCTGAGCAATGCTCTGAGCATTGCTCAGAGCAGTGGTAGTGGAGAGTAGTAGTAGTGGAGGGGGGCTGAACGCATGGGTACTCGAAACAATAACTTCGTGATATCTCTGCACTTCCTACGGCTTTCTTCGGGTACATAGAGGGGCACATCGACGGGTACATCTTGTCATAATCCACATATGGCGAAACGTCCGGTTCCTGTGCATCCACTCATCGTGGCAATTGTCTTGTTGCTGCTCGTTGTGCCAACTGCCATTCGCCAAGGGAACAATCTTTCGATTTGGCTTCTTGGAACAATGCTTGTTACCACGTTGATGACAATAGTGTGGACACGCTTGTCAATCAGAACTATACATATCGACCGCGTGCATGGTGGACTCGCTCGTGTCGGTCAACCGTTCTTTATTGGATATGATGTTCGGAATGCTGCACGCCTTCAGCCAGCATTTAGCATTTGGATACAAGAACTCGATCCCGAGAAAACATGGGCAACGAAGTTCAAGAATGCAAAAGCGTGGGTAATGGAAATTGGACCAAAAGAGGAGGTGCGATGTGACACTATCTTTTGGCCTACACAAAGGGGGATAGCAATTTTTAATGACATTAGAATTCGTACGTCATTTCCTTTTGGGATGGTACATGCATCAAAAAAGTTACACCAACCGTGGCACGTTCTTGTTCAACCACAAATATATCGATTGCGGCCAAATGTATTACAAGCAGTGGTGTCAGACGGACCACTTGGGCAACGTAGTATTCGCAGGGGGCGAGGTGGAGAAGAGTTTTATGGACTACGAGAATTCCATCATGGTGACACACTAGCAGATGTTGCCTGGAAACCTTCTTCAAAACGAGATTCACTTGTGTGTATAGATAGATCGATGCCCTCCCCCCCAAGATTGCGTGTCGTACTTGATGTAACAACACCAACAAATGCATTGCAATGTGAAGGCGATCCTCGGGAGGTTGAAGAAAAATCAATCTGCCTCGCAGCTTCCTTGCTCTCTGAAGCATTGCGGCAAGGACATGAGTTTGCTCTCACTATCTTGGGCGTACCAAACACGCGTGATGTAGGCGTTCGTACAGGCCCAAGACATCTCAATCGACTGTTAGGAATGCTTGCGAGTATCGAGTTAGATGACGAACGTGTACCAATCAACCGAGAAGTTCTCCGAAACACAGAAAGGGTTGGCCGTGTGGTTGTTCGGCCAGATCGCGAACAGAAGCTCGGATTGACAGGTAATTCTTGGTTTTTTTCAGGGTCGCAACTTGATGATTTACGACTAACTCTTGAGGAACAAGGCGCATGATCCTCTTAAAGCATTACAGAATTCTGCGACTTTCTTTGGTTTTGTTTGCTGTTGTTGCACAATGTGTTGCACTCAACAATTTGTGGCTTTTGCTTGTAGCTGGAACGCTCGTTGTCTTGAGTTGGTACTTTACAGAAGGCCCGAAATCAAACTCCTTACCAAAATGGATGTCTCGTTTAGCTGTAGTGGGCGCCCTTGCGATCACTCTTTTTAACTCCCAACCCACTACTGACAATCTCCCACAAGTCCTAGGACAATTTTTTGTCTGGCTAACTGTTATCAAATTGTTTGGAGGTAGATCAGCAGAAAATGATGCACAAGAATTACTGCTGAGTATTGTGTTGATGACCGTCGCTGGTCTGTATGCGACTGATTTGCTCTTTGGAGCCATCCTTGTTGTTTGGGGGGGATTGGCAGCATGGGTCTTTATGTTGTATCAGTTGTATTACGGGGTAGAAACAATGCGTATCGAACGATACGCAGCAGTTCCTAAATCTTACGGAATCCCTTGGACAAGACCCGTGACGGGCAGGAGAATTCGCGCTGCATTTCGTAAAACAGCAAGTGTGTTGCTTATTGTGGGTCTATTGCTATCAACAGCATTTTTCTTTTTTGTCCCACGTGCTTTTACAGATGAGTCTAGAAACTTAGGAAAGCTAGATGGCGGTAGTTCACGTCTAGAACTTTCACCTAAGCGGGATCTTACGCCTCTTCAAGAACAAGTCATGGTCGTGCAACTCGTTGATAGTGAAGGCGTTACATTCCAACTCCCTGAGCCATTGCGACTCCGGGGATCTGTGCTCGAAGAGTATGAAGGCGATGGTGTTTGGAAAAGTAGTTATAAAGAACAAGCAAAAAAAATCGAAGCAATCCCTGATCGGTACACAAAGATTGTGCACGAAAACGTGTCCAACCCAATAACGATGCACGTATCACTGCAACGACCAACAAAGCATGTCTATTCGTTGCACAAACCACTCAGTATCGAAACAAATACGTCTGTTTTTGTGAGTTACACTCCAAATCTGCACACGATGAAATTTAGCACCGTTGGCTCACTCCCTACAAAATACAGCGTACAGGTTACGTTAGATCCATATATTTTATCTGATGATCATTCAGCGCAAGTCGGGGGCTATAAGAATGCTGCGGTTGAGAGTTTGGCCAATGGAATTTTAGCGGAACACAATATAAGCACACCGTTAACACAGTTTTCAAGTGAGGAAACTAAAAGCCAAGTTTCGCAGTTGTTTGTTGAGTATCTCACTTCAAACGCATTTCAATATGCAACAGATCAATCCTTACTCGACCCTGAAGCATATGCATATCTCAACAACCATGAAGATCCTGCCGAAGCATTTCTTCTCACGATGCAATCTGGTCATTGTGAATATTTTGCAGCTTCGATGGTTGCGATGTGCGACACAGTTGGACTTCCCTCGAGGATCGTTACGGGATACTTGACCGATCGTTGGGATCCAACAACAAAACAATACATTGTGCTTGATAGTGATGCGCATGCTTGGGTTGAAACGGAGATTTCTCCTGGAATATGGAGAGCGTACGATCCTACGCCTCCTACAACAGGTTCCCCAACAGCGCACCAATCACTTGGCTGGTTGGACGCAGTACGATTTGCATGGTTACGTTTAGACAGAGAATGGAAGTTACATGTTCTGGGGTTTGATGCAGATAGTCAGAGGCATCTTATGCAAACTGTTTTTCCTACTTGGCGAGAAAAAACAAGAGAAGTTTGGGAGGGCATCACAACGACTGGGGCACTTGTTGTGAATTGGTTTGATGTTGGGACTGGGGGATTGCTCTGGATCGTACTCGTAGTTGTTTCAATTGCTGGAGTGAGCACAGTGATTGTTGTTGTTGTCGGGAAGCACAAACGAATACGTACATCTTTAGCTTTACACAACACGGCTACAGCATCACTTGTTAGTGATGTAGAATTTTACTCAGAGACCATCAAAGTGTTGGAGCGGGCAGGGTATTTTCGACCACCATGGCAACCAGCGAAACTTTGGATTAAGGCAGTACAAATGCCCAGTCAAGCAAAGGACATTTTAGAGAACCTAACTGAACAATATTATCAGATTAGATTTGGGAAAGCACATTTAAACCGTTCTAAGCGGTTGGCACTCGCGAGTTCCGTTTCAGATCTTGCAGTCGAATTGAGAAAGGACTCTGTATGAACGATTGGTTACCTATGGATGAGGAACAATCTACTTCTCAAATCCAAGCGCTGTTGTCGCTATTGGGGGATGAGCCCAAACGTGTTCTAGATCTCGGTTGTGGGAATGGACGGATTCTGTTACCGCTAGCGTTATCTGGTCACGATGTAACAGGGATTGACATTGATCCACAAGCAATTAGTGCATGTGCAGCAGCCTGCTCAGAAGCAGATGTGAATGCAACACTCATCGATGGCGACGCGCTAGAACTTCTTCCTTTAGAAGAACTGTTTGATGCCGTCGTTTGTTGCGGGAATACGTTTATGCTCTTTTCTGATGTTTCTGTTGGTGTGCAATTACTCAGGGTGTGCCGCGAAGCAACCCGCGAGGGGGGCATGATTATTCTCGATGATATACCAAGCGATCTCTGGCCAGAGTTAGCTGAAGGACGTTGGTGCAACGGTGTGAATGATGAAGCTTCATTGCAACTTGTATGGGCAAAAAATGACTCTGTCTTTGCAATTCGTGAAGGTGAACAAGTGAAACCAGATGATTGGGAACTTAGAGAAGATGATCGGTTATTGCGGCTTTGGACACACGGTGCGTTACAACTTGCAGCACGTCTTTGCGATTTATCGCCACCTGAACCATCTCCGGTTATACCGGTTGGTGGGGGAGTATTGGTCATGCGGGTGCCAGAAAATGGAAACGTAGATCAATGATAGAGCCTGAGTGAAACTCTACCGATGGGATTGAAGAGCAGTTGTAAAGTGCAACTGTATTCGAGGTTCTCAACGGAGTTTCAAACATGCCAGCACAACGATCCCGCACAACAGGATGGCGTAGATGCCTGCAACAACTCGTCGATCATCATGGATCACTTCAAATCGCCCTGTCGCCTTCGGACTCAACAGGAAGTGATTTTGTGTGGCGTGCAAAACTCATCGGTATGACACAAGAAGAGATACTCGTCGAAATGCCAACAGCTGCCGGAGAACCACTCCCTCTTACAAAGGGTGTGCAACTTCTAGCGATCATGGCAATTGGTCAAAATCGATGGATGTGTCGGACATCTTGTTTAGGAACAACAACTCTACGATCTCGTGGACGTGAGATCGTTGGCTTGAAACTTGCGTTGCCAACAACAATGGAACGATGTCAGCGGCGAAGAGATTTTCGAATCAGCACCGGTTCCCTAGTATTGCCTGAAGTTTCAGTTTGGCCACTTTTGGATCCACGTTCTGTAGTTCTCGCAGAACGTCTGTGCCAATTACGTTTCGAACGCGCACTCCAAGGGAGTCAGGAACCTGAAGCACTTGAGGGAAATGACTCGATGCCAGATGTGGGACCAGTTTTACCTGCCACCCTTGTAAACATTGGTGGTGGAGGTGTTGGATTGCAGGTTTCAGCGAGTGATTCGAGCGGGCTAGGGAGGCATCGGTTGTATTGGTTACGTTTCCCATTGCCTGGATGTGAGGGACCATCACTCTGTGTTACTGCAAAACAAATGCACTGGCATTTGGAATCGGGCGGCAAAACCTATATGGGCATGGCATTTGATTTCTCGTTTAATCCATCACATCACCGCTTCGTGATCCAACAAATCACCCGAGCTGTTGCGATCCAGCAACGCGAACAATTCCGCGCTACCGCCTGACCCAGATTTGTCGTCAAGTACCAATGGCAGATGACTATGCGTGTTGTCATTACGTGAGTGCGGAAAGGCGGAGGATATTCGTTTTGGTGTGTGATTCTTCACATTCGTCATGTACATCTGAATCCGCGACGATACCGCATCCAGTGCTGTAATGGAGCGTTCCTTGAAAATCAGTGTCGTCGCAGGTACCCGTAAAGACGGCTGTTCGAATTGCGACATTCAAGAGTAATGAACCCCCGATGACACCGATTGATCCGCAGTACGGTCCTCTAGGAGATGATTCTAGTTCTTCAATGATTTGCATTGCTCGGACCTTTGGAGCGCCAGTGATGGAACCAGCCGGAAAGGTTGCAGCTAGCAAATCAAATACAGAACAATCCTTCCGTACTTTGCCATGTACTTCTCCAGTGCATTGCCAAACTGTTGGGTGTTGCTCGATCCCGCGAGGTTCTACAACTTGGATCGAACCAAACTCGCACACTCTACCCAAATCATTTCGCATCAAGTCCACAATCATGTGAAGCTCGGCGGCATCTTTTTCGGAATGCATCAGATCCTCAGCAGATTCGGAAAGTGGACGTGTGCCTTTCATAGGTCTTGAGATTACCTGCCGACTCTCCCCATCGTATTGAAGAAACAACTCGGGGCTCAAGGATACAATGGAATGTGTTTGAGATGTTTGCAATTCGAGCCACGCGCCAAACCAGCCACCTGGAGATGCCAAACTTTCCAACGCTGCTGCACGCAGGTCACCGCGAACTGTGGCGGAGAATCGACGTGTAATGTTTGCTTGAAAAACATCACCATCACAAATATATTGCTTCGCATGTGAAACGGCGTTGCGATACCGCTCGTCACCCTCAGTATCTTGCAGTGCACCGCACTGTAAAGAACCAGTTGTTACTTGTTCCTTTGGAGGTTGTAGCCCCCCAACTGACCACCATGTATGTTCTTCGCCATCGTATACAAGGCATCGATCACACCACACAAAATCAGCGAGGGGGCAAGATCGATCTCCCTGTGGGTCTCCAAAAACTGATGGTTCAAAACACTTCCCAAACTCGTACCCTACATACCCAATCCAACCGGGTAGAAGAGAGGTGTGTTCTATTGACTCAAGTTCGGACTGGAACGCGGCAAGATCTTGCATTGCATTGACGATGAGCCGTTTTCCTGTCGCTGGGGCAATGATCGACCATCTAGACCACCGCTCTTCGCCACCACTTGCAATAAGTGCAACGATTGGTTCATCTTTTGGCCAAGAATTGGCAACCTCAATTGGGGTCCGATGGAATTCAGACAACGCAACAGCATCATTGGGGAGAACTGAAAGTTGGGTTGAAGTTTGACTCATGACTCTGGTGTGTGGAGTGTACCTCTGCGGTATCATTCCTGTCTTGCGCTTAATTATGGAGAATACTCAATGGCCACAGCCACCGCAAAAAAGAAAAAAACAACCCGCAAACCGAAAATGACCTATTGCTGGGGAGCCCTTAAAACAGAGGGAAATGCAACCCAAAAAGATCTGCTTGGAGGGAAAGGAGCAAATCTTGCAGAGATGACCTCGATCGGGTTGCCAGTACCACCTGGGTTCACAATCCCAACAACAATATGCGAAGCATATTACATAGAGGGCGGCAATCTCCCTGCTGGTCTGGATCTTGCGATCGCCAAAGCAATTGCTCAACTTGAACGTGAAACTGGGAAAAAATTTGGTTCCCAAACAGACCCACTTCTCGTTTCAGTTCGCTCTGGTGCAGCTGTTTCAATGCCTGGCATGATGGATACGGTTTTAAATCTTGGCCTTACTGATGAAGCGGTCAAAGGCCTCATCGCCTTGACAGGGAACGCGCGGTTTGGGTGGGATGCATACCGACGGTTGATCAACATGTTTGGTGATGTTGTGATGGGGATGGAGCATGAAGTTTTTGAACACGAGTTTTCGAAAGTGAAACAGAAGTTTGGTGTCGTGTTAGACACAGAACTTTCCGCAGAAGGATTAGAAGAAGTTTGCGATCGGTATAAAAAAGTCTACCGCCGGCATGTTGGGAAAGCATTTCCTCAAGATCCAATCGCACAACTTTCTCTATCAGTTGAAGCAGTATTCAAATCGTGGAACACACATAGGGCGAAATCGTATAGACAAATCAACGATATCACAGGCTTACGCGGAACCGCAGTGAATGTCCAGGCTATGGTTTTTGGAAATATGGGTACCGACAGTGGAACAGGTGTTGCCTTCACACGAAATCCATCCACGGGCGAAGACAAATTTTTCGGTGAATTCTTAATTGATGCACAGGGCGAAGATGTCGTTGCAGGCATCCGAACTCCTAAGCCAGTTTCGCAAATGAAGAAATGGAACAGCAAGATTTTCAATGAACTCTTGAAGATTAAGAAAACATTAGAGAAACATTACAGCGACATGCAAGATATCGAGTTTACTATTGAACGGGGTAAACTCTGGATGCTCCAAACTCGAACAGGTAAACGCACAGCCGCCGCAGCAGTGAAATTGGCAGTGGATATGGTGCGAAGCCGGATGATTAAAATAGATGAAGCGTTGCTTCGAATTCCTGCAGGGGATCTCGTGCAACTTTTGTTACCAAGTTTTACTGCAAAAAGTAAACATAAAGTACAGTTACTCGCCAAAGGGTTACCCGCATCTCCTGGTGCTGTAACAGGAACGCTTGCATTTTCTGCAGAGGATGCCGTCACGCGAGCAGAAGCAGGTGAAAACGTACTGCTCGTTCGCAAAGAGACCTCTCCTGAGGATATCGATGGTATGCATCATGCTGTTGGTATATTGACTTCAACAGGTGGAATGACAAGCCACGCAGCTGTTGTTGCACGTGGATGGGGTAAATGTTGCGTTGCTGGCGCTTCAGACTTACATATAGATGCTTCAAAAAAATGTGTAACAATTCAAGGAGTGCGGTACAAAGGAAGTGATGTTTTCTCGATTGATGGCGGAACAGGTGAAGTGATGCTTGGCGCTGTTGAAAGGCATGAACCCAAACTTAGTGGTGATTTTGACACCATTATGAAATGGGCTGATCAACGACGCAGAATGAACGTGAGAACAAATGCAGACTCTCCTCAAGATTCAGGGAGAGCAAGAGCGTTTGGTGCAGAAGGTATTGGTTTAACACGAACTGAACACATGTTCTTCGAAGGTGATCGCATTCTCGCAATGAGGCGAATGATTCTTGCGGAAACTAAGGGTAAACGTGAGGAATCTCTCGCTCGTTTAATGCCATACCAACGCGATGATTTTATTGGCATCTTTACAGCAATGAAGGGGCTACCTGTCACAGTGCGTCTGCTTGATCCTCCACTTCACGAATTCTTGCCACATGATCGTGCAGGTCAAAAAGAAGTTGCCGATGCCATGGGTATGAAACTTTCCAAAGTAAAACGCCGTGTAGAGCAGTTGCATGAGTTCAACCCAATGCTTGGCCATCGAGGTTGTCGGCTTGCAGTGACGTATCCAGAAATACTCGTGATGCAAGTTACGGCGATCACCGAAGCGGTCATTGCGTGCAAACGCAAACGAGTTGACGCGCGTCCCGAAATTATGATTCCACTTGTTGGTGTTGAAGAAGAGCTCAAACTGTTACGAGACCTCGCAGCAGAGACAATCAAAACGATTGCGAAAAAAGAACGGTTCAGGGGAACATTGAATATACCAATTGGCACGATGATTGAAATTCCTCGTGCAGCCCTCGTTGCAGAAGAGATTGCTGAAGTCGCTGATTTCTTCAGTTTCGGAACAAATGATCTGACACAATTAACGTACGGTTTCAGCCGTGACGATATCAATGGCTTTTTACCCCATTATCTCGAAAGTGGGATATTAGAACGAGATCCTTTCCAAACAATCGACCGTGATGGGGTAGGGCGACTCGTGCTGATGGGGTGCCAAGGAGGTCGAAAAACGAACTCTGCCTTGAAAATCGGTATTTGTGGGGAACACGGAGGAGACCCATCCTCGGTAGAGTTCTGTCATGATGTTGGGTTAGACTACGTGAGTTGTTCTCCCTTTCGCGTCCCAACAGCTCGGTTAGCAGCAGCGCAAGCTGCCATTAAGGAGTCCTTGCGATGACAACTCTGTTTGAAAAAATAGTCAATGGCGACATCCCTTCTCACAAAGTCTATGAAGATGATCTCGTACTCGCCTTTCTCGATGTTGCTCCCTTGAGCAAAGGTCATACGCTCGTGATTCCAAAGGAGCCAGTTGCGCATTTGCACGAGTTGAGTGAAGCATCTGCGTCCGCGCTCGGAAGTGCGCTTGTCAAAGTCTCTTCTGCGATCGTGGAAGCGACAGGTGCGACAGATTACAACGTTCTGCAAAATAATGGTGTTGAAGCGCACCAAGCCGTGAATCACGTCCACTTTCATATTATCCCTAAGTTTGGGGATAAAGGGCTTACACTCGAGTGGATTCCTGAAGAGTTAGCTGGGGGAGAGACATTAGCAAGCGAAATAGCAAGCAAGTTGTAAGAACGGAACACATCGGCTGCAAGTATCATGAAGACAGATGGTTGATGATCCTAAAACAGACCCCGGCACACAATCGGGTGAATCCGATTCTTTAGCAGATACTGCCGATCCTTTAGCAGATACTGTTGATGGAGACACTGCTGATTCAACATGGCTTGATTCAACGGTCGGTGCACGCGGGGATGAATGGCTTGGCAGTTTCATTGGTCAATTTGAGGTGATGCGTGTCATTGGAACTGGGGGAATGGGAAACGTGTACGAGGCAAGACAAACGAATCCGCACAGATCGGTTGCGCTTAAAATTGTTAAATCCGCTGCGGCATCTGAAACAACGTTGCAACGATTTGAAATGGAAAGCGAAATGCTCGCACGGTTACAGCATCCGGGAATTGCTCAGGTGTATGAATCCGGCCACCAGTTGCATGATGGGAAACCACTGCCATTCTTCGCCATGGAGTACGTGCCAGGAAGTAAATCCATAACGGATTTTGCTGATGATAAAAATCTCGTAGTTCGCGAACAATTAGAACTCTTTCTATTAGCGTGCGACGCAGTGCAATTTGGCCATGGCAGAGGTGTGATTCACAGAGATCTAAAACCATCGAATATTTTGATAGGCATCGAAGGGCGACCAAAGGTGATCGATTTCGGTGTGGCTCTTTTAGCAGATGCTGAGACAGCAGATAGTACGATGACAGCAGATGGACGATTCGTTGGTACGTTGCAATGGTCAAGCCCAGAACAATGTGGAGAAGACCCCCACGATGTTGACGTACGAACAGATGTCTATTCACTTGGTGTCATCCTGTATCAGTTGTTGTTAGGGCAGCTCCCTTACGAACTAAAGGGGATTCCTATTTTTCGTGCACCAAAAGTGATTCTTGAAACCCCCCCTGAAAAACCAACAGCGATCAACGTGCATCTACCTGTTGAACTTGAATACATTTTGTTAAAAGCGTTGGCAAAGGATCGTGATGATCGGTATGCCTCAGTTGCGGATTTTTCCGCCGACATTCGAAGATATCTTTCTGACGAACCAATCCATGCCAAACGGCCCACGATGTATTCGATCATTCGGTTGTACGCTCGAAGAAATCGCCTTCTATTCCAAGCAGGGGTTATTGGCTTTGTTGCCCTTGTTTTAGGGGTTTGGGGTTTGATCAGGGGCTACTTGGATTCACAAGCAGGTCAAATAGAAATGCAACATGCGATCGAATTGAAGGACGAAACATTGCGCTTTGCGAAGCAAAGCGAATATGCAGCACGACTTGGAACTGCTCAAGTTGCAATGAGTAGTGGAGCATGGGCATTAGCAGAAGAACAACTTTCACTCATTGATGAAGATGCAAGAAGGTGGGAGTGGCATGTGTTGAAATCAAAAACAGATCAATCGGCAATGCAATGGGGAATTGGCGACCGTCCAAGTGAGCTGGCGGCTTTGAATTCTGGGACGCATGTTGTCGTTGCTGCAGAGGATGGTCGTGCGATTATATTAAATGAGAAAACAAGGGGTTCTCAAGACTTTTACTTGCCTAGTCAAATCAAAGCAATTGCTGCTGCCCAAGATGATTCGTACCTAGCCATAGGCACGATCGGTGGCCAACTCGCAATTCTTGATCTGATCAAAAGCGAATTGTCTGTAGTACAGAAGGACGTATCCCCCATTCATGCGATCACCATAGCGCAAGGAGGCACGATTGTTTCCGGTCATGCAGATGGGTCACTGTTTCAATGGTCCCCCACGGGCGAGAAACTCTTGCTCCTTGCGAAGTTTGACAGTCTAGTTCTGGACATTGCATGGGATGAACGCTTGAGACTTATCTCAGTCGGTCTTGCTGATGGTTCGGTTCACACAGTAAACCTCGTTGATCAAACCCCACAATTTTTAGGGAAACACAGTGGACATGTATTGAGTGTTGCCTTTGCGAAGAACAACGAAATCGTTTCTGTGGGAGGCGATGAGGTTGTCTTCTGGGATTTGGAATCAAGAAAAAAAGTAGATTCGGTTCAAACAACGAGAGGAGCGGCACTAGGAGCTGCTGTGGTAGGGGAGTTTCTCGTTGTTGCGTATGAAACTGGTGAGCTTACAACACATACATTGGATGACTTACAACTCGTCACTGTTTTACAAGGTCATACAGGACAGGTGTGGTCTGTGGAGCAATTAGATGATCACAGAGCAGTTACCATCGGAAAGGATGGGCAAGTACGTTGGTGGGAAATCGGGTTCCCCCCAGACACTGAAGTTGCAGTTGAAGCAGGATTACCAGCTTCCGATGTAGCGTTTATCGATACCGATCGAATCGCAGTCGTTTCACACATCTCAAGTAATGTACAAGTATCCGAACTTTCCACAGGAATCACAACAACCCTTCCAACGCCAACATATCAAAAACTCACCACTGTCGATGCCCTTCCAGATCAGATCAACATTGTGACGGGTGATGAATCAGGTACAGTCAGAAAATGGAATGTTCGTGACCAAGTAGCAGAAGAAGTACTTGGGAGTTTAGGTTCAGAAATCGTAGCAATTTCAGTTTCTTCAGATGGGGTGTATGTCGCGGCAGGTTCACTCGATGGGCATGTTGGTGTATGGAGCGTGCAAACAAAAGAAACAATTTGGGAAACTGCAATCGAAGGGATCGTGCTCGATCTTGCGTTTTCGTCTGATCATTCGATTCTATTCGTTTCAGCTTCAGGGAGGAAACTCTATTCGTTCGATCTTGAAAGCAACGAGATTCTCTGGGAGTCCCATGACATCGGTTTAGATGTTGTTGCAATGGATGTTTTACCTGAGGCAAACCAACTTGTGACAGTAACGAGTACTGGGATTGTCCAACTTCTAGAGTACGAAACCGGCACAGTAATTAAAACAGGAAAAGCGAGAGGGGGGTCTGTTCGAGACATTCTCGTATTTCCTTCTGAAAACAGAGCGTTGCTGACCACACTTGAAGGAGCCTTACAAGTGTGGAATCTTGAGCAGTTTGGAAAAATTGTATCCTTGCCCATCGCGGGTGAGCCTGATTGTATTGCGGCTTCCCCAGATGGAACACGAATCGCGGTTTGTACGGGAAATGCATCACTGCAAATTCTCGATAGTGTTTCATTAGGTACCCGCATGAGAGAGCAACGCGATGAATGAATGTTTTACACAACGTATCTCCTCTCGTTGGTGTGAACAAATGGTCTCGCGTTGTTTAGAAGAAGATGGTGCTGGTCATGGGGATGTGACCTCGACTTCAATTTTGGGCGATCATGCTATTGGCAAGTTTGAACTTCGGACACGAACAGCAGGTGTGTTATGTGGATTGCATGTCATCACAAGAGCGATGCACCTGTTTGGCGATGTACAACTTCACACAATTCGCCAAGATGGGGAAAAGGTTGATGGCATGTTTGCAACGATCGAAGGAGCTGTCCGATCGATTCTTTTGGCAGAAAGGACAATACTCAATATTTTGGGGTATGCAAGTGGGATCGCGACGCAGACTTCGAAGTTTGTTGAAGCATTACGCGGAACTCATTGTGTTGTTTGTGACACAAGAAAAACGACACCCGGTCTGCGCATACTTGATAAATATGCAGTGGGATGTGGGGGGGGGACGTTGCATCGTCTTGGATTACACGATGCGGCGTTATATAAGGACAACCATATCTCGGGGGTTCCGATTGAAGAATTGGGAGTCACGCTCGGAAATGCAATTGAAAAAGCAAGGAATGACAGAAACCTTGCATTTGTTGAAGTTGAGGTAGACTCACTCCAACAACTTCAGGTTGTCCTTACGCTCGATGTGGACATCGTCTTACTCGACAATATGCCTCCTGCCATGCTCCAAGAAGCGGTTCTCATGCGTGACACAATGTCTCAATCAACACTTTTAGAGGCTTCCGGAGGGATAACGATTGACATAGCGAGAGAGATTGCTCAGACAGGTGTTGATCGAATCGCAGTCGGTGGCTTGGTTCATCGTTCACACTGGTTAGACATCGGGCTCGATGCTACCGATGCCTGAACTTGATCGCCTCAGAGCAGCGATTCAATGTTCTGGCACAGTGGTGATTCTTGAAGAGACAACTTCAACGCAGGATGCAGCGCTTGCCTATGGGTTGCAAGCTGGGGATGTGTGCATTGCAGTGCAACAAACCTCAGGTCGAGGCCGTCGAGGAAATACATGGAACGCAGACGGGGGTGTTGCACTCACCGTTGTAGCAGAGCAGGCAACACCGCTTCTTTCGATTGCTGTCGCTGCTTCCCTTGCTGAACAACTTGAGCGGCAAATCCAACAAGCAGTTGGTATTAAATGGCCAAACGATTTGCTTGTCGATGGTAAAAAACTCGCAGGAATTTTGATAGAGCAGCGAGAGGGCGTTTGTTTAATCGGAGTTGGTGTGAATGTCGAACCTCTTGACCAACGTGGTGCAGTATCGCTCGTTGATCTGGGATGCACCGAGAGTTACGAGGTGGTTGCTCGGGGCGTTGTTGCAGCTACTCTTGACGCACGTGCATTGAGTCCTGAGCGTGCAATCTCTCTTTGGCAAGCACGAGATGTGCTCATTGGAACCACCCAAACCGTCACATCGAACAATAACTCGATCACTGGAACGGTTTTGGCTATTGACCCGCTCCACCACCTTCTGCTTGAGACTGACGCGGGGCAAATCGCCCTCAACGCCTCTACCACCACCTTCCATTAACGATGGGCTGTTTTTAGGTAGAATGCGTTGTTCACGTGATGACGGAAGACACAGAACCAAAAGAAGATGTGAATTGGAGCGTTTGCCCGGCGAAACTGCGCCCTAAAAGAGCAATGCTTGCTTGGTTTGTGATCGTCATGGTTGGTCTAGCGATTATGGGTACGAGTATTGGCTTGGGCGTCTGCATGGCTGGCGTACTCATCGCCACGCAAGCGACGTTCCTTTTTACCACGCACTATGCGATCACAGAGGATGGATTGCGAGCAAAATACCCCCTGAAAACGAAGTTTTACACTTGGAAGCAAATTCAGAGAGTGAAATTTTTCAAAGAAGCGTGTTTTCTGTTTACTCGAAAAAAACCGTCAAATTTGGATGGATGGTCTGGAATGACCGTGATGTACGGCGACGATCGTGATCGAATTGTCAACGCAATCAACGCGCACCTCGAAGGGGGGGTTGCAACATGAAAAAAGGGTGGAAACATGCATTTCATGTTGAAGATCAGGACTCAATAACCCCAACTGAGCAACAAAAAGCAGCCATCGATAGGCTCTGTCGGGGTATCATTCGCCGTGGATTAACAACGCCAGCGATTATTGGCGTTGAAATGGGGCGACCTTTGAATTTTGTTGGGTCGCAGACAATGCATTTTTTTACTCCGCTCATTGCAGCATTTGTCCCAACAGACAGTTGGAACGCAATGGCGGAGTTTTTAGAACATCGCGGATCGGTAGATTGGATCCGAAACCGCATCGAAGAACTTGAGAATGAGAGCCTTGAAGACTCAGAAAAAGCTAGCAAGAAGAATTCAAAACAATGACAATCGATTTAGACAACATTAACGTCATTCTCGCAACAGACTGCGGAAGTACAACAACCAAAGCAATTCTTATTGAAAAAGTTGATGGTGAATACCGACAAACGTATCGAGGTGAAGCACCCACAACAGTTGAAAAACCTTTTGCAAACGTCACAATTGGCGTGACGAACTCCGTCACTGAAGTAGGTGAATTGGCAGGCAGGCAACTGACGAATGATGATGGAACAATAAAACAACCAGCACAAGGCAATGACGGTTGCGACCTTTACATTTCAACTTCAAGTGCTGGCGGCGGACTTCAGATGATGGTTGCAGGCGTGATTGCTGAAATGACCGCTGCATCAGCAAAGCGTGCGGCACTCGGTGCTGGCGCAATTGTGATGGATGTTATTTCATCAAACGACAAGCGTCGCCCACACGAACAGATTCAACGAATCCGTGAACTTCGCCCAGACATGATTCTGATTTCAGGTGGAACTGACGGTGGTACAACTGAAAAGGTTGTGCAACTCGCCGAACTCATCGCGCCTGCAAAACCGCAACCTCGGTTTGGTAGTGAATATGAAATGCCAATCATTTATGCTGGCAATACTGACGCAAGTGCAGAGGTACAAAAATCGCTCGAAGAAGATTGGATCGACCTTGCTGTCGTCGACAACCTGCGACCCAAACTTGAGCAGGAAAACCTTGGTCCTGCTCGTGACAAGATTCATGATGTTTTTCTTGAGCACGTGATGGCACACGCGCCTGGGTATGACATGTTAATGGATTGGACAAATGCTCCAATTATGCCAACCCCCGGAGCAGTGGGCGATATTCTTCAAACCATCGCGAAGAAAGACAACATTAACGTGGTTGGCGTTGATATTGGCGGTGCAACAACTGACGTCTTTAGTGTGTTTGATGAAACATTTAACCGTACCGTTTCTGCGAACCTTGGCATGAGTTATTCCATCTCAAATGTTTGTGCCGAAGCAACAATGCCAAACGTATTGCGTTGGGTGCATTTCGATATGGACGAACGTCAACTTCGAAACCGAGTTAAGAACAAAATGATTCGACCAACAACGATTCCTCAATCGCTTGAATCGTTGATTTTTGAACAAGCAGTTGCCCGAGAAGCACTTCGCCTTGCGTACAAGCAGCACAAAGAATTTGCGACAACACTCAAAGGCGTGCAACAACAACGAACGGTTGGTGACACATTCAGCCAGCAAACGAGCGGTAACACGATTGTTGACAACATGAAATTGAACTTACTTGTTGCTTCTGGTGGAGTACTCTCGCATGCACCGAGTATGAATCAAACAGCGATGATGCTTGTCGATGCATTTGAACCAGAGGGATGTACAAACCTTGCGAAAGACTCAATTTTTATGATGCCGCACCTCGGTGTTCTATCAGACGTTCACCCAGATGCTGCAGCCCAAGTCTTTGAGCGAGATTGCTTAATCTATCTTGGAACCTGTATTGCAGCGAAAGGTCTTGGAAAGGTAGGGAAACCCTGTTTTACTTGGTCACTTGATGGTGATGTAACTGCATCAGGCATATGCAACTTTGGTGATCTTGAGTTACTCCCAATTGGACCCGATCAACGTGGCATGATCACGTGCGAGCCAGCCAAAGGGTTTGACCTTGGTGCTGGAAATGGCAAGAAAGTAACACACGAAGTTCGAGGTGGAACAGTAGGTTTGATTATTGATGGCCGAGGCCGACCACTTGGTCTCCCCGCTGATCGGCAGGAATGCCAACAAACAATTTCACAATGGGTTGAGAACATGGCAATGTACGAAGAGATGGAGCAAGCAGTCTGCACTGCATAACGAGAACTATGGCACACGCATATACCCCCGGACTAAAAGTAACAAGCCGTATGACACACAAAGTCATCCGTATGCTTCCCATTAAAGGGGAAGTGATGGTATCAGTTGGCGACACAGTGACAGCAGATCAAATTGTTGCAGCCACCTACATGCCTGGTGATGTCTATCCCCTGAACATGGCAAATCTTCTTGCAGTTCCTCCCAAAGATGTTTTGGGTTTGATGTTGCACAAAGAAGGCGACAAAGTCGAAGAAGGCG
>JASMLY010000066.1 GCA_030748455.1 Phycisphaerales bacterium | reverse complement strand
GCACCGCTCTATCTGCCCTCGTTGTTTGATCTTCAACAAACTGACTGCAAGTATTCGCAAAGGCGGAAAATGCTCCAAAAGTGGCCGAATCATCGGGGCAAGTCGCCTACGCAAGTTTGAAAATGAAGTAGTACTTTGCATGCTCTTTCTACTTTTTGGTATCGACCATTGGAGTTCTTGCCATGAGAAGATCCCCCATCACAGTATCAGCAAGCATGAGCCCCTTCTTGGTGAGACGTAAATCTGGCGACCATTCGAGCAAACCAGCTTCCATATGTTGCTTGATAAGAGCGTGTCGATTGTCACCCCCTTCTTGAGTCAATAACGCGAGAACTTTTTGCTTTGGAATCCCACGCAGCAAGCGTAGCCCAAGCATGAATGTTTCCCCCACCCTGCTGTTTTCGGAAAGTAATTCAACATCCTCTACAGGTGGCAATCCATCTGCCTGACAATACTGCGAGAGCCTTGGGACGTTCCGCCATCGTCTCCCTGCAACGTGCCCCGCAGCCGCTGGCCCAAAGGGCCACCACGCTCCATTGTTCCAGTAGTTCAGGTTATGTCTGCATTCTTTTCCAGGTTGACAATAATTACTAATCTCATACTGTTCATACTTTGCATCTGCGAGGATCCGCATTGTTTGTTCAAACATGCGAGCCTCAACCTCTTCGTTCACTTTCTCTACTTCCCCACGTTTTTCTCTCGTATAGAGAGGCGTTTGTGGTTCATACGTCAATGCGTACGAACTGATGTGTGCAGGTTCAAGTTCAATCGCTTTACGGAGATCGTCCTCAGCCATTGCAAGTGTTTGACCTGGTATGGCAAATATCAAATCAAGGTTTATATTTTCAAAACCAACCGCTCTGAAATGATCAACACTTCGATACACGCTCGAAGGTTTGTGCAACCGCTCAAGCGCTTTGAGACGTACCTCATTAAAGGTTTGAACTCCAATACTTACTCTATTCACACCAGCATCCATAAGAATCAACGCGAGTTCGGATGTCACTGTCTCGGGGTTTACTTCAATCGTCCATTCACACGTTGCGTCAAGCGTGAAGTTCGAATTGATGCTCTTGAGCATCATTGATAGTAGGGAGGGTTCCAACAACGTAGGCGTTCCTCCTCCAATAAAAATTGATTGAATTGGTTGGCTGATGTGCGTAGATGCGATCTGAAACTCTGTAGTGAGTTGATTCACGAACTGCTGTTGATAGGATGCGTCACCAACGATGCTAAAAAAGTCGCAATAATGGCACTTATGGAAACAGAAAGGAACGTGAATATAAAGTCCAGTGACTTCAGAAGCCGTTGCAATCCAAGGAGTTGCGGTTTTACATTGTTCTTCTCTAGTTTGTTCTTGAGTTAGCCCACCGTTCTTGGTAAACTGGGCAAGTGAAAGAGGGGGCGTGTGTGAATCTGGGTGCACGGGCACATTCTAGGGACTTCCGAGACAAAATTATGGGTATTCAACTCACCATCACGAATCAAGACGGAACAAGGCGAACGTTCGACTTGACCAAGGATCGCACGACCATAGGTCGTCGCCGAAACTGTGACCTCCATGTCGCTCTTCCCTCAGTTGCCCCACTCCACTGTGAGATTACCGTCGAATCAGGGTTGATCCATTTGCTCAATCGAGATCCTGAGGCTAAAACATTCCACAATGGCAACGCTGTGAATAAAGCGGAACTCTCAAATGCAGACATCGTGAAGATCGGTCCTGTTGAATTCACCATTACGGTGGAAGGTGACGAGACTGTCATTCGCAGGCGCTAGCACCCTGCTAGAATGTACTAGATGAGTGCAAATAACAACACAGCGGTCGTTGGCCTTCAGTGGGGTGATGAAGGCAAAGGAAAAATCGTAGATATTCTCACAGCAAAGCATGACGTCATTGTGCGGTACAACGGCGGCGCAAATGCTGGGCACACAGTTGTTGTTGGCGATGAGAAATATGCATTACATTTGATCCCATCTGGAATTTTGTATGAGGACAAATTGTGTGTCATTGGAAATGGCGTCGTTGTTGATCCAGTACAACTTATTAAAGAGATTGACACACTGCGTGATCGTGGCATCGAAGTTGGAGACAATTTGAAAGTCTCCGATCGAGCACATGTCGTTTTGCCATATCACAAAGAACATGATGCAGCACTTGAACGAAAACTTTCACAAGTTGCTGGCAAAGGTGATCAATCAATCGGTACGACAAAACGTGGAATCGGCCCGACATACGCTGACAAAATCCATCGTGCTACTGCAATTCGGATGGGAGACTTACTCGACCATACTGTGCTGCTTGAAAAATTAAAAATTACGTGTTCGATTCGATGCGCCGAGCTCACCGCGCTTGGAGTTGATACGCCCCCACTCGATCCTCATGCCCTTGCTCAAGAATATGCGAATTACGGCAAACGGCTCACACCGCATATTATTGACACAGTGTATGAGTTACACGATTGTGTCAATGAAGGGAAATCATTACTCTTTGAAGGTGCAAATGCCTGCTTGCTCGATATTGATCACGGCACATTCCCCTTTGTGACAAGTTCAAATTGCTCAACACTTGGTATACACGCGGGCACAGGACTCCCAGGAAAACACCTACAAGAAGTCGTAGGAATTATGAAAGCGTATTCAACAAGAGTTGGCGCAGGACCCTTTCCTAGCGAAGAACTTGGTGCCATAGGTGAACAAATTCGTGATCGTGGAAATGAGTATGGAACAACTACCGGACGTCCTCGACGTTGCGGCTGGCTTGATCTTGTTGCAGTGAAATATTCTGCAATGATCTGCGGCACCACGTCTCTTGCTTGCATGCTTCTTGATGTTCTTAGCGGTTTCGATGAACTGAAACTCTGCGTTGGGTATGAACTACCAGATGGCTCCTCGAGTGATCGTTTTATTCCAGATGCTCGGAGACTTGCTGAAGTTACGCCGATTTTTGAAACAATGCCTGGCTGGCACGAAGAAATTGATGAGATCACATCACCTGATCAACTTCCCGAAAATGCGAAAGCGTACCTTGAGCGCGTTTCAGCCTATCTTGATCTACCAATTTCAATCGTTAGCGTCGGACCCAAGCGCTCGCAAACAGTGATCTGACAACATTTCCTAAAACTTTCAAACCACTGATACCTTCCCCACATCTGCAAACACGTACCTGTTACTTGCAATGCAAAAACATAGCAGAGAGGGAGTTTTATGAGATTTTTCCAAACGTGCGTTTGCGTTCAGAATATTCTGCAATACAAGTAGTAAGCGAATCAGCATCAAAGTCAGGCCAACACTGTTCTGTGACGTACATTTCAGTATAAGCAATTTGCCAGAGCAAAAAGTTTGAGACTCTCATTTCACCTGCTGTTCGAATCAGAAGATCTGGGTCTGGAATTCCTGCAGTAAACAAACGTTGTTCAAGGTTTTCTTGGGTAGCAGCGACACCATCTGCTTGCAGCCTTTTGATCGCGTGCATGATCTCTGACCGGCCCGAATAGTCAAGTGCAAGCCCTAGCACAAGCCGCGATCCATTCGCCGTTTGCTCAATGGCACGATCGAGTGCTTCTAGAACTTCAACAGAGAACCGCTCTCTGTTTCCATAATGGCGGAGTGAAACTCCCTTTTCAATGAGTTCTGGGACTTCTGAGACGAGTTTCTGTACTAACAATGCCATCAACGCATCAACTTCATCTTTGGGTCGTCCCCAGTTTTCGGTTGAAAACGAGTAGAGCGTAAGATAAGAAATGCCAAGTTCTCCGCAGCACTCTACGACTCGCTTCACAGAGTTCGCACCAGCTTCGTGACCTGCACTTCGTGGCAACCCTTTTGACTGAGCCCAACGACCATTCCCATCCATAATGATTGCAATATGTTCTGGCAATTGTTCTCGCATCTGATCATCATACAAGAAGGGCGTAGGAGCAATGCGCCTACGCCCTTCGATCTCGTTAGGATTCTCTTATTGCTTACATGCAAGCTCCCCAAGCAGCAATGACAATCAAGATGTCATCAACATTAACGACACCATCACCGTTGACATCACCCTCACAAGAAGTTGGACAGTCAACTACTTCACAATGTGCTGATCCATCAAAGGATCCTGCAACTGAGAAACATTCTTCTTCGAAGAGCATCAAGCAGCCACCGTTGATGCAGCATGCTCCAACCATCGAACCACCACCACAATCTATATCTTCACAGTGAGTACCAGCACCCTGCCAATCACCACCTTCATTGAAACAATGCATTTCAGTGATCATGAGGCAGATGTTCTCTACACAGCACGCTCCATCTTCTGGTTGGCTACACTCTACGATCTCACAAGTAGAACCAACTCCATGAAACTCACCAGCTACTTTGTTGCACATCATTTCAGTAACTTCTTCGCAGTATCCTTCAACACAGCAAGCGCCTGACTCATTGATCGAGCATTCAATTGCATCGCACCCTGTTGGGAACCAAGTGCCACCTTCGCTAAAACAGTGTTCTTCAGTTATATCGAAACACATATCTTCTACACAACAAGCACCGATCGCACCGCTGCATTCAACATGTTCACAACTATCGGGATGCCACTGACCACCATCAACGTAACATTCTTCCATACCAGCCATAAAGCAATCACCTTCAATGCAGCAAGCGCCAACTGTAATGTCATCGCATTCCACAGTGTCGCAACTCATTCCATGCCATTGACCACCTTCAGCTGCGCAGTGTTCCATTGTGAGCATGTAGCAAGAAGCGTTAACACAGCAAGCTCCTTCTGTAGATCCACCACCACAAACATCAGTGCTACAAATCGTGTTTTCACCTTGCCAGTCTCCGCCTTCTTGTGCGCAGTGCAATTGCGTAAGTTCAACGCATTCATTTGTAATACAGCAGGCTCCGACAGGGTCAAGACACACGGCAGATTCGCAGGATTCGGAACCCAACCAGTCTCCGCCCTGAGAGACACACAATTCTTCTGTTGTATCAACACACTGCCCCGCTAAACAACACGCGCCGAAGTTATGTCCACCGCATGAATCGGCACAAGTAGAACCAGCCCCCTGCCAATCCCCACCGAGTTGAACGCAAATAGACTCAGGCATCACCTGACATCCGTCTGAAAAACAACAAGCGCCCATTCCATCTTGAGCACGGGCAATTCCCGTACAGGCGCAAACAGTCACAGCTAATATGAGTGTAAACAAACGCATAGGTGAACTCCTTGTTTCTATAAAATCTAAGATTCTGTAACTACATGTAGTATTCTTCGTTGAGAATAAACGATAGTTGCATGATTTACAAACAAATACCATGTATTCTTAGCTCCCACACAAAAAACTCGCCCCACCAGTCATTTTGCGGATGAGCGTGGCGGGACGAGCAAAAAAGACTTGTAATGGGGCAGTAGCCTAGTTCGGCAGTTTTTCAAAGTACAAGATCTTCGGTTTATCCTGCGGATTGTTGACCTCGCTGCGATCTACAAGCATGACGTACCGCGAGTCATCAATAATATAGTCAAGATCGGTCGCGTCCCACACATTAGATATTGGGTTGCGCCTAAATGTACGGATTCGCATGTGTACCGTAAAGACGTCGCTTGTCGTAGTAATCAAGTTTGAAACGCCCGATAGCAGGAGGTTCAATTCCTCTGCGTCTCCACTGACGCGGTCGCCTTTCAAGTTATGCTCTTGGTAATATGGCTTAATGACATCGGTACTAATGTGAGTGCCGTAGCCACTACCGATGTTAAACTCATTCCCTGAACCAGAATATGAGAATGGCTCTCTTCCCGCATAGTCAATTCGCCAAGCGTCATTTGCTCGTACTGCTTGATGTGTTGTTGAACTCCAAGGCTCAGAAACAACGCGAATTGAAGAAGACTGGTCAATAGATGAGCCGGACAAAAGCATACCAATTTCAGAAGCAGAGGCATAACCCCTCGTTTCCTCAAGAAGTGAATTATTTGGTAGAGCCAAATCAATATTCAGTGAATCATAATCAGGACCACCAACATATCCACTACTGGTGATTTGATCTATCGCGCCATCGTATTTCTCTCTCCATTGAACAATTGATTCTGGGAGTAATGTACGGGGGTTTACATCTGCAGAAATATCAAAGTCTGTTGGATCATCAACATCTACGTTTGCATTCTGTGTTGCGTGCACGATCTTATTAAAGTGTGGCAATGCTCGCATCGCTTCAACTGTTGCTGTGTTGATATTGATCATGCCTGGAGTGGACTTCCCTGTAAACCCGTTTGCGTTGTAAAAGGAAAACCATTGCAAATCGGTTTTTTGTGGGCCAAATGCGAACCCTGCATCATCGACTTCATCTCCACCGAGTCTTGCTGGACCATCACACACGAACAAATCCAAGACTCTGCTTGCCACTGAAAGTCTAGGCCAAGGATATTCATATACAACATAACTGCCATTGGAGAAGCCTGCCTGTGTTCCACCAACTGCCAGAGGCAATGCAACTTTGTTTTGATCGGGCGATATAGCCACACCAAATTCGTCAACGCCATCACTATCAATTGGGGTTTGATCAAAGCGTAATCTATTAACTTTCGCATCAAGCACGTACTCTGTACGATATGTATCATCTTCGTTGGTGTTAGGATCATCAACGAACGTTGTATATATCCTTGATGCAGTGATCGGCGCCCACCAATCCCAGATATACTCTGAATCCTCAAATTTTGCACGTACAAGATCAGACCCTGCATCTTCTAGGTGCATTCGAGGATACATAAACTCGCTAAAGGTGACGACTGTACCAGTGTCATGTATATCTCCCCCAGCGAATGGGCCTCCTGTTACATGCAAGTGTTGATCAGCATTTTGGATTGGGTTGAATGGAGTGTCATTTCCAACTTCATCAACACCACCATCACCTTCGACCATGTGCCCAAATATCCAGCAATTAAGGACTTCTCCAACTTGTTCGAAATCACCATCTTTTAGCAGCATTTGCATCGCAAACGAGAAAGGCATATCTCGTTCTGCTTCTCCTAAGAACTCAGGACCATCACCAAAATCACCATCGAGATCCTCTCCTAGTGCTTCGTTCTCTTCAATACCGTCTGGTGAATCGTCAATGAGTAACTCGATATCCAAAAAACCTGGATTTGCAGCAAAGGTGCCATCTTGTGTGTAGGGATGTGCAACCCAAGCCCCTTCTGATACACCTAGAGGTGCTTGATTAACTAATCGATTGGATTGGTCAGACGTATCGATACTCACACGAGATTGCCCATACCACCCTTTATCTGGGAATCCTCCATCTGCTCTATTCATATCAAAATACGTTGGTTTTCGATTGCGAAGTCCACCAGCGACGATACCGTCATCTGTCAAATTTGAATCAGCACGAGGAGACCACGTTTCAACGCTAAACCAAGGGTCGGGGTCGATATCAGGCAACGCATCGTCATCAATTGGCGTATCAGGGACTTCTGTTCTGGTCATATCATCAGGATCTTCAGGATCTGCCCCTTCCCACTTCCAAGAAAAGACCGACACATGATCGATCAATGGCTCTTGTTCAGCGTTATTGATGACATCAAGTTGTTCTAAGCTACGAATGTAATCTCGTGAGGAGAAAACATATCGAGGATTACGTTCCCAACTGTCATAGGTTCCATTGTGCCACCCACCTAAATCAGGAATATCAACTCCCCAAGCACGAGTAGCTCGATCCCATTGTACAAACAGTACATCATGCGGATTCGAAGGGTCATCTACAGGAATCTCAGTATCGATAAATCCATCATCAGCGTCATCTGTTTTGTCTACTTTACTCCACTCGAGTTCCATATCTTCAACAATGCGATTGTAGAACTTATTCATCTCATCTGGGCGGTCTAATCTATCTACAAGAACGAGTTGATCATCATCCGAGCGATAGATCGCAACTGCGTGCTTCTGGTCGTCTTCAAGGTCATCGTAATATTCTCGTTTTGTACTCCACGAGGAACTTGGCACAGGATGAATAATTGTGCCTTCATCTCCAATTGGATGATCTGAACTGTCTAGATCAAGAAAATCTAACCAGTCTGCAATAAATTGGTTGTTTGGCACAGGCGGAGGGTTCTCTTCAAGTGGAATATCTAGATTTTCCACTTCTGAGATCGCATACAAAATCAATGTTGAAGGGTTTTCTGGTGTAGTTGGGTACAACGTGCGTTGATTAGAGGGCAAACTACTTAGAGAAAATCGCTGCCCGAAAAACTCAACAGTAAAATCAGTGAGATCTACCGGATGAGCAAACGGATTCGCTAATTGCACGACACCCACCGTTTCCTGAGGGCATTCGTTTCGATCTGGGGTTACTAGGTAATGCGGATCACAAGTAGTTGTACCGCAAAGAGAGCCATCACCCTGATAAGAACCACTGATAAATTCACATGCATCTGCATCAATAACCATAAGGCAACTTCCGCTCGATACGCAACAAGCACCTAAGCCACAATCTGTACTATTACAATCTGACCCAGGACCCATATACAAACCATCAAGCCCATTACATGTGTCCTCTGTGACGATTTTGCATTGCCCAGTCGGCAAACAACATGCGCCAATATCAACAGCGCAATCGAGATCGCAATCATTACATAGCGTTCCAGCGGTGAATTCGCCGCCATTTGTTGTACAAAAAGTTTCTGTCACTTCCATACAACTAGAACTAGGTAAGCAACATGCTCCTATTTCACAAATCGTACTAGAGCATAAAGTCTCATCACCTTGATACGCACCTAGAAGCAAAGTGCATGAGATCTCCGTAATTTCTACACACTCGCCAATACCTAAACAACATGCACCATCAGGCCTACCGGGTACACTTGATCCACCCACACAACAACAGAGTCCATCTGCACAAAGAGTACCATCACCACTGTACTCCCCGCCCACCTCTAGACAATTGAAGGAAGTTAACTCTGTACATTCGAATGTGATTAAACAACAAGAACCTACAGCGCAGGGGCCAAGATTGCACGACGAACCGTCACCCTGATACAAACCGCCAAGATTCACACACGCTGTTTCTGGGATATTGACACATGATTCCAAAGAGATACAGCATGCACCCTCAAGATTTGGAGCACATTGGTCAAGGGCACAGGAAGTTGTACCATCCCAAATACCTGCCAACGAATCACAACGGTTCCTGGACAAATCAGCGCATTCATCTGTATCTAAACAGCAACGCCCAATTGAAAAGGGTGCAACACATGAGGAATCAACACACGCTACTCCATCACCTTCGTATGATCCCACTAATTGATCGCACATTGCAAGGGTCATCTGTTCGCACAAACCATCCGATAAACAACATGCGCCAACAGTACATGGTGCATTGCCACAGCTTGTGCCATCTCCTTGATAAATACCGGTCTTATCTAAACATGCTTCCTGAGTCACAGTAATGCAGAAATTATTCTCAAGGCAACATGCTCCTTCTAGAATATCTGCGCAGGGGTCATCGATACACAATATCGTTGCACCAAGGTAATTGCCATTGAGATCATTACATATATTAACTTGTGCTTGCTCGCACTCACCAGTTGCTAAACAACACGCTCCGCTTTCGCAAACCCCTTCGCAACAACTCGTAGCATCACCTTGGTACGTACCACCAATAATTGTGCAAACTGATTGTGGAACGGTAACACAGCCTTCAGAAGCTAAGCAACAAGCTCCTTCAAACACTGCTGGGCAGTTTGAATCGTAACAAGTTGTATCTGTTCCCATAAATGCGCCGCTGAGGTCATCACAAGTTGACGATCTCACCGTTTCGCAAATTTGGAGGTCTGTAATACAACATGCACCAATGTCAAAAGAATCTGGTACTTCTCCACTGCAAGAGTTTTCTGAACAACCGCCTCCACTAACTGTTCCTCCCAAATCTTGACACGTCGTTGAGAGAACGTTTTCACAATTTCCATCTGCAAGACAACATGCTTCTGTAGCACAAGACCCATCTTCACATGATGAGCTTATCCCATTAAAGATCGCTTTAGCGCCTAGGTTACTACAAACTTCCTCTGTAACTTCATAGCACGCATTTTCGAAACAACAAGCACCTTCAAATACATCACAACATGGTTCACCAGAACATTCGCTTCCGTACCCTTGAAAAGAACCAAGAAGTGTATTTTCACAAATGTCTCTTGTGATCTCTTCACAGAATAATGAATCATCATCTCCTGCAGTAAAACAACAAGCACCTCCGCATTCCAAAGAATCGCATGCCACACCGGAAAAATAAGAACCACCTAGTTCGTGGCATTCTGAAGCTCCAGTTTGTTGAATTTCTCCAGAAGAGTTTAGAGAATCCATCATACTGATGCAGCTACCACTTCCTAAACAACAGGCACCTGTAGGAACACAAGGCTCACTTGAGCAGGAGGTAGATCCGAAAAATGAACCTTCTAGCGATGATTCGCAAAAGTCAACATCCCAAACATCCATGCAACTGCCATTAGGTAAACAACACGCTCCGGATACACAACTACTGTCGCTACAACTCGTAGACAGACCTAAATATTCTCCACCTAGAGTGTCGCACTCAGTTACCGAAAACACTCCGATGCAACTTCCGCTACCAAGGCAACACCCTGCGTTCGAAGAACATGTGGTATCTATACAATCG
>JASMLY010000065.1 GCA_030748455.1 Phycisphaerales bacterium | reverse complement strand
GAGCCAGAATTTCAAGATATATCTATCTTTGAACCGATTTATACAGTGAACCGAGTTAGTAATAGTTGCCAAGGAGGGCTTCATTATGTCCGGAACAAGTAAAGCCATACTTTCAATGTGTGTTCTTCTTCTCGCAGCGCTTGTTGTCTATTATGGCATGACCCCACAAGAGTCGAATCAAACAGAGACAGATCTCCTGCCTAAACAGAGGCCTACATTATTCGGCGGTGACCCTGAAGAGAAAATGATTGCATTGGGGTTTCCTCCTGTTGCGACAAGTCTTCCGGAGGTGACAACATCTGCTGAACAAGTTGTTGCCAATCCTGAGATAACTCGACGCCCAACTTCTCTCTTTGAATCAACCTTCTCTGCGAATGTTCGTCCAGAACCAATTGTTGTTGAAGTTGAAAAGAAAGAACCTGATGTAATCGAAGAACCAATTGTCGATCTTCCAGCACTTCCAATTCTTCCGAAGGAAGTAAAAATTGTCGAGCAAACCTATAAGATTTATAATGTCAAGGATGGCGAAACGTTGGGCGAGATTGCGTCTCGTGAACTGGGCAGTTTTAAAATGTGGAGAGATATTGCAACTCTCAATAATATCACAGACCCTAGCCGCATTATGCCAGGTCGTGTTTTGCGTATGCCAACAGCGAAAACAGTGAAGGTTACGAAACCAGTAATTCCAAGAACGCCAAAACAAAGCGGCGAGAAAATTCATGTTGTCGTAGATGGCGAAACGATGAGTTCAATTGCCGGCGATTATTATGATGATGTAAATAAGTATGGTGTCATCGTAAACGCGAATCCTAAAGTAGATCCGAATCGATTGAAGATTGGAACAACTTTAATTATACCTAAACTCTAAACGCTTCAAAATTTTCCTTCATCCTTTCTAGACTCCTGCTTCCAATCACCGTGCAATGCAACGCTGCATGAATCGGTGATTTTTTTCGGATAAAGTCAATCGCTTCGCTCCAGTTAAGGTGCCCACTGTTCATGGCTTTCTTGACGAGAACCACGATGCCTTTTTCATTCGCTTGTTCAATCACAGACTCATTTGATTTGTTTGCTGCACTGTATTCAATCATCATGACGTCGGACCATGCAAGAGCTTCCTCTTGTGCTTGAATTGTTTTTCCACTGAATCCGATCGTTCGAGTTTTCCCCTCATCCTTGAAGAGATGCATCATTTCAACCGCATCGCTCTCGTGAAGAACCTTTAGATCGTCAGGTGGAGCGTGGATAAGCAGAGAATCAACGCACTCCGTTTTGAGTGTGCGTAGACTTTGTTCAACAGATTTTCGCATCCCAGCAGGAGTAAAATCAAAGGTGCATTGACCATCGATTGTGAGTTCGCCGACCTTCGTGCAAAGGTTATATTCATCCCTTCGGTTACTAAGATAATTTCCGATTCGTTCCTCACTTGAGCCATAAGCAGGAGCAGTATCAATAAGCGTTATTCCTAAATCTAGAATCCCATTGAGAACGGAATTTGCTTGGCTTTCGCTTGGCATTGGTTCTCCAAATGAGTGGTATTTATCTCCTGCAATTCGCCCAAGTTGGTAGGCGCCATAACCTATTTTACTCAAAGGAACTGGGAAAAGCGTATTAGTAATCATAGTGAACAGGTCAATTCAATTGGCGACCATGTCTGGTCGGTTTCCCAAGGTGATAAAGCAACAGTTGGGCTTGGCCAACTAGAGAATATTGAAAGTTCTGTGGAATCATTTATCGATGGAGGATCCATTCGAGCAACAACTTCATCAGCAAGTCTCGGTGCGAATGCTAATTTTGTTGGCCAACATGTCAACACATCATTTTCTTCAATAATTGAGATGTCGGTTGGTCGAATCCCACGCATGTGTTGCTCTGCACGAGTTGTTTTATAGGTTATACACTCCGCATGGTCAAGATTTACGTTTGGAAGTACTGCTTGCAGTTCTTTCGCAGCGAAACTCATTAACTCTTCAGGTGATTTGTTTACGCCATCTTCTGCAAGTTGTCCACCCACTTGCCAAACGGAGCGTCCCGCGTAATCTTTTGTTGTTGTTATTGTCACTCTTGTTTTAGCGCCATCAATGCAATGCCCATTGATAACTGGCAATTCTCCGCGGACTATAACCATATGTAATGGACGATCTTGAGTTTTATTTGGTGTTAGATTGAATTCATCGCGGAGTTGTACATTACCTTTTCCAGCAGAAAGTACAACTTTCTTTGCGTGCAAATCAAGTGGCTCACCTGTATCAGGGTGGAGTAGTTGTACGAGCCAGCCTTCGTCAAGTTTTGAAACTTCGACGCCGCCCTCGACGGTTTGCATGAGGTTTGTATCAAGTTCATGGGAAAGAACCTCAAGCAAACTCCGCGGTTCAACTACTTGTTCATCAAGCCGTGCCACCGGACCCTGAAGACCTTGGAATGCTTCTGGAAGTTCATCTTGGTCTAATAGTTTTGGTTTCGTTCTTAGGGCAAGTTTCGCAGCTATCCAACCGAGTTTTGAACGAATGGAATCAGTACGCCATACATGACAGTAATCTGATCGTAATACAACATTTGTAAGGTCTGGGGTTGCTTCTCCGGCAAGACAGCGTCTCCACACGAGCGGCATTTCCCTAATCGTAGTTGCTGAATTATCACTGTGGCCAGTGATGGCATACTTTAGCCCGCCATGGATAATCCCCTGAGAGTCAATCGTTTGTCCTGTTCCAAGTGATTTGGATTCCAGCAGGACGGCACGATGTCCAAGAGCAAGACATTTGTGTAGGATAAATAATCCAGCAACTCCTCCTCCGAATATGACACAGTCCATTGGGAGTATCTCTTTTGTCATACGTATATCTTATATTGTGAAAAGGGATTGAACCGAATCGTGTACCATAGATTACATGACGATAACCGATTGGAAGATGATAGGAAGTGGGGGCGAAGAGATACATGGAACGACTCATGTCCCCAATGGCAATCCAAAAGGGGTCGTATTGATAGCGCATGGCTTCAAGGGCTATAAAGATTATGGAATGTTCCCTTGGCTAGCAACTCGACTCTCTGCTGAGGGTTTTATTGTGCATCGGTTTAATTTTTCTCATTCAGGAATGCTAGATGGCGCCGGTCCTTTTGAACGTGAGGATCTATTTGAACTAGCGACTTGGAACTCTCAAGTAGAAGATTTGCAGATTCTTTCGGAAGCATTTTCGCTGCCCGATACTCCGTTAATTTTGTTTGGACACTCTCGGGGTGGCGTAGCGACGTTACTTGCAGCAGGTCGAGGTAGTGTGCCCGCAGATGGAGTCATTGCGCTTTCATCCCCTAGTAATTGCAATCCACTTTCAAGTGAAGATCAAGATCGACTGCTCGATGAGGGAAGACTCGAATCCCCATCGGGAAGGACTGGGCAGATGCTTTATATTGGAAAAACCTTTCTCGAGGAACAACTAGAATCTCCGGAGGAGCATGACTTGTTAGCACTTCTAACTCGAGTCGACGTGCCATGTCTTATCATCCATGGTCAAGATGACCCAACTGTGCCAGCAGTTGCGGCTCAAGTTATTGTAGAGAAGATTTCAAACTCGACCCTGGCAATTGTTAGAGGTGGTGACCATGTCTTTAACACGCCTAACCCATTCCCCGTAGATGGTGAACCCTCCCAGCAACTGCAAGATGTCTGGAGTGCCATAGAGGGATGGCTAGAATAGAAAAAACTGCCCCGCGGGCGAGTTTGTTTGTCACACCTTTTGCAGACCAGTCGCGGTCGTTTCGACAATTGGTAGCGGGTTTTCACTTGCTCTCTTAATTGCACTTGTTGCAATTTCGCCTTCCTTGCCAACTTCATCAACATTTACAGCAACGTGTTTGGAAACGCCACGCTCTTGCATAGTGACGCCGTACAATTTGTTACAACCCATCATCGTTCGCTTATGGTGCGTAATTACGATGAAGTGACTCTTTTCTAGGAAATGTGAGAGTGAGCTGATAAAACGATGCGTGTTTGCTTCATCAAGTGCAGCGTCAACTTCGTCGAGGACACAGAACGGTGAAGGCTTTGCTTTAAAAATGCTTAGGAGTAATGCAACTGCAGTCATTGCTTGCTCGCCGCCACTTAATTGCGAGATAACTCTTGGTTGTTTGCCTGGAGGTTTTGCCTTAATTTCTATCCCTGCTTCTAGCAAGTCGATATTTCCATCTTCGTTTGGCAACATCATAATGTCGGCACTTCCGCCACCGAAGAGTTTCCTGAACATGCCCTGTGGGCCAGCAAAATGTTCTCTGATGGTATTGAATGTTTCTTCAAAGCGGGTTTTGCTTAACTCTTCAAGTTCATCAATAAGGGAAGTAAGGGACTGAACAGAAGCATCGATATCGACGACCTGTTGGGCAAGTTCGACATTTTTATCTTCTAGGATTTTTTCTTCCTCTATAGCATCAAGATTAACATTCCCTAGTTTTTTGATTTCAACACGAAGTTGATTGCCTTCGGTCTCTATTTCATCTCGATCAACAGCAGGTCTGTCTCCAGTCTCTGCTTTATCATTCCATAATTTGTATTCATCAGAAACATCAAACTCAAGTTCGTCAAGGGTTCGTTCTTCCAGGTTTTCGCGTTTGATTTCTGCTTCACGTCGGCTGAGTTCTATTGCATGTAAATCTCGTTCAAGGTGTTGTGCCCTTTCACGTGCGCCTTGAAGCATCGAGGCAGATTGTTCAACTTCCTCGTCAGCTACGAGAACTTTTTCGTTGTACGCATCAATCGATTCCTTGCATGCAGCAGCAGCAATTTTGCAGCGGGTAATTTCGTCATGGCTTTCTTGTTTTGATGCTTCGAATTGTTCAAGTTGTCCTAGTCGACGTGCAATTTGATCCTGCAAGAGAGTACGTTGGCGTGTGGCTTCTTTGATTGCGGCATCAATGTGCCGGAGTTCTCGACGGTCTGCTTCGTGTTTTTCCCCAACTTGTCCAAGGTCAACTCTTGCAGCAGTGAGTTGCTCTGCCGCAGATTCGGACAGCCTCTGAGCTGCTTGCACATTTGTTCGGTATTGAATTCTGCGATCTGTTAGTTCCTCGATACTCGCAGTAATTTCTGCAGTTTCTTCTTGTACATTTTGAAGATGCAATTTGCTCTGATCTATGCGTTGCACGAGTTCGTCGATTTCTTCTTGAAGCACATGAACTTGTCGATTGCATCTATGGAGGTCGTCGTCAAATCGTTGTAGTTGGTATTCATACTCTACAACGGAATTTCTCGCGTTACGGACTCGTTGTGCAGAATCAAGTTGTTGTTGTTTGGCTTGTTCACTTTCGTGAAGTAAGTCGCTGAGTTGGGCTTGCCTTTGTTCAATTTGTTGATCTAGTGCGGAAACCTCAATAGTGAGTGCGTTGATTTCGATGCGTCGAGTGAGCCAGCCCTTTTGGTCGCCCGTAGTAGATTTGCCAACATACATGCGGCCATCAGTTTCAAGAAGTTCACCGAGTTTTGTCACAAAACGCCAGCTTGAAAATGTTTTTTGCAATTCGATTGCAGTTTCTAAGGAGTCAACGACTGCTGTTTTTTCGAATAATTTTTTTGTGGCAGCAAGAGCATGGTCAGCGACTCTGATAAGAGAAAGCAGGGGAGTCGCGTGTGGAGGAGTTTCTAGATACTCGCTTTGAGGAACATCCATTGGAAGTAGACCCACTCTTCCGTTTATATTTTCAAGAGCACTCTCAACTTGCGGTACAGACTTCGAGGAGTCTACAAGTAACAATTGGATGTCTTGCCCGAGTCCAATCTCAACGAGATGAGCATCAGCATGGCTTGCATCAATTGCATCTCCAAGCATTCCCTTTATTTGAGGGAATTGCTCTTGGTTATCAAGTACATGCTTGACTGCATCGGACAAACCCTCACGGGCGTGTTGCATCTCTTCAAGTAAATGTAATCGCGACCCAGATGCTGCACGCTGGTGTCGCATTGATTCAAGGTCACCAGTAAGTTGTTCAGCTTGTTCGCCAAGAGCGTGTGAAGCGTTGTCGTGAGTTTTCAAAACAGTCTCATGTTCAGTGACCGTGCTTTTTGCTTCAGCGATGAGAAGAGAAGTTTCTTCCTGCTTTGTTTTAAGTGAACGAAGTTCTTCTTCAACTTTGGTTTTGTTCTCTGTTACGCGAGAGTGTTGTTCATGCTCACTATTTAGACGTTCCTTTGCAGATTGGGTTACCGCATGTAATCGAGATTGAGTTGCACCTTTCTCTTCGAGGTCATCCTGAACTGTGGAAAGAAGGTCTTGAAGTTCGATTACTCGTTGCCCAATTTTTGCGTGTTCACTTGACACGGTGTCTACTTGTCTATCGATTTCAGCTAGGCGCTCTGCTGAAGCGGCGATTTGTTCTGCAGCACCCTCTCGTTGCCCCGAAAGCGCCTCTTCGCGAGTTTTGAGTTGTGAAAGGAGTAATCGTTCATCGTCTACTTGTTGTTTTGACTCCTGAATCGAACGCTCCATCATGTCGCAGCGCTGGGTTGCGTGTCGAATGGTTGACTCATGTTCAGTAGATTCTTGTAAGAGTGATTGGTGGTCTGTTTGCAATTGGTGTCTGTCGACTTCCCGTTGACGTTTTGCGTCTTCAAAATCGAGCAACTCTTTTGCAGTTTTTTGCCTATCTTCTTCAAGACTTGTAAGCCGACTTGTTAAACCCATGAGTTGTATATGCAACTCATGGAACTGGTCAAGAACGACATGGGTGCGGATTTCTCGAAGTCGAAGATCAAGGTCAGTAAATTTTCTAGCTTTTTCTGCTTGGTTTCGAATTATCCGTAAGCGCCTTTCAGTGCTTGCGAGTTGTTCTCGAACACGAACTAGGTTTATTTCGGTTCGTTCTAGTTTTCGTTGTGCCTCTTTTCTTCTAGATTTAAACCTTGCCACGCCAGCTGCTTCTTCAAGGATGCTTCTGCGTTCAGTTGGGTTTGCATTGAGCATTGCTGCAACTCGACCTTGTTCAATAATTGAATAGGCGTTGGTGCCAATTCCAGTGTCGAGGAATAATTCGCGGATATCTTTAAGTCGAACTTTGTTCCCGTTGATAAGGTACTCACTTCGTCCATCTCGAAATAGGCGACGAGTTACTCCGACTTCATCAGTATTTACAGAGAGGAAGCGACGATTGGTGTTGTCCGTTGCAGATGAATTTATGGTTGGATTGTCAAAGGTTAATGTGACGGATGCTGCTCCAAGAGGTTTACGAACAGCTGATCCAGCGAAGATGACATCGAGCATGGCTTCACCGCGCAGGCTTTTCGCTGATCTTTCCCCAAGGACCCACTTAATGGCATCAACAACATTGGACTTACCACATCCGTTGGGACCAACAATGCCAATAACTGGTGCATCAAAAACAAACTCCGTAGAATCGGCGAATGATTTGAATCCTGCAATGGTGATTTTAGATAGCCGCATGTAAAGAAAGACCTCCTGTCTTGTGCCATGACTCCGTCCTAAAGTCAGTTCATGCACCCAAAAAGTAGGGTTACATGAGTGCTATAGTAGCGAGAAAAACTGAATTGCCAAGTGAATTATCGGGGTTATTGCAATCAGAACAGCAAAAAACAGTGATTATGGTTCCGTATCTTGTTCTTCAGCAACCACTGGTGGGGCAGTTGGCATAAATCTTGTTCCTTCCTCTTCAGATACAATTTCTTCTTCCTCTCCAAAATCAGGTCGTGGGGTGTAACTCGTCTCTGATGTAAGCCGTTGTATGGCAGCAAGAAGGCGGTCTTGTTCGACCTTAAAATCAGCATTGAGATAGTCTTGGCGCCATAGTGCATGGAGGGCACCAAGGGTTCGGCTGTATGAAAGATCTAGGCCTGGGGCAGGTTCCTCTGGCGTGGGTTGATGAGCAAGAAACATCGTAAATGTTGGTAAGTCTGGGGCGACAGTTTCAAGAACCGTTCTTTGGTAATCTTCATCTCGGTATCGGACATCGATGGTTTTTGGATCTTCAGGAGTATCCTTAATTAGTAAATTATTGCTCCATGTTGACAACATTAGGGGTCGCTCAATCTCGATGTTACCGGTTAAAATTATCTGTGGCCATCCCGTTTGGGTGACATATATCGTGTTGTGTTTTGAGGGTACAAGAAGTAAATCGAATTTATGGTTTACAGTGTACTGTTTGATAATTGGGTCCTCACGGTGGGCGAGGGTTTCGGCTGTGCGGAGTCGAATTTCCAAGTCGTTGGTATCTAAGAGTGGTCGAAGTCCCATTTCAATTCTAAAATCAGCTGGCATCTCTTTCAACATATCAATTGCATCGAGTCGACTGCCAAGGGCGATATCTGAGGTTGCCATTTCGATAAGAAATGGAACACTCATAGGGTCGTTTAGTCCACCGCCGGCTCGAAGCGCTGCAAGGCGAGGGAGTTCATCCGAATAATCATACAGTTGGCGTGTGATAGGAAGTGCTCGCTCTCCGATAGCCCGCCATCGCCACATCGCTGCATCTGCATTTTTTGGGCTAGGGTCTTGTAAAAGAAGTCGCTTTATTTTGAGGGATGTTGACTCTGGGTTTTGCAATCTCATCGTGATGTGCGTCATTAGGTTCATGAATGTAGGCACATCATCTTTCCATGAAGGGGGTACGCGAATTTCAATTTGTTCATCACTCATGCCATGGGCAGTAGGACCATCTTGACCAAACTCTTCTGGAAAAACACGGTTAATTGCTGTTTGAATCATTGTTGCACGAGTGTGGCTTGGATCAATAAGCACGAGTCGCATAGGTACATTATGAAGCACTTCCCCGCCATCGAGAATTCTCCCAGCATTTCGGCGAACAGAATCTTTGCCTATGGCACCTGGTTCTGCAAAAGGATTGATAAACAGATTCCCACTTGCTGTTGCAACTTCTCGTGCTTGGGATTTTCCAGTTGTAAGTTGTCCAAGGCGAAGGAATGTTGGAATTAAGTAGCCACCTTCTAGACTTGATGTTGCGCTACTGGGTTCTGCAAACACGTGTAAATCAAATCTGGTTCCACTGAGTGATGGATGGTCAGGATGCAAGTTGCCTCTTGATGGTTTCCTGCCAGTTGCTGCCTGAGGTATGACGGCTTCAACAATGACGACAGCGGTGTCTTTCGAATCTAGTAATTGTGCGGGAGACAAGTTTCCCCAGCCACGGGTTGATTCGCCTAAACCTCTTCTTGCTAGGTCTGCAATCATATGCGCGCGGACTTGAGGCGGCATTTCATTCGATCCCGTGCCATTAAGTCCAACAACCAAGCCATATCCAGCAGCTAGCATTGGCTTGTAAGTGTCACTAAAAGTCGATTCGTATCCCATCATGGCAACATGTTGTTTAATCGTACCGCGGAGCATGTTAGGAACTTCACCCGTTAGGGTGCCTGTAGATCGAATTGCACGGGGGTTTTCACCAGCACGCTCAACAGTTTTGCACGAAACTAGGGTTGCTAAAACGAGTAATGACATGAGTATTCGCATAGAAACATTGTACCCTGACTTTGAGTACCGGCTTTATTCTAGGATTTAAGAATGCCACAGACCGTGGTGAATCCCGTTATGCTATCTACCGTGGGCGAACAATATGCAGCGTGGGTTTTTACAGTGGCCAGCGGGCTGAGCGTAGTGATCTTGACTATTGCTGTTCGGACATGGCCTCGTGGAGAGCGTTGTCGATGTAAAGGGAAGAGACGAACTTGGTGGCAAATATGCACAATGGGTTGGTTTTTTTGGCGGGGGAGATGTTGGTACATACTGAAGGGACAAGAAGCAGATTCGCAAGGCATGGTTCAATGTCCAGAATGCGGAACAGATTCAAAAGCTAGCCGTCTCAAAAAAGATGGTCGTCGTTTTAAATTCGGAAATATTGGTGTGGTATTTCTAACAGTTGCAGTCGTAACTGGGTATTTGGGTCCTGTACGAAATGGAACATGGACCCGTGTTATGCCAACGTATCCACTGGTCATCCTTGCAGACACATCTTTTGGAATGACGCGTACTGATTTGCGAAAGGAAATTGTGAAGAGAGTACGAAGTGGAAGTGTTAATGGAAGATCAGCTCGTGCACTTGCTACGATTCTTGCAAAGGATTTACGCAATGATGGAATATGGGGAAGCGCCTCTAGTGCACGGTCGATGCTTAAGAAGCTTTGGCCAGACTCGATTGAAGCACTTAGGCACGAAACAATGGTTGGGGATGGTCAATCTAAGGTGCTCGCCGCACAAATGCTTCGTCAACGAATCGAAGTCCCTTCGGAAATATTGCTTGTAGCTTGTGTTTCAGATTTACATGATGACGGAGGCGTTGATGGGTGGGAGATGATGGAGGGAAATGCAAGACAAGCGGCGGAGTATTTGTTGCGCTGGTGGAGCATCTCGTCGCAATATGTACTTGAAGCGATTGAGAGTTCAGATGTACAACAGCGTTTTTTAGCAGCAACAATTGCTGGCTTTGCAGGAAGTACAGAGAAAAGGGAAACAGTCATCAATATTTTGTTCCCACACCTGCTTGACAATAGATTTTATGGCGATGCGAAGATTGCTGCTCCGGCAATCTATCACCTTGGCCCAAAAGCAGTGCCCCTTTTGAAAGAGAAACTCAAAGATGCAGATGACCAAGCGCGAAGTATTCTTCTCCACATAATTGAACGCTTAGAAAATCCTGAGCGGGCATTTAATCATTGCAAAAATCCTTTGCCAAAGCTAACCGCTCGTGCTAAGGATCCTCTTGAAGCACCCTTATCGACACTGATGTACAACTTTTGGTTTGTGAAGGATAGCGAACTAACGCAGTAGAGGTTTGTTGATGTAGAATACGGAGTTCTCCTCACTTATCGCAGGAACCGATACTCATGCTCCACACTGCTGACCCAAACTTAAGAAATGTCGCCATAGTTGCGCACGTTGACCATGGCAAAACGACGCTTGTTGATTCGATGCTTGCATTTTGCGGGGCGATGAAATTAAACCGTGCTGAGTCGGATTGTGTGCTTGACTCTGACCCGCTAGAGAAAGAGCGTGGTATAACAATCACATCGAAGAATTGCGCTGTTACATACCGACCACAATCAGGTGAGCACTCTGATAAGACCTGCCGAATAAATATTATTGATACTCCAGGTCACGCTGACTTTGGCGGCGAGGTTGAACGTGTTTTGAAAATGGCTGATGGTGTTCTCTTACTAGTTGATGCCTTTGAGGGACCAATGCCGCAAACTCGATTCGTACTTGGCAAGGCGCTTGAACTCGACCATCCGATTATTGTTGTGGTCAACAAATGCGATCGACCAAACGCACGAGTAGAAGAAGTAGTCAACGAGGTTTTTGATTTGCTTGTTGCACTTGGTGCAAGTGATGAACGATTGGATTTTCAGGTAATTTATGCTTCTGGCCGTGATGGCTGGTCGACTGAAGAAGAAGGTGTATTTGAAGGCAACATGCAACCGCTCCTTGATGCAATTATGTCGCACTTGCCTGCACCAGTTGGCTATGCAGATGTTCCATTACAAATGCTGATTGCAAGTGCAGATTATTCACCATATGCAGGTCGAATTGCAATAGGAAGGGTAATGGCTGGGGCGCTTTCTGCTGGGCAAGTTGTGACTATTTGTCACGAGCATGAACAACGACAAGTTCGTGCACAGAAGGTTTATAGGTTTAAAGATTTAGGTAAAGCACCTGCCGAACTTGTTTCAGTTGGTGATTTGTGTGCGGTTGAAGGTATTGGTGATTTTGAAATCGGCGATACGATTGCTTGTCCCGAGCAGCCAAACCCTATTGCACGAATTGCAGTTGATGAGCCAACGTTGCATATGTTATTCCGTGTGAACGATTCACCTAATGCAGGTACTTCAGGTAAGTTTGTAACATCGAGACAAATCTCAGATAGGTTGCAACGCGAACTACGAAGTAATTTGGCACTAAGAGTTGAAGCAGGGGATTCCTCTGAAGAATTTAAGGTCTCGGGACGCGGCTTATTGCACTTAGGCATTCTTCTTGAAAATATGCGACGCGAGGGATATGAGTTAACAGTCGGTCGCCCTCAAGTTATAGAAAAAGAAATTGATGGTGTGAAGTGTGAGCCGATTGAATTGCTCACGATTGATGTTGATGAAAATTACGTTGGCGCTGCAATGGAATTACTTGGAATTCGAGGCGGTGAAGTGCAATCACTTGAACAACGCGGAGACAGAATGCACATAGAGTGCGAAATACCTGCTCGTGGTTTAATTGGGTTGCGAAGTCACATGTTGACAGCAACTGCAGGTGAAGCGGTTATGTATCATTGCTTTCAAAAGTATGCACCAACGAGAACAACGATGTATCGAAGGGCGAACGGTGTTTTGATTGCAACTGCCCCTGGAAGTGCAACCACATACGCAATGCTAAATATTTCCCAACGAGGTATCTTATTCGTGGAACCACAAGAAGTTATTTACGGTGGGCAAATTGTTGGCGAAAACTCTCGTGACAATGACCTTGAAGTGAATATTGTTAAGGGAAAAGCGTTCTCAAATGTTCGCGAATCGAACAAAGAGGCGACAACTGTGTTAAAAGCATCCCGCGAAATCACACTTGAGTCA